>CALWZE010000054.1 GCA_944385925.1 uncultured Clostridia bacterium
ATCATGATCCCGACCGACGAGGTGCCGAGCGGCATCCCGGTGGGCATGAACGGCAATCTGGTGGTTGAATTCCGGGATTATCTCGCTTTTATTGAAAAAGTGGCCGGCGTTCGGCCAACCTATACCCTTGCAGACGTATCCGACCGCATCCTTGGGGAACTGGACGGCATTATCAGTGAATGCGTGCTCGGTGCGCAGCACAAGGTCGGGCTCAACGCGCTGGTTTCCTTGCAGGCAAACAGCCGCCAGCTGGGCAAACAGATGGCGCAGGAGCTGGACAAGGAACTGTTCGACATCGGGCTTGGCGTGCGGGACGTAAACGTGATCAGCGTCAATTATCCGCCCGAGGTGCAGAAAATGGCGGAAAAGGTTGCGGCGCAGTCCTTCATTCAGGATACCGGAAAATATGCAGCCGTTGCGATGGCGGACGGAATGGAAAAGGGCGGCAACCAGATGGGGTCGATGGCGGCGCAGGTGGCTATGGGCGCGCAGCTTGCCGGGCAGATGCGCGGCGCAATGGACGGCGCGGCGCCGCAGCAGCCGGTGGCCGACCGCTTCTGCCCCAAATGCCGCAAAATGGTCAGCGGGAATTATTGCAGCGACTGCGGCACCAAAACCGTCTAAGCGGATTTAAATGGCTTGCGTTTCGCCAAAATCGGTGTGCGGCTGATTTGTTCCGCTGAATCAGTGCTCTGTAAAACTTTGTAGAAAAGAGTCCCCCGGTTCGTCCGGGGGACTCTTTGTCATTGAGCAGGGAAACCAGCGGCTCTGCCGGTGGAGGAATCCCGCAAAAAGCTTTCGCTTCAAGCATCGAGCGCAGCGAGCTGCGAACAGCCGGTTATCAGGGACGAAAGACTGCCGTAAGAACAACGACTGTCCGTTCACGGGATGTGGGGCAGGTGAAGAAGGCGAAATAAAATTAAGTGTCTTGAGACGCGTGCCGGTAATAGGCCCTTGCAGGGCAAGCTCAAGCCGCCGGTTAGCCGGTGGCTATGACGATGCCGAAAAAATAGTAGAAAACCCAGGAGAATTAATTAAATGAAGAACGCTGAGAATTGACAAAACGCTCCGGCAAGTACACGAAACGCCGGGAAGATTGCCGGAATTTAAATTCTCGAAAAAGGTTGCGTTACAGGAAAATTACCGGGAAAAGGTAGGATTAACAATCATTCGACATCCGATTTAGAGAAATTTCGCAATTTTCCAGTGCCTGTTGAAACCGCCGCCCGATAAGCAGATGTTCATCCAAATAATGGTTTCAAGTGTTGCTGCGCCGGAAAATATTCTTTAATGCAGGATGGGGGTTCGCCGCGGCCGGCGGCAGATGCATAAATATATATAGTCGGAAAACGGTTTAATTGCTCGCTGAACAAAGCGGGAAATCGCCGTACCTGCTTGTGCGCATTCAATCAAATGCAGAAGGCGCATCGGGGAATCGGTCAAATCGGAGAAGCGGAGTCTGAGGCGAGGACGGGGAGCCACTCGACAGAAGCCAACAAGCTTTTTCTCAATATACAAATACTCCCGGGCGGATGACCCGGGAGCATAGATGCGATTGCAGCAGTGTTTAAGCGCAGGATTATTCCGTGAGCGCGTCTGCCAAAATTTCGACCGCTTTTGCGATATAGCTGCGCGGGCAGGCAAGGTTAATGCGCAGGAAACCTTCGCCCTGTGCGCCAAAGCGCACACCGGCTTCGACCGAAAGGCCGCGCTCGGCGAGCAGCTTTTCCAGCGCCATTGTGTCGGTCGTATAAGCCGAGATATCCGGCCAGGCAAGATAGGTGCCCGCCATGCGCGGCATCGTTGCCTTGGGAAGCCGCTTGCAAAGCGATTCACGGAAGAAGCGGTAGTTTTCATCCAGATAAGCGCGCAGAGCATCCAGCCAGTCGTCACAGCGGGAATAAGCTGCGATGACCGCTTCGGTGGTCAGCGGATTGACGATCAGTTCACCGATCCCGTCGGTGATTTTTTGCCGCAGTTCGGGATTCGGCACAAAGACAAACGAGCAGCCAAGACCTGCGATGTTGAAGGTCTTGGTCGGCGCAACGCAGGCAACCAGATCCTGCGCATCGGGGAACAGGGAGAGCATGGGAGTGTGCGTTTCCCCTTCACGCAGCAGATCGCAGTGGATTTCGTCGCTGACCAGCAAAACGCCGTTCTCATGGCAGATGCGGTAGACTTCCCGCAGTTCCTCCGGCGTCCAGACCCGGCCGACCGGGTTATGCGGCGAGCAGAGAATCATCAGGGTATTTTTCGGGTCCGCCGCCTTGCGCGCAAGATCTTCAAAATCCATCCGATATTCGCCGTTTTCATAAATCAGAGGATTTTCCACGATGCGGCGGCCGTTGTCGCTGGTAACCCTGGAAAAAGGCGGGTAAACGGGAGGCTGGATAATAACCCCGTCTCCCGGCGCGGTTGCGTGCGCGACGATCTGAGAAAGCGCCGGCACGATGCCGCAGGCATATACCATCTGCTCAAGGTTCATCTGCCATCCGTGACGCCGGTGATAAAATCCGCTGACCGCCTGTTTGTATTCCGCAAATTCATTGTCGGAATAGCCGTAGATCCGCCGCTCAACTGCGTCACGCAGCGCCTCGGTGATCGGGGGCGCGACGGCGAAATCCATATCGGCGATCCACATGGAAATCGCATTCGGCACGAGCGGCTGATGCGCGGTGTCGATCTCCCATTTTGTGCTGTGGGTTCCGCGCCGGTCAATAATTTCGTCAAAATTGTACTTCATGTTTGATACCTGCCGTGTATGTTTTATGATTCGGTTTTTCCTTATTATAACCGCTGTCAGGACAAAAGAAAAGGCGCGGCATTCAAAGCCGCAGCCCTTTTACGTCCTTGATGCGGGAAAGAATTATATTGCAGGAACAGCTGGTAACGCCGGGCAGCGGATCGATCAGCTCCCGAATCAGCGTCTCCATCGCCTGGGCGGAGGGAGCGACCGCATGCACGTGCAGTTTGTCCCGCCCGGTCACCCGGTAAATCTGGGTGATGTCGTCGCTGGCGTTCAAAAGATCGATCACAGCGGCGAGTGCGCCGGGTTCGGTTTCGATCTCGAAATAACAGGAAACGGCGCCGCTGATCTTCCGGGGATTGATGATGGTCGTGTATTCCTCAATGACCTCCCGCTGCTCCAGCGCCTGCACCCGCATTTTTACCGCAACACGGGAAAGACCAACCTGCTGCCCGATTTCGGAATAGGATGTACGCGCATTTTTTATCAGCAGTTGGACGATTTTTTGATCCAGTTCATCCAGACCTTCCAAAAACATCCGAAAGCCTCCTCTTTTATATAAGGACGGTGACTGTGCCATAAGCCCCGTTTCGTCCGGGAAAATGAAAATCTGCCGCGCAAACCGGCGGCGTGCCGGCCCGCGCAGACAGAAGGCAGCTGCGCGCATGCTTTAAGAATTGCAGTTATGGATTCCAAAACAGGCATGCGCCGCTCTTCAGCTTGATTATACCGCTGGAATTGGCATTGCGCAAGCAGATGGTTGACGAACAGAAAGAATCATGCTACAATCCTTACGTTTCGTAATTTTGAAATTTCGTTTAGGAAGAAAAGCTTTATGAAAGGCGATTTGACCCGCGGTCCGGTTATGCGGACAATGTTTATTTTTGCGGTCCCGATGATTCTGGGCAACCTGCTTCAGCAATGCTATAATGTCGCGGATACCCTGATCGTCGGCCGTTATCTAGGAGCGGACGCGCTTGCGGCGGTGGGGTCCTCCTATACGCTTATGACCTTCCTGACCTCGATTTTGCTGGGCCTTTGTATGGGCAGCGGCGCTTATTTTTCCATCTGCTTCGGCCGAAGGGATGCGCAGGGGCTGAAAAATGGGATTGCCGCTTCCTTTCTGCTCATCGCCTGCCTGACGGTTTTGCTTAATCTCGCGGCGTTTTGGGGCCTGGACTGGATCATCACTTTTCTGCGTGTGCCGCAGGAAGTGTACGGGCTGATGCGGGATTATCTTGAGGTGATTTTCTGCGGAATCGCCGCGACCTTTCTTTACAATTTTTTTGCGAGTCTCCTGCGCGCGGTCGGCAACTCGGTGGCGCCGCTGGTTTTTCTGGCCGTGTCGGCAGTGCTGAATATTCTGCTGGACCTCTGGTTCGTGCTTGGGCTTGAACGCGGCGTTGCGGGCGCGGCCGAGGCGACGGTGATCGCGCAGTATATTTCGGGAGTGGGGATCGCTTTGTATACCTGGCTGCGCTGCCCCGAGCTTCGGGTGCGGGCGGAACACTGCCGGGTGCGGTTTGCGACATTGCGCCGAATCGCCGGTTTCTCCCTGCTGACCTGCGTGCAGCAGTCGGTGATGAATCTCGGAATTCTGATGGTGCAGGGCGTGGTCAACAGCTTTGGTCCGGTGGTTATGGCGGCCTTTGCGGCGGCGGTGAAAATTGATTCCTTTGCATATATGCCGGTGCAGGATTTCGGCAACGCCTTTTCCACCTTTGTTGCGCAGAATTACGGCGCGGGACAGAAAGAGCGCATTCGGGCCGGTATCCGGGGCGCTTTTATTGCGGCGACGGCCTTTTGCCTGAGTGTGTCGGCGCTGATTTGGATTTTTGCGCGACCGCTGATGCTGCTTTTTGTACAGCCGCAGGAGACACAGATCCTTGCGGAGGGGGTACGTTATCTGCATATTGAAGGCGCTTTTTATTTTGGCATCGGCTGGCTGTTCCTCCTTTACGGATTGTACCGCGCACTGGGCAGGCCGGAGATGTCGGTTGTGCTGACCATTCTGTCGCTTGGCACCCGTGTCGCACTGGCTTATCTGCTCTCCCCGCTCCCGGCTTTCGGGGTGACAGGCATCTGGTGGGCAGTGCCGATCGGCTGGGGACTCGCGGACGCGGCCGGAATGATTTATTACGCGATACGGCGAAAAAAGCTGCTGCGGGTCCCGGAAATGACAGAAGCCTGCGCTGCCGTTCAGACGCAGTAGGCGCGTCTGCAGCGGCGGTTGGACAAAACCCGTGCGTGAGGCAGACTGAATAAGCCGCACAGTCCGTATTTTAAAGCCGCCGTTTTGCGCGGCCGCTGCAAGCTGCAAAATAAAAAAATATCCGTGTGCAGGCAGCGCGTTTCGGCAAAAAAGTGTTTAAAAAGCCCCCGGCAGGAGCCGGGGGCTTTTTGGTTTTCTTGTCCAAACTTGCAGAAAGACAAGCGGGGAACATACTAATTCAGCTCAGAAAATTCAAAAAGCGTTAATCGAAAAAAGATAGAGAAGGGCAAATCTGCCAATTTCACAGGCAAACGCAAATCCGATGCAGAGGATCATCAGCAAAACCGAAGCGAAATCAATGCGCAGAGGCTGCTCAGCGTTGGAAAAGCGCATGCAAAGCAGCTCTATTCCCAAAAGAATGAGAATTACCGGCCATAAGCGCAGCGCAATTTCCAAAACCGCATAGTTCGGGAAAAAGGTATAGAACAGCAGCGCGGCGCCGAGAAGGATCAGGGAAAATCCGGCGGTAAAGGTGCCGATGCGGCGGCCGCTTTTCATAAGGCGCCCCCTTCTCTTTGCGCACGTGCGCTTCGGATTTTCCTGCGGCCGAGCGCCGCAACCGCAGTCAGAAGGGCGAAGCCGAGAATGCTCAGCGCGACTTTCAGGATGGAGCAGCTTTTTTTATCAGTTTTGTTCATCAGAATTCACCTCGTTGCTTTCAGATGTACTGTATTCGCGGGTTTCGATCTTTTTGCGCCGGATAAGCCGAAATCCGATCAGGATGATAAGGGCGCTGAGTGCAAGGCGCGGCAGGTAATAATTGAGCCGGTAGACAAGCTCGGCGATAAAGGCGTTGTAATAAAACGTGTTGTAGAAGTAGTCAAACACACTGTTCCAGATCGAAAGCGCGCCGATGAAAATCAGAGCATAGCCGAGATAGTGCAGAAGCTTTTCGGCTGCGATTCCGGACCGCGGCAGATCATCGCTGCCCAAAACCAGAAACTCATCCTTGACAGTTTGAAATACGTCGGGGGACAGAGACATCAGATTGAGAGAGTCGAAGAACGCCCAGCACCAGATAACGGCCGAGATCAGGCCGATTTCCGCAATATTGAAAATGCTGGAGAGCGCTATAGATGCGCAGAAAAAGCAGAGCAGGCTGATGCCGCGTTTCATGAAGCCCATGAACATCTGACCGCACCCGGGAGCAAGTGAGAAAAGAAAGGTCAGAAACTTATTGCGTTGCTTGGTCATAGGGGGGACACACTCCTTCGGTTTGAAGAGATTTTAGGGGGAGAGCTAAGGGGATAAGAATCAGTCCGAATTGCCGAACAAAGATCGAAAATAAAGATCCACCTGCCGGAAGATCCCGTTGGTCTGCTCGTCGTCCTCGTCTGTTTCGGAATCCGCGGGATTTGGCAGATCAAACTGTTTGGGTTCCGGCAGTTCCAGATGCGACGGTTCCGGCAGCAAAAGGTCGTTGGCGGGGGAGACGGAAACGGAACCCTTTGGCAGCGGGGCGGTGAAAAGCAAGGTGATGATCGCGGCCATTCCCGCAACGGCACCGGCGCAGTAACGCAGGAATTCCCGGTTGCGGGCCTGCTGTATTCGCCGGATGCGGGAACGGATCTGTTCGCCGGTGCCCCGAGGCGCAGCGCGCACCGATGCAGGCGCCTGCGCAGCCAATGCAAACCGAAGCGCACAGTCGGGACATTCGGCAATGTGTTCGGCAACAAAAAGAGCATCCTGTTCGTCCAATTTGCCGCCGAGCAGCGCAGTAAACGCCTCGTCGGTCAAATGCCGGTCAGCTGTGAACAACTGCATGTCGATTCCTCCTTTACCATGGCTTTCAGCAGTGATTTTGCGCGATAGAGCCGGGTCGCAACGGTTTTTGGGTTGTCTCCGGTCTGCGCGCTGATTTCGGTGATCGTTTTGTCAAAACAATAATAGGCTGTCGCCACCGAGCGATAAGGCTCCTTGAGCCGGGAACAAAGCCGCAAAACGGTTTCGTCCCCGATCCGGTTTTCCACCTGATGTTCGACGCTTTCATCCGGATCGCAGATCAAGGCGAGATCTTCCGTGTCGACGGCGGAAACTTTTCGTGCCGGACTTTTTAGAAAATCCCGGCATTTGTTGGCGGCGATGGTCGCAAGCCAGCTTTTGGGGTTGCGGTTGTCAAAGGAAGCCAGGTGCTTATAGGCCGAAAGGAAGGTCTCCTGGGTCAAATCCTCGGCGTCAAAGCGGTTTTTTACAAATGAGTAGCAGATCGTATAGACGAGGTTCTTATATTCCTCGATATATGTATCAAAAGTCTGCGTATTGATGGAGCCTCACCTGCCTTTTGCTTTGACATTTACTATAACGAGGAGATATTAAAAATCACTTCAGATTTCTTTATCTGATTTTAACCTCCGCAGAAATACGGACAAAAAACGCGCATATACACAGATTAAAACCGATTTGTAAAAAGGACAAGCGGCAAAAAGAGGCAAATGTTAATTTCGGCTTATGCCGGGCACAGCCGTTATTTTTACAAAAAACCGGAACACGATCCTTTCTCTTGCAGTTTTCGGCAGCTGTTACACAACAGCTTTCAAACAGAATTTTGCTGTTGGATTATAAAGAACTGACGAGGTGATGAGGAGTTATTGTGTCGAAAAATTATTCTTTTCAAAATTCGAAATAGGGGCTGCTTTGCGCATGTTTGCCGGCATCAGACAAAAAGACCTTTCCTGCCACGCCGAAGGCAGGAAAGGTCTTTGCTGTTTTGCTGAAAATAAAAACCGGTACACAAGCAAAATGAAGGAATTCCGAAAATAACAGAGAATCGCTGCATCTGCGGCTGCGAAAAGTCGAAAACAGCCGTCATATAAAGCGTACCGGCTTTAAACGCGACCCTCCCGCCTGTATGATCCAGCCTGCCGGACTATGGTTTAAGCAGGCAGACCGGACCGCATATTAAGGATAGAGAGATTCCGGTTTCGGAACAAAGCCGAAATTGCGCAGCAGACAGTACAGCAGCGCCACTGCGGCGATCGCCACGATCCAATGCAGACCCCAGCGAAAACGACGGTCCCGTTTCCTGAACCAGCAGACAAACTCGAATACAGTTACCTGCACTAGAAACAGGCCGGCAAGTATCGGTACCGGATTCAGAAGGACAGAGCGCACCGGATGTCCGTGCAAAAGCTCGGCAGATGCACGGGTGGCTCCGCAGGTCAGACAATACAAGCCGGTCAGCTGGTTGAACTTACAGGGCGGAAAACGAAGCCCAAGCCGAAACCAAACCCATACTGCGGCGGGCAGAAGCAGGCAAATCGAGAGATGCAGCAGCGCAAGTCTGCCCGCGCGGAGCATTGAACAAGCTTTTTTTGACCGGCCTTCAACACAGACGCGCGGAAGGCTCATATCTGCATTGCGTTCTCAAATTCATAGAGAAAATCGTTCAGATCGCTGGGCGAACTGGGCATGGAAAATACGGCGATAACCATGATGATGGCGCAGAGCAGGCCCACCGCGCCCAGGCAGAGACCGACGATCGCCATGGCTTTTTTGGAACTTTTGATGCCGATTATGCCGAAAATAATAGCACAGACCGAAACGACCACGCCGCCAAAGACGGTCATGCAGCAGGGAAGGGAAAAAATACCGCAGACAAGCGCGGTGATCGCGGCCCAGTCACGTTCCTGGCCGGGACGTGGCGCATTGTAATTGTAGTTGTTGTAATAGCCCTGCGGATTATACTGCGCACTATATCCGCCGGCCGCCGGCTGCTGGTTGTAAGTCGGAAAGCTCTGGGCCGCCGGCTGCTGATTGTAGGTCGGGAAACTCTGCTGCGCGGACTGCTGGGAAGCTGTACCGCTGGCAGAGGGTTCGGGGGAGGACTGCTGCGCGGCGCCGGCGCCGTAGACCGGCAGCTGTGCGCTTGGGTCAGCCGCCGCGGGCGCATCTGCGGGCGCATAGGGACTCGGTGTTTCCAGCTTTGCGCCGCAATTCGCGCAGAACAGTGCGTTATCGGGGTTTTCGTAGTTGCATTTCGGACAATTCATCTGAAAATCTCCTCATATATCGTAAAAAGTGATGGCAGGTTTGCCGAAAACAGTTTCTACAGCAAATTATACCACAAACCGCGCCGGTGTAAAGCAATCAGCCAAGTTCTCCCAAAACCTGACCGATCCGCTGCATTGCGGTCCGGGTGTCCTGCGCGTCGCCGAAAGCGGTCAGGCGGCACCAGCCCTCTCCGTTTTTGCCGAATCCCGCGCCGGGGGTGCATACGACGTTGGCTTTGTCCAAAAGCAGGTCGAACAGTTTCCAGGAATCGATCCCGCCCGGACACCGGAACCAGATATAAGGACTGTTGCCGCCGCCGACATACTCTATATTGACTGCGCGCAACGCTTCACCCATTACCCGGGCGTTGTTCAGATAGTAGGCGATGTTCTGTTTTGCCTGGCTGAATCCTTCGGGGCTGAAGACCGCGGCGGCGGCGCGCTGGATGATATAGCTTGTGCCGTTGTACTTTATCGCGGCACGCCGGGTCCACATTGCGTTGAGGTTCATGCCGCCGCGTTCGAGCGCCTTTGGAATCACGGTATAGCCGCAGCGGGTGCCGGTAAATCCGGCTGTTTTGGAAAAGGAACAAAGTTCAATCGCACAGCGCTCGGCGCCGTCGATTTCAAATATGCTGTGGGGCAGCGCGGGGTCCTGAATGAAGCTTTCATAGGCTGCGTCAAACAGAATGACCGAGCCGTTTGCGTTGGCATAATCGACCCATTCTTTCAGTCCCTCGCGGCTGTATACCGCGCCGGTGGGGTTGTTGGGAGAGCAGAGATAGATAATGTCGGCGGCGCGGTCGGGCGGCGCGGGCAAAAAGCCGTTTTCCCGATTGCCGTCCAGATAAAGGATCTCGTTGCCGCAAAGCATATTGACGTCCACATAGGCGGGGTAAACCGGATCGGGGATCGCGACCAGATTGCCGGGGCCGAACAGATCGACGATTGCGCCGAGATCATTTTTTGCGCCGTCGCCGATGAAAATCTCGTCCGCCGCGATCCGGCATCCGAAACTTGCATAATGCGCCTGTACCGCCTCGCGCGCAAAATCATAACCCTCATAGGGACCGTAGCCGCGGAAAGTCTCCTTGACGCCCATCTCGTCTGCCGCCGCTTTCATCGCCTGGACGACGGCGGGCGCGAGCGGCTGGGTGACGTCGCCGATTCCCATGCTGATCACCTTTTTGTCCGGGTGCGCTTTCTTGTATGCTGCGACCCGATTGGCGACCTCGGCAAAAAGATAGTTGCTGACAAGATTATTGAAGTTGTTGTTGAGTTTGACCATCTGCCTGTATTCCTTTCCGGAAAACGCTTTTTTTCTGTCGATAACGGCCGGGCGGAACTGCCCGCGCCCGATTAAAGTTCGATTTGTCCGCTGAAGACCTCGACGGCCGGACCCTGCATAAGCACCGAGCCGTCCTTTGCATAGGTGATCTTCAGATCGCCGCCCCGCAGGTGAACCGTGACCGGCGTCTCATAGCTGCAATAGCCCTTCAGTACCGCCGCAACCGCCGCCGCGCAGGCGCCGGTGCCGCAGGCGAGCGTTTCGCCGGAACCGCGCTCCCAGACCCGCATCCGCAGTTCGGTCGGGGACAAAACTTCGATAAATTCGGTGTTGACCCGGTCGGGAAAAAGGGGATTGCACTCATAAAGCGGCCCGATGGATTCCAGATCGAGCGCGTCGATCCTTTCGGTAAAGACGACGGCGTGCGGATTTCCCATCGAGACGCAGGTCGCGTGAACGATCTGTTCTCCCTGCGGGGTTTGCAGCCGCACCGGAACATCCAGGTTTTCTCCGTCCCAGGCGACCGGAATGCCGGCGCATCGAAGCTCGGCTTTTCCCATCTCGACCGCGGCGCCAAGCGCCTTGCCATCCGGCCCGACGGTCATGTGCAGCGTTTTGATTCCGCTGCGTGTATCCACCCTTACGGTTTCGCTTTTCGCGTAGCCGTGGTCAAAGAGGTATTTTCCGACGCAGCGAACACCGTTGCCGCACATCATGCCAAACGATCCGTCCAGATTGTACATATCCATAAAGCCGTCCGCCCGCTCGCTCGGACGGATAAAAATAACGCCGTCGCCGCCGACGCCAAACCGCCGGTCGGACAAAAAAGCGATCTGCTGCGCGCTCAGCCGGACATCCTGCGCAAAGCAGTCGACGTAAATGTAATCGTTGCCTGCGCCCTGCATTTTGGTGAAATTGATTTTCATGGTTTCTCTCCTGCCGGACGGCGGGCCGCGCCGTCTCATTTTCGCGATTTACCGCTTTAGCGTGCGTAATACTGTATCAGTATAACATAAAAAAATCCGGGGTGGAATAAAGCGCCCAAGAAATGTTATTATGTATAACATACGGGGCGCGCGGAGCGAAAATGTTCGGTGTGTCTGACAAATTTTGATTGGCAAAAGACGGGTTGAGAGGTGCCGGATGCAGGAACAGAGGGAAAAGGAACTGGAACGGGCGGTTATCGCGGCGGTCGATACGGGGGAATATGATATCGACGAGGCGATCGAGGAGCTGCGCGCGCTGTGTGAGACGGCGGGTGCGCAGGTTGTCGGCGAGATCGTGCAGCGACGCGGCGCGCCGGATTCCTACGGCTATCTGGGAGGCGGCAAGCTCGCCGAGGCCCGGGATCTATGCGAGCGTCTGGACGCCGAGCTGCTGGTGGTGGACGCCGAGCTTACCGGCACAAAGCTGCGCAATATCGAACAGGCGGTTGGCGTGGACGTCGTCGACCGCACTACCCTGATCCTCGACATCTTTGCTCAGGCTGCACGTTCCGCGGAAGGCAAGCTGCAAGTCGAGCTTGCACAGCTCAATTACCGGCTGCCGCGGCTTGCGGGCGCGGGCACGGCGCTTTCCCGGCTTGGCGGCGGGATCGGTACCCGCGGTCCCGGCGAAAGCAAGCTGGAAACCGACCGGCGGTATATCCGCTCCCGCATCAATATGCTGAAAGGGCGGCTTGCCGAGGTGGAGCGCCGCCGTGAGGTGACCCGGCGAGGCCGGGAAAAATCCGGCATACCGGTCGTGTCGCTGGTCGGCTATACCAATGTCGGCAAAAGCTCACTGATGAATGCTTTGACCGGCGCGGGAACCTATGCGGCTGATAAGCTGTTTGCGACGCTGGACTCCACCGTGCGCAGATTGGCGGTCGGCGATCTGCAGCAGGTTGTGCTGGTGGATACGGTCGGTTTTGTCAGCAGGCTGCCTCATGCGCTGGTGGACGCCTTTAAGTCTACCCTGGAAGAGATACGGTATTCCGATCTTATTTTGCAGGTGGCCGACGCGTCCAGCGAGAGCTGGCCGGAACAGCTGCGCATTACCGGCGAGGTGATCGGCGATCTGGGCTGCGCGGATATCCCGACCCTGACCGTGTTTAACAAATGTGACCGCATCGACACGGCCGCGGCGCTTCCCGGCCTTGCGGTCAGCGCCAAAACCGGCGAAGGGCTGGACGCGCTGCTTGCCGCCGTTTCGGAGAAGCTCAGCGAGCGGGTGGTGCGCTGCACGGTGCGGCTGCCATTCGACAAACTGGGACTGGCGGCAATTATCCGCGAGCATGGAAATGTGCTGGAGGAGCAGTATGAGAACGACGGGGTGCTGCTGACCGCGACGATCGATCGGGCGCTGTACAACCGCATCATGCCCTATGCCGTACACGATTGAACGGCAAAATCCTGTAAACGAGCAGGGGCTGCCGGCTGTTCTTTTCATCACGACTTTGCACACCGGACGCTTTTTTCAGCGGATTTTTCAAGCTTCCGCCTTTCGTATCCTCCGATCTCCGGTTCAGATGCAAATGACCTGCTTTTGACGGGAACAGCACATAGCAACTATAAAATGAAAAGAAAAACCGGCCGCCAGGCGGCCGGTTTTTTTACTGACGAAAGATTATTGAAAATTCTGATTCATGGGAGGATACATAGCGGCTGCGGCCTCCGCGTCCTTTTTCATCTGGTTCGCGCTTACGAAGTAAAGGACCGGCAGAACCAGGCCGAAAATCGAGCTAATCCCAAAAGCGCTGCCTACAATTGAATAGAGAATAGAAACAGCGGCAAGTGCGAGCATGATGATTCCAAAGAGATAGGCGGTTTTAACTTTGACTTTTCCGTTGGAAGCGAGCAGGCCGATAACTGCAGTGCATAACTGCACAATGCAGATGACAACGGTCAGGATAACTCCAAATATGATCAGCAAACTTGCGCCCGAAGCGCCAAGAGAACCGGCCATTGCGGCAGCGGCCAACAGATCCGGAATTTGAGGAAAGGAAAGGATAATACTGAGAACGCCGCCGATAATCATAATGATGCTGACAACCTTCAGCACCTTGGGGGAATTCTGCATAATATAGCATCTCCTTAATAGTTGTTTGTAAGCTCCTTAAAAGCCCATATAAACTTTACACGATTTAGCCGTTTGCGTCAATCGTCCGGCCGGTAAATTCTGAACGAATGTGAAATGACAATTGACATACTATATCTAGTGGATTATAATGAATATCGCGCCCATATAGTGCGAAAAACCGGCTTGAAAGCGTAATACAGACCGTACAGGACAACAATTGATCAATTGGGGGAAATTATGTTTAAGACGATTAAAAAGCGGGACGGCCGCGAGGTCGATTATAATATAGAAAAAATTTCCGGCGCCATCGAAAAAGCGATGCGTGCGGCGGGCCGCAATAATTTTGCGGAGTGCGACCGGCTGGCGCACATTGTTGAGCAGCGGCTTGCCGACCGGTTTGGCAATGAGGCGCCGGACGTCGAGGATATCCAGGATACGGTTGAAAACGTTTTGATGGATAACGGCTATGCTTTTGTCGCCAAAAAATATATTCTTTACCGCTCCAACCGCACCCGTGCGCGGGAGATGAACACCCGGCTGATGAAGATATATGACGAGCTGACCTTTGCGGACGCGGGGGACAGCGATATGAAGCGGGATAATGCCAACATCGACGGAGACACGGCGATGGGGGTCATGCTGAAATACGGTTCGGAAGGCGCAAAAGATTATTACAGCAAGTATATTTTGAGCGAGAAGCAGTCGACCGCGCACCGGGAGGGAGATATTCATATCCACGATATGGATTTTTATACCCTCACAACCACCTGCTGCCAGATCGATCTGCTTAAACTCTTCAAAAACGGATTTTCTACCGGACACGGATATCTTCGCGAGCCCAACGATATCAAGAGCTACGGCGCGCTTGCCTGTATCGCGATCCAGAGCAACCAGAACGACCAGCACGGCGGCCAGAGTATTCCCAACTTTGACTATGGGCTTGCGCCCGGCGTTGCGAAAACCTATCGCCGGGTTTACGGCATGAACCTCGCCAAGGCGCTGACCATTGAAAGCGGCGAGGAGCTGGACTACCAGAAAACCATTAAGCCGATGATCGCGTCGCTGGCTGAACAGGGCTTGGAGCCCCGTCTGGATGCGACCAAAAGCGAGTATTACGCGGCGGAAGCCGAAGAACTCGAAAAGATGGGCTACAGCAGGGAGCTGATCGAAAAGGCCCAGAAATTCGCCGAAAAGTATGCCAAGGAAGAGACCGAGCGGGATACCTATCAGGCAATGGAGGCGGTGGTGCACAACCTCAACACCATGCACAGCCGTGCCGGCGCGCAGACGCCATTCAGCTCGATCAACTACGGCACTGACACAAGTCCGGAAGGACGGCTGGTTTCCCGCTGCGTTTTGCTGGCGACCGAAGCGGGACTCGGCGCTGGGGAAACGGCGATTTTCCCCATTCATATCTTTAAGGTGAAAGAAGGGGTCAACTACAACCCCGGCGAGCCGAACTATGACCTGTTCAAACTCGCCTGCCGCGTTTCCGCAAAGCGGCTGTTCCCGAATTTCAGCTTTATCGACGCGCCCTTCAACCTGCAATACTATAAGCCCGGTCATCCCGAGACAGAGGTAACCTATATGGGATGCCGCACCCGGGTCATGGGCAACGTCTACGACCCGTCCAGAGAAATCGCCTATGGCCGCGGAAATCTGAGCTTTACTTCGATCAACCTGCCGCGCATTGCGATCAAAAGCGGCGGCAATCTGGAAGTCTTTTTCGAACAGCTGGAAAGCAAGATGAATCTCTGCTGTGAGCAGCTGCTCGACCGCTTTGAGATCCAGCGGCACAAGAAGGTCTACAACTTCCCTTTCCTGATGGGACAGGGAGTCTGGCTGGACAGCGAAAAGCTCGGCCCGAACGAGGAGGTCGGCGAAGTGCTCAAACACGGCACCCTCTCGGTCGGCTTTATCGGGCTTGCCGAAACGCTGGTCGCGCTGACCGGCAAACATCACGGCGAGGATCAGAATGCCCGCAATCTGGGTCTGGAGATCGTCGGCTTCATGCGGGACTTTATGGACAACAAGAGCAAGGAGACGGGGCTGAATTTCTCGCTGCTCGCAACCCCGGCCGAGGGGCTTTCGGGCAGGTTCGTCCGGCTGGACAAAAAGAAATTCGGAGTCATCAAAGGGGTCACCGACCGGGAATATTATACAAACAGCTTCCACGTGCCGGTTTATTTCCCCATCTCGGCCTATGACAAGATTCAGATCGAGGCGCCTTATCACGCGCTGACCAACGCGGGACATATTTCCTATGTCGAGCTGGACGGAGACACCGCGCTCAACATTGAGGCGTTTGAGCGGATTGTCCGCTGCATGAAGGAAGCGGGGATCGGCTACGGCTCGATCAACCATCCGGTTGACCGCGATCCTGTCTGCGGCTATAACGGCATCATCGGGGACGAGTGCCCCAAATGTCACCGTCATGAACAGGAGGGCGAGGTCGGATTTGAGCGCATTCGCCGCATTACCGGCTATCTGGTCGGCACATTGGATCGCTTCAACGACGCAAAACGCGCCGAGGAGCGGGATCGGGTGAAGCACAATGTCTGAGCGGCAGCTGCGGCTGGCCGGGCTGGTCGGGGACTCCATCACCGATGGGCCGGGCATCCGGCTGACCGTTTTCGTGCAGGGTTGTCCGCACCGCTGCCCCGGATGCCATAACCCGCAAAGTCACGATTTTGCGGGCGGCGAGCTGACCGGCATCGATGAAATTTTGGAAAAAATCAGGCGGAACCCGCTTCTGTCCGGCGTGACTTTTTCAGGCGGCGAACCGTTCTGCCAGCCGGGTCCGCTTGCGGAGCTTGGCCGGGAGATTCGCGCGATGGGGCTGGAACTCGCGATCTATACCGGCTATACCTTTGAGGAACTGACGGCGGAAAAGGACCCCGCGCGCATGGAACTGCTGGCGCTGGCGGACACTCTGATTGACGGAAGGTTTTTGCTTGCCGAGCGCAGTCTTGATCTTAAATTCAAGGGGTCGCGCAACCAGCGTATTTTGAACGTGCCGGCGAGCCTTGCCGCAAACGCGCCGGTCGAAGAGACAAGCGAGCGGTGGGTTTGAGCGGACGCGGATCTGAAACCGTCCGGGTCCGCTTGCCTTAGCGGCGCGCCGCCGCAAGAAAAGTAAAATACGGCGGGAATGCGTCTGCGCCGGGTTAAGCAAACTTTATAACCGTGTAATCGGCAGACCGAATAGCAGAGCGCGGCTCCTAGCCGCGCTCTGTCTTGTGTTATCCGGCGAAAGAACGGTCCCGATTTTGCAGCGGGCAGGGCGATTTTTTTCGGGATCGCAAGTAAAAAGGAAGATAAAATTCATAAACACAAACAGGCGCTTGGTTTGCGGGCGGCGGTGCAGAGAGCCTTTCCGGGCGGGATCACAGGTGTTTCAGGCAAAGGCCATGATGGGGTATTTATAAGTGAGCCGGCTTGGATAAAACTGAAAAATGGCGTCGCGCGGTTATCACAGGAGGAATATCCATGGGCGAAAAAATCAAACTCGTAGCAATAGACGAATATGCCGAGACGCTCGGCGGGATCTCCTGGGAACCGATGCGGGCTTTCGGCGAGCTGGAGCTGTATGATTGCCAAAACCGGCAGGAGGCGGCGCGGCGGATCGCAGACGCCGACGTCGTCTTTACCTCCAACTTTCCGCTGGATGCCGGTATGATCGCCGCTTCGCCCCGTCTGCGGCTCGTTCAGGTCATGGGAACCGGGTATAATCACGTGGACGTTGCGGCGGCCGCGGCGCGCGGGATCGCGGTCTGCAATGTTCCGGATTACAGCGCCGTCACCGTCGCGCAGCAGACTTTTGCGCTGCTTTTGGAACTCTGCAACCGCACCGGGGAACTCAGCCGCGGCGTGCGGGAACGGGGATGGAAATGCGCGGACAGCGGGGAACGCGTCTCCTATTTGCGCGAACTGTACGGCAAAACCTTCGGCATGGTCGGCATGGGGTCGATTGGCCGGCGGGTCGCGCCGATTGCAGAGTCGTTCGGCATGCGCGTGATCTATACAGCACAGCGCGGCCCCAAACCCGAACTGCCCTGGGAATATGTGCAGAGCCTTGACACGCTGCTTGCGCAAAGCGATATTGTCTCGCTGCACTGTCCGCTCAACGCGCAGACCGGCGGGATGGCTGATCGGGCGTTTTTTGCCGCCATGAAGCCCGGCGCGATTTTCCTCAACACCGGGCGCGGCGGGCTGGTAGCGGAAGAGGCGCTTGCAAAGGCGCTTGCAAGCGGCCGTCTTGCGGGCGCGGGACTGGACGTCACCGATCCGGAACCGCCGCGCTCGGACAATCCCTTGCTCGAACTTGCCAATTGCGTGATTTCCCCGCATATGGGCGCGGCAACGAAAGAGGCGCGCCAGCGGCTGATGGATGAGGCGGTGAAAAATGTCCGCGCTTTTTTCAGCGGCCTTCCGCGGTATCGGGTCGGATAAGCCGCGGCATATCTTGCAGCCCGCCGGCAGTGTTTTGCCCAAAACAGAATAACAAAAAGCACCGGATTTCCCTGCGGCAAGTATGCGCGGGAAATCCGGTTTTTGCGTGCAAAGCCTTCATCTTCTCTGGTGCGGCTTGAGGGTTGACAGAAAAGGATAAGTAAAGAAAAAAATTGCGCATTTCAGCCCTGTTAGCCGATGGGAAAAGGAAACGCGTTGCAGAACAGGATGGTAATTACAGAGAGCGGATTGCATTATAAAACAGTATTTTGAGCCTGGCATTTTTGGCGAGTGAAAGGGCGGCTGCAAAAAAAGGAAGTATACCAAACCCTACCGTAATCGTTAGTCATATATTCCCACGAAAGATCTTCATTTCAAGAATAAAACGGTTGCAATGCCGTTTTATTCTTGAGGCTCCTTTCCGCACCATGCCGCAATCTCACAGACCAGGCCAAGCGGCAGCGGTTTGTCATAAGGGAGCTGAATGGCGCCTTTGCTGGTCCTGTATTCTTGCAGCCGGTCGGCAAAGAACTCTACTGCCGCAGGTCCGGGATACAAGCCAATGTGGTTTTTTGAGGCTGCAAACTGGATGAGATTCCGGTTTTTCCAGTAAGTCGGCATACTCCATGAAATTTTTTGAACAGCGTCCGGCAATGTATTGCGGATGGCTTCGTTGATCTGTCTGAGATACGGCTGAGCATATTGCGGCTGCTGTGCAATGTACTCCTCAATGCTCTGCGGAGCAGCGCCGCAATAATGACTTTGATTTGTATGCTTGAACTTTCGTCCGCATTTTGGGCATTCCCACATGATTTCCCAACTCCTTTATAGCTGAATCACGGTTGCCGTAACCATCACGACGTCTCCGGGCTGCTTGCCTGTTTTGGCCTGGATATCTTTTCGAATACCAATGATGCAGCAAATAGATCCGTCCTCGTGTTTTACTCCCATGTTCACAATGCTGCCGGAATACGGTTCGCCGTCAAAAGTAACTTCCGCTTTCACTCGCCCTTTGCCGAACTCTTTGCGTATATCATCGGGACAACCTGTGCATAACCGTCGCCTTTGTCGGGAACTGGTTCAATTTGTGCCTGAAATTCATAATGCTTTTGACTCATTTCGCTCACTCCTTCGGAGAAAACCAATATCGTCTTATGATCAGAAACCGGTTAAGTACAACTCACCACTCGAAAATGCAGCAGGGTCGGTTGCGACATAAAGTCTTCTCATTTTATGATGCCGAATTTCCCGAAAATATTCATTTTTTATAAAACAGATATTTTCTTGTGCCGTTTTTTCACGGATGTTTCCGGCGCTTTGTCTGATTATCCAACAGGCATATCCCTCAGTATTTTTTCCATGGCTTTACCTTTGGCAAGTTCATCGATGAGCTTGTCCAGATACCGAATTTCCTGCATCAGCGGTTCTTTAATCTCTTCTACCCGCACACCGCATACAACGCCGGTGATTTGCTTCCGGTTTGGATTTAGACGTGGGGCATTGCGGAAAAAGTCGCCGTATGTCAGGGAACTTGCTGACGCCTTTTCAATTTCTTCCGCGGTATAACCTGTCAGCCAGACAATTACCTGCTGGACCTCTTCCAACGTGCGCCCTTTTTTCTTTGCCTTGCTGACCAGAAGAGGATAAATTTTGCTGAAACTCATGTTATAAACTTTTTCATTGTTCATATCGTTTTCTCCCTTTCTTCAGCTTTTATGTACAGAAGGATTTCTCCATCAGCGAAACATAGAACAAGAGGAAAGCTGTGCCCTCAATATCCAAGGCTGTCGGTTTCTTTTTGAGGCTGAACTGCCAGTAAGGAATGATACATCGGTATTTTCCGGTAATTCGGTGCTTGTATCTCGGGAAAGATGCGCCAGAGAAACAGCGGTGCCAATGGGAAGAGAGGAGAATCAGCGCCTGAACGCTTCCCGTGCTCTGTGCTTTACAACCGCACAGCAGGATCGGGTTAGCAGAGATCAGGGATAAGGCCAAAGAGTGCCGCAACCTGCTTGTTAAGAAAAGGGGCTTTGCACCGTTAGTATACCACAGTGCCGAAAGGCATCATATTATGAACAGTCGTATTTCGGTGTCCGGGAGGCATCGCTGTGTCTATTGTGTTTTTTGGTCAGCATTTTTTGTCCCCAAACCCATTATTCGTCGCCGAGATATTTCGCCTATGATATGAGCTGTCAATACATTTGACGAATACTATTAATATTCCTTCTGCACGCTTCTGCAAGACGCGGACGAGTGCATTTTGCCGTATTTAAAAGTTTCGTAAAATACCGTTTGACAAAACCCTTTCCGGCCTGTTTGATTCTGTTTAAATAAAATGAAAAAACGACCAGGAGGAAAGAGACGGCAGATAGAACCATTCCCTCCCCTGCGGCATAGGATGGCGCAAAGCTGTTGCGGTATGGAGGCGGATCATGGGGGACGGAGTGTTTGCGGTCATTGGGGGAGACATGCGCAGCGCGTATGCGGCGCGGCTGCTTCTGGAAAAGGGAAAGCAGGTTTGGACATCGGGGATCGAGCGCGCGGCGCTGGCCGGCGCGCCGCCCAGCTGTAAACCGGAGCAGGCGGCCGAGCGGGCGGATTATTGCATTTTGCCGGTCCCGGTGAGCGGCGGCGGCGAAAATCTGCGAACGCCGCTGTCCGAAACCACGATTCCGCTCGGACAGATCATTGATCGAGCAGGGCCGAATACCGTGCTGTTCGCGGGGAAAATACCACCTTGGGCCGCGCAGCAGGCCGCGCGCCGGAAAGTGCGGCTGCTGGATTATGCCGCACGGCCGGATTTCCAGCGGCGAAACGCGGCGCTGACCGCAGAGGGCGCATTGGCTATCCTGCTGCAGGCGATGCCACGCGCATTGGCGGGCGCCAGAGTCCTTGTGCTGGGGTTTGGCAAAACCGCCCAGAGCACCGCGCTGCTGCTGCGCGCCGCGGGCGCATGGGTCAGTATCTGCGCGCGTAAAGCGGAGGCCCGGGCACATGCGCAAAGTCTTGGCTTTCCCGCTGCCGGCTTTGCCGCGCTGAAAGACAGAAAATGGACAGGGGAACCGGACGCCGTAGTCAACACAGTGCCGGCGCCGGTGCTCGCAGAGCGGGAATTGCAGCTGCTGCGGCGGGATTGCTTTGTGCTGGATCTCGCTTCCGCACCGGGAGGGGTGGATTTTAAAGCGGCGGAAAAACTGGGATTGCAAGCCCAGCTTGCGCCGTCGCTGCCGGGCAGGATTGCGCCGGAATCGGCGGGCGAGGTCATTGTCCAAACCGTGCTGACCATGATTGAAGAGGGAGGGGATGCGCAGTGAAAGAGTTAAAGATCGGATTTGCGCTCTGCGGGTCGTTTTGTACTTTTGAAAAAGCTTTGGCGGCCATGCAGCAGCTTGCTTCCTGCGGCGCGCGGATTCTGCCGATTATGTCCTTTAATGCCGCAAGCACCGATACAAGATTTGGAACGGCGGAAAGCTTCCGTGAGAGAATTCGCCTGATCGCGGGCGCGCAGGACATCATCGATACGCTGCCCGCGGCGGAACCGATCGGCCCCAAAAAGCTTTGCGATCTGCTCATTGTCGCGCCCTGCACCGGCAATACCCTTGCAAAGCTCTGCGCAGGCATCGTGGATACGCCGGTAACGCTGGCGGTTAAGTCTCATCTGCGCAACGGGCGGCCGGTTCTGCTTGCCGTCTCGACCAACGACGGTTTATCCGCCGCGGCCAGGAATATCGGCGAGCTGCTTAACCGGAAAAACTATTACTTCGTGCCAATGGCCCAGGATGACCCGGAAAACAAACCGCGTTCCCTTGCGGCCGACTTTTCAAAGATACCGCAGGCGGCGCTGTGCGCGCTGCGTGGCATCCAGCTTCAGCCTATCCTGGAGGGGCCGGGCAAATCAGACGCAAATTCAAAATAATGTAACAATTCGACGGTTGTCAGCGCGGCAAAACAGAGATATAATAGAAAAAGAATTACGATTGGCCGTCCGCGCCGTGCATTTCAGTGCCGGACGGCTGCTTTTTTTCAAGGAGCCTGTGTTGAACCAACAAGAGAGAATAACCGAATATGACCTGGTGGTGGTCGGCGGCGGCGCCGCAGGCCTGATGGCGGGATATTGCGCGGCTTCAAGAGGACTCCGCACGGCCATCCTGGAAAAAGAAAGGCGCTGCGGCCGCAAGATCCTGATTACCGGCAAGGGACGCTGCAATGTGATGAACGACTGCGACCGCGACGGTTTTATGCGGCGGGTTCGCGGCGGCGGCCGGTTCCTGTACAGCGCGCTTTCCGAGTTTGGACCGGACACAGTGCGGGATTTTTTTGAAAGCAGGGGCGTTGCGCTTAAAACAGAGCGCGGCGGGCGGATGTTTCCCCAAAGTGACCGCGCGGCGGACATTGCCGGCGCGCTGATCGATGCGGCGAAATCCGCCGGATGCGTCCTGCTGCAAGGACGCGCGGCGGGCGTGCTCTGTACGCAGGACGGAAAAGTGGCTGCGGTGCGGTTGGAATCCGGCGGGCAGATCAGCTGCCGCGCGGTGATCCTCGCAACCGGCGGGCTTTCTTATCCCGCGACCGGGTCAACCGGCGACGGCTACCGCATCGCCGCGCAGCTTGGGCACACCATTATTCCTCCCCGCGCGTCGCTCGTTCCGCTGGTCTGCGCCGGCGAGGACTGTGCGCAGATGCAGGGCCTGTCGCTGAAAAATGTTGTGCTGACCGTAAAAAAAGACAGGAAAACGCTGTTTTGCGATCAGGGTGAGATGCTTTTCACCCATTTCGGCATTTCCGGGCCGCTGGTGCTCAGTGCAAGCGCGGCGACGGTGGACGAACAGCTGGACAAGCTCCGGTTCACTATAGACCTGAAACCCGCGCTGGATCGGGAGACACTGGACCGCCGCCTGCTGCGGGATTTTTCTGAGAACATTAACCGGGAATTCAAAAACGCCCTGGACGAGCTGCTTCCGCGCATAATGATTCCTGTTGTGGTTGCGCGCAGCGGGATTTCGCCCGAGCAGCGGGTGAATACCATCACCCAAAAACAGCGCATGCGGCTGCTGGAGTTGTTGAAAGGGTTTGAGCTTGCGGTCCGGGGCCGCCGCCCCATTGAGGAAGCGATCGTCACTGCGGGCGGAATAAAGTTATCCGAAGTGGACCCCAAAACCATGATGTCAAAATTGATCGGCAACCTGCATTTTGCGGGCGAATTGCTGGATGTGGACGGTTATACCGGCGGATTTAATCTCGGTATTGCCTTCGCAACCGGCCGGGCCGCAGGATTGCAGGTGCTGGAAGGAGAAGAGATATGAGAGCGATCGCCATCGACGGACCCGCAGGCGCGGGAAAGAGCACCATTGCGCGCAAGCTTGCCGGGGAGCTTGGATATATTTATGTGGATACGGGGGCGCTCTACCGCGCAATCGGATATTTCTGCCTGTCGCGCGGAGTGGACGTGAAGGATGAGACCGCCGTCATGGGCGTGCTGGTCGGCCTGCATATCGAGCTGCGCTTTGTCGATATGGAGCAGCGAGTCTTTCTCAATGACCAGGACGTCACGGCCAAAATTCGCACCGAAGCGGTTTCGATGGCTGCGTCGGCCGTCTCGGCCCTTCCGGCAGTCCGCAGCTTCCTGCTTGATTTGCAGCGGGACATTGCGGCGCAGAATAACGTCGTTATGGACGGCCGGGACATCGCGACGGTTATCCTGCCCAACGCGGATGTTAAAATATTCCTGACCGCTTCGCCGGAGGAACGCGCGCGCCGCCGCTATGAAGAACTGATTGGCAAGGGTGTCAGCGCGGATTACGCAGCGGTGCTCGCGGATCTGAAAAAGCGGGATTATGACGACAGCCATCGCGAAGTTGCGCCGCTTAAACCGGCCGAGGGCGCGATTCTGGTAGATACGACCGGAAACGAGTTGGAGACCTCGATCAAAATTCTTTCCAATATTGTAAAGGAAAATCTGGATAAATGACCTTCCAAAGATTTGCAATCGGCCTGCTGGGCGGACTCGGCAAATGGCTTTTCAGTGTGAAATACGTCGGCGTGGAGAACATACCGAAACAGGGCGCCGTTGTGATCGCGAGCAACCATATTAACGGGTGGGACCCCCTGCTGCACGCATTCAACTTCAAGCGGGAATTTCGGGTCATGGCAAAAAAGGAGCTGTTTCGGTTTAAGCCCTTTGGCTGGCTGCTGCGGAAAATCGGCGCTTTTCCGGTTGAGCGCAGCCGCGGCGACCGCGGCGCGGTTGTCGCTGCAAAGAACGCGCTTGAAAGCGGAAAAATGCTGCTTATCTTTCCGGAAGGAACCCGCAGCAAAACAGGAAAACTGCTTCCCTTTAAATCCGGGGCGGCGCTCTTTGCCGTTTCGACCGGCAGTCCGATCGTGCCGGCGATTATCCATGCGCCTAAAGGGATCGGCCTGTTTCATCCAACCGTTATCGAATACGGTGCGCCGATCTCGCCGGCCGAGCTTTCGCCGGATGCGGTTTGCGCATCGCCGACCGGGGTAATGCTTAAAGCGGCGACCGGACGTCTGCGTGACCGCATGGAGCAGATGCATGGCCGGGAGGTTAGCGCGAATGCCTGAAATCATTCTTGCGAAGAGCGCGGGCTTTTGTTTCGGTGTGAACCGTGCGGTCAATATGTGTGAGCAGCTGCTCGCCGCCGGGAAAAAAATCTGCACCCTTGGTCCGATTATTCATAATGATTATGTCGTAGAAGGTCTTGCGCAAAAAGGATGCGCGGCAGTGGCAGACCCGATGGACACGCCGCAGGGACATGGACTGGTTATCCGCTCGCACGGCGTCGCACAGTCCGTTTATGATCTGTGTGCACGGCAGGGAATTGAATTGATCGACGCAACCTGTCCGTTCGTTGCAAAAATTCACGACATCGTTCGTGAACACAGCGCACGCGGGTGCGTTGTATTGGTTGCGGGCGACAAAAATCATCCGGAAGTGCAGGGAATTGTTGGTCATTGTGTCGGCGAAGTGAAGGTTTTTTCTGATTTTGACGAGTTAAAGGCCATTTCTGACGGCATTATTTTGAGCAAGCCGTGTATTATGGTCGCTCAAACGACATTCAATTTAGTGAAATATAACGAATACGCGAGTTGGGCAAAAAAAATCTATACAAATCTGCTGATTTTTGATACAATATGTGGAGCGACCCGAACGCGACAGCAGGAAGCCGAGGATTTGGCCCGCCGCTGTGACGTTTGTGTTGTTATTGGAGGAAAAAACAGTTCAAATACCCGTAAGTTAAGCGATGTTTGTGCTCGTTACGCGAAAACCTTTTCGATCGAGTCGAAGGACGAGTTGACAAAAGCAATGCTTGAAGGTGCAAAGACTGTTGGAGTGACTGCCGGCGCATCAACTCCGTCCCCCTTAATCGAGGAGGTACTCATCAAGATGAGCGAAATGATCAAAGACGAAGAATTTGACTTCGAGCAGGCCCTGGAAGATTCCCTGAAACTGGTACGGCGTGGTCAGCGTGTAGAAGGCGTCGTGACGTCCATCAAACCGAACGAGGTCGTCGTGGATATCGGCACCAAGCAGACGGGCTTTATTCCGCTCGACGAGCTGTCGGAAGATGCTTCGGCCAAGCCCGAAGATCTGGTGAAGATCGGCGACGTGCTGAACCTGGTTGTTATCAAGGTTCAGGATCTTGAAGGGTTTGTGACGCTGTCCAAAAAGCGTGTGGATTCCGAGAAAGGGATGGAAGATCTCGTCAAGGCTGTTGAAGACGGGACTGTGTTTGACGCTTACATCACCGAAGCGGTCAACAAAGGCCTGGTCGCAATGGTCAAGGGCGTGCGCGTATTCATCCCGGCTTCTCAGGCAACCCTTCGCCGCGGTGAGCCGTATGAGCAGCTTGCCCATACCCACCAGAAAATGAAGATTATCGAGGCGGATCCCCGCCGCCGCCGTGCGATTGGTTCCATCCGTGCGGTGCTGGAAGAGGAGAGCGCGGCCAAACGCGAGGCTTTCTGGAATTCTGTTGAGGTCGGCAAGAAATATACCGGTGCGGTCAAGTCCCTGACCAGCTACGGTGCATTTGTTGATCTTGGCGGTGTGGACGGCATGATTCACATCAGCGAGCTGTCCTGGGGCCGTATCAAGAGCCCGGCCGAGGTGGTCAAGGTCGGCGATGTTGTTGAGGTTTATGTCAAGGACATCGATACCGAGAATCACAAGATTTCCCTGGGTTACCGCAAAGAAGAGGACAACCCCTGGAACGCGATTCAGACCTATCCGATCGGCAGCGAGTTTGAGGCGCCTGTTGTTTCCCTGACCAAGTTTGGTGCCTTTGTGCGCATTCTGCCCGGCATCGACGGTCTGGTTCACATCAGCGAGATGTCCAATGAGCGCGTGAAGGATCCGGCAGACGTCGTCAAAGTGGGCGATATGGTAAAAGTTCGCCTGATCGGCGTTGATCTGGACAAGAAGCGTGTCTCGCTTTCCATGAAGCTGGATGCGCCCATGCCTGAAAAAGAGGCGTAATTCGTTAAAACAAAATGAAGCAGCGCGACGCTAAAACGTCGCGCTGCTTTTTTGTGTAAAGGAAGTAAATTTAATTATTTTACTTTTACAAACAGAAAATAAATTTAGGGTTAAGCAAAAATGCGATTACATATTAAAAGCCTTGAAAACTTGGCAGAAGGATCTGATGATGCCGGTTTTTTTAGCGTAAATTATCAAGCAAAGGTTTTGTTTTTTGACTTTTATTGAGATTTATGGATTTTTTTGAAAATAAAGACATTTTTTACTAAGGTGAAATATGGAATTGTTTTTATGCAGCAGTGATTTTTGAACTTTGGCTTCTGTATACATTGTCTTTATTAGAGGTAAACATTATTTCATGACCTGGCATTCATGTTTTTCAAAATTATGAATGCCAGGCCATGAAAAATCAGCATATTGAATAACATAAGATATACAGACATTTCAAAATGAATTGATGTATTGTTGATAAATGAAACAAGCAACGCTCATGTATGGGTTTTATAAACCAACAAATTATCAATTGTTTTTGCCGATCAATATTTTAGCGCTGGCCGACGGCTTTATTTTTTTCTGAGTGGATTAAAATGAGATTTTCAGCAAAATTATAGTAAATTATTTGAGTAAAAGTTAAAAGAAATAAATTTACTGAAAATTTAATTCATCTCTTTCATCAGCTCGATCGTTTCCCCGTAAGGTCCCTTAAGCCAAGCTACTCTCACGGTTAAATGCGTAGGAGTTGCATAAATTGTTTTGCTGAAAGGCTTTCGAAACTCCTTGGCACCGCATGCTACTGCTTTATAGTAACACGCGTCAATGTCGTCGGGCGCAAAGCTGATATGCCACAGCCAGTTATTGCGGAAGCATTTGGGTGCAGTTTGATGCAGTTCCAAAAATCCACCGCTTGGGATAGACAACATGGCGATGCTTTTGTCATTGTAATCCCATTGTGCATATTCCTGAAAGTTAAATGCGTTTTTGTAAAATGCTATGCTGTGTTCAAGATTGGGTGTGTTGATAGCTACATGATGAAAATGCACCAATTCAAAGATCCCTCCTTTTTAACTCAGACTGATATTATGTGCATGTTCGACAGCATGTGCTATCAGGTTCTCATTGTAATCACCTTGAATAGAACAGTCTGCGCCAAGAATAAAGCCGTGTTTTCCGTATTGCATTGCCAGCTGGTCTATGGCTTTGTCAACCTCTTCAATCGGTCCTTTCAACATAAGCGAGCGGTTATCCAAGCCACCCATGACGGGGCAGGAAAAATAATCAATGCCCCGCGAAAGATCATAATGATTGGCATGAATTGCCCAATTTATCATATCTCTGGGATATTCACCGTAACGATCGATATGAACTTTGAAATCATAGTTCGGCTCCCCGCAGAGATGAAGGATAATGAATTTTCCCTTTGCTTTGATTGCGCTGAGAACCTGGAGATCAAAGGGCTTGATCAGTGTATTCCATTCTTCTTTGTTAAAACGCCCGACCTCCCCGAATTGGGCAGAGTAGAATATGCCGTCAATTCCTGTTTCCAAAAAACCACATGCCCATTCTTCCAATACCTCGGCAAATACGCGTAACCCATGCCTCAAGGCTTGAGGATCTTCTTTAGCATGAATCATAATTCCAGCATCTCCAATACACCATGCAGCCATCTTCATGGCGTTGAACATTGTTGTAAAAGACATCACATCTTCTTTTGTGCCATCAAGTATACGGTTGATAACTTCAATTTGCTTTTTGTATTCGGGAGAGTTTTTTCCGGCAGGTTTAATTTTGTACCAGTCGGAAGGTTTTTGAACTTTTTCCGGAAGAGAAAACATGTATTCATACATTATTTTTAAAAAGTCCATATTGGTTTTTTTGTAAAAATCCAGCTGACGTTTTGCCAATTCAGCTGGATTTCGTTCTTGGTAATGATGCCAAAAACCGGCGGGTAAACAGTCGGGTGTTTTGTTTTCAAAAACAGCCAGCATTCTTTCTCGTTTGTTCATAAGTAGGCCTCCTGTTTTATATTAAATGACATAAATAAGTTAATAACTTAATTATGGTAAGTTAATATTATATTTTACATATGATTTTGTCAATATATTCTATTAAATTTTAATAAAAACTATTGACTTTAAAAACCTTCAATGATATATTTAACTTAAATTAATTAAGTTTTTGTGTAAGTTATTTTGCGACAACTGAAGTGTTCGAGGTGGAAAAATGAAAAAAGTTGTAATTACGGCACCCCGTCAGGTAGAGGTACAGGAGGTGCAAAAACCAAAGGCAGTGGGAGAGTGGGCGCTTTTAAAGGTCGTATATGCCGGCATGTGTACGGAGAATAAAAGATTTGTTGACGGAACGCCGGATTCCTATGTGGGCCATGAAGCAGTCGGAATCGTTGAAGAAACTGCGGATGGAAAATTTGTGAATAAAGGAGACAGAGTAGTAATTCCTGCTTTGTATTCCTGTGGTCATTGTGATTTGTGCGAATCGGGTTATTATTTGCACTGTGAAAATACGCCGGACGGAATCAGTGCTGAAGATATAAATAAACTTACCGGTCAAAATGAAGGGGCAGCTTATTATGCGCAGTATATGCTTCGCCCTGAAAGACTCCTTTGGAAAATTCCGGATGATATCAGTTTCGAACATGCAGCTATGGCAAACTGTGGGCTAGGACCTTCCTTTGGTGCTCTGCTAAATATGAAAGCGAGTGTAGGCAAAACCGTTTTGATTACCGGATTGGGAGGAGTTGGGCTTGGTGGCGTAATCTGTGCAAAAGATTTTGGGCTAAAAGTAATAGCGGTTGACACAATTCCCTACAGAATGAACTTGGCATTGGAACTGGGGGCAGATCATGTGTTTAATGCCCAAGATGAGCATGTGCGGGACATTATACGTGCTTGCACCGGGGGAAAAGGCCCGGATTATGCAATTGAATGCTCAGGAGCTATTCCTGCCCAGAAACTTTGTATGAGCGCTGTACGTCGTCTGGGACATGTTTGTTTTGTGGGAGGAAGTTATACGGATACGCCGATCAAGATCACACCTGAGCTGGTTGTTCCGGGTATTACCATCACCGGTTCTTGGATGTACCCGACAACAAAGGTGGAAGAGATGATGGGACTTATCCGTCGCAACGGTGAAAAACTGGATCGAATGATTACGCATATTCTCCCCATGAGCCAGGCACAACAGGCACTGGAACTGTCCGCTTCGACAGATCATGGTAAACTGCTGCTGGATCCATGGGCTTGAATGAATCGAATTTGGCAAGAGGCCAATTCTGATATGATTTTAAATTTTAAGGAGGAAAAAACATGAAAAAAGCTCTGTCAGTGTTGTTGTGTGTGGTGCTGGTCGTTGCAATCTGCGCAATGTCAGGCTGTGCTCAACAGGAAGAATCAACCCAGCAGACCAATGATCCTCTTTATGTTGCTATGGCTGTCCCGGTAACGGGAAACCAAGCGATGTATGGAGAGTATTTCAGTACCGCTGCACAGATCAAGGTAGACGAAGTCAACGCTGCGGGAGGAATTAATGGACGGCAGATTGTGCTTGAAGTTTTTGACGACCGCGGTGATGTTGCGGAAGCCTCCAATTTGGCGCAGAAGATTTGTGACGACGAAAAGTATATTGCGGTAATCGGTGGATTTGCGAGTACCAGCGTTCTTGCGAGCGCACCGATTTACGGTGAAAACGGAATGCCTCAGATGGTGCCTGCCGCTTCTCATATGGATATTACGAAGGTCAGCGACTACACCTGGCTTCAGGCGAGCGTTGCGGACGAAATGCGAAATTTCTTTAACATGGTTGTTGATGGTATTGGTTCGAAGAAAATCGCTTACATATATCTGAATAACGATTCCGGACTTTCCGGACTTGAGCTGTTGCAGGGCTTTGTTGAGGGGCGCGAGGATATCGAACTTGTTGCAGCGGAGAGCTTTAATGAGGGACAGGTGAGCGATTTTACACCGCTTCTGTCCAAACTTAAACAGGCTGAACCGGAAACAATTATGATTTCTGCTCAATACAAAGATATAGCGAATATCCTTAAGCAGGCGCAGCAGATGGATTTTGGTGACACAACTTTCGCAAATTTGGGTACATGCTATTCGGACGAATTCCTAACGTTGGCGGGTGATGCAGCTGAAGGCTTTTATGTTAGCACACTATATTTTGCTGATAATCCTGATGAAGGTGTGCAGGAATTCTCTCAGCTGTTTTACGAGGCCAGCGACGGAAAAACGGCCAACCAGTTTGCTTCCCAGGCCTATGAGTGTATGTCGATGCTCGTTTATGCATTTGAACAGGGGGCGACAACACGTGAAGAGGTCCAGCAGGCACTTCTTGGAATAAGCGAATGGGATGGCCTGACTTGCACATCGAAATATACTGATCGGGTACCGGAGAAAGAAGGAGTGCCTATTATGGTAAAAGACGGGAAATGGGCGCTTGCTGAGTATTGACTAGGCTGAATTCAATTCTAAATAAGGTCTGCGCCGGCAATTGCCGGCGCAGACAGATTTAATTCCCTTGTTGTTTTGGAGGTAAAAATGCAGTTTTTTACCCAACAGGTTGTAAGCGCAATAGCTCTAGGGAGCGTGTATGCCCTGACGGCAATCGGATATTCGATGGTATTCGGCGTGCTGGAATTGATCAATTTTTCTCACGCTTCCGTATTTATGGTCGGCGCTTTTTTATATTACATTTTAACGAATATAGCAGCTTTGCCTGGGCTGCCTGCTTTTCTATTATCTGTGCTGATAACCGGATTCCTGGGCGTTGCGGTTGAAAAAATAACCCTTCGTCCGCTCCGACTAAATAATCAGCCCAAATTTGCTTCCCTCATTTCTACAATCGGAACATCAATAATTCTGCAAAACATCATGTTTTTACTGATGGGTTCCGAGACACTGCCCTACCAGACGCTTTTCCCCGGACAAAGTATTTCGCTGGGTGAGACCAGAATATCCTACATGCAGATTGTGATTGTGGCGGTGTCGACAATGCTCCTTGTATCGCTTAGCCTGTTTATCAAAAAATCACGTGCAGGCATGGCGATGCGTGCTACGGCGCAAAATTACGATGCAGCTGAATTGATGGGTATTTCGGTTGATAGCGTCATCTCATTGACTTTCTTTATCGGATCCGCTATTGCGGCTATTTCGGGAATCTTTGTATGCATGAATTATCAAAGCGTGGATATTACTATCGGCACTTCTTTCGGGCTGAAAACTTTTGCGGCCACAGTGCTTGGAGGAATCGGAAATCTGGGCGGCGCGGTGCTTGGTTCCCTAATTATTGCATTTGCAGAGGTTTTTACAGCGGCTTACATCAATACCAGCATCAGAGACCTTGCTGCTTTTGTTGTGCTGGTAATCGTACTGCTTGTTCGTCCGAATGGCCTGCTTGGAAAACCTGTACAGAAAAAGGTGTGATAGCATGAAAATAAAGTCAAACCGAATTTTCCGAAAGCTGCTGTTCTGTATAATGGCGTGTGTATTGATATCGCTGCCGCTTTTGGGACTATCAAATTTCGTTATGCGTCTGGCGGTTTTTGTATGGATTTATATTTTGCTGGCAACCAGCTTGAACTTTACATCAGGGGTGGCCGGTCAGGTTTCATTGGGACATGCAGCCTTTTTTGGCATTGGTGCTTATGTGTCCGCACTTTTGTCGTTAAAATTAGAGTTGCACTTTCTGATATGTCTGGCGTTAGCGGCTGCTGCGGCCGGTGTTTCAGGATGGCTGGTTGCGTTGCCGGCTATGCGGCTTTCCGGAGGTTATTTGGCGATTGTAACTCTGGGATTTGGGCAGATTGTTTACATTGTGCTGCTGAACTGGATCGATTTGACGCGGGGACCGATGGGACTCGTCGGCATTCCATCTCCTGTCCTTTTTGGCATAGAGTTCCGTAAACCTCAGTCATATTACTATATTGCATTGTTTTTCTGTGTCGCAGTGCTGTTGCTGTTTAAAAACTATATCGGATCGCGGGCTGGCAGAAACTTAATGGCCATCAGAGACGATGAGACAGCCGCTGCCGCAATGGGAGTTGATATTTACAAGGAAAAGGTAAAAGCTTTTGCGATATCCTCAGCCATCGCTGGTATTGCGGGCTCACTCTACGCGCACTTCATGCTTTTTATAGACCCATCCAAATTTGTTGGAGACGAATCAACGGCGATTTTGAGTATGGTGGTTCTTGGCGGGCTGGGAAGCATGAAGGGATCAATTGCAGCAGCCCTTGTTTTGACTGCACTGCCTGAATTGTTGCGCGGCTTTTCCCGCTACAGAATGCTTATTTATGGAATTTTACTAGTTGCCATGATGATCACCAAGGCGGTCGACTGGAGTAGATATTCGTGGTACGACAGGATGCAACAGTGGATTCAGAGAGTTGTGCAAGCAATCAATCGAAAGAAGGGCGGGTGGAAAAATGGCGCTGCTTGAAGTGTATGGATTATGCAAATCGTTTGGGGGACTAGCAGCGGTGAAGGATATTTCCATCATGGTTCCCAAGGGAAAGATTGTCAGCCTGATAGGTCCGAACGGAGCCGGAAAAACTACCGTTTTTAATCTGCTGACCGGCTTTTATGAGCGAGATTCCGGCCAGGTTTTGCTGGACGGCGCAGCTTTGGATAAACTTGCGACGCATGAGTATATTCAAAAGGGCATGAGCCGTACCTTTCAAAATTTGCGCCTTTTTTCAAAAATGACAGCATTGGAAAACGTGCTTGTAGGATATCAATCACGAATGAAGTGCAACGATTGGAATATGATTTTTCATGACCGAAAATACCGTCAGGAAGAGAATCAAGCGAGGGAAAAATCAAGAAATGCGCTTGCAAAACTGGGGCTAAGCCGTTATGAAAAGGATATTTGCGGCGGACTTCCTTATGGTGTGCAAAAACGCTTGGAAATTGCGCGTGCACTGGTGAGTGATCCTAAGGTGCTTTTGCTTGACGAGCCAGCGGCAGGATTAAATCCGAACGAAACGCAGGAACTCAGCAAGTTGATTTTAAGTCTTCGCGAAGAAGGAAATACCATTTTCCTGATAGAACACGACATGCGGCTTGTGATGAGTATCTCCGATTATGTTTACGTAATGGATCATGGCGAGTTGCTCAGCGAAGGAGAACCGAAGCAGGTAAGACAAGACCCAAAAGTCATCGAGGCATATTTTGGGAAAGGAAGGGTTGCTGGTGCTGCTGAACGTAAATAATATTAACGTCTTTTATGGCCAGGTTCATGCGCTTTGGGATGTATCAATTCAGGTGCATGCCGGAGAAATCGTTACGCTGATTGGAAGTAACGGCGCAGGCAAAAGCACGTTGCTTAAAACTATTGCCGGAATCCTTCCGCCCAAAAGCGGGGAAATTCTTTATGATGGGGATGAAGTTACTCATTTAAGAGCTAACAAAATGGTCGCCAAAGGGGTGGTGCTGTGTCCGGAGGGGAGGAGCATTTTTCCCAAGATGACTGTGGGAGAAAATCTGCGTGTAGGTGCATACACCCGGGAAAAAGGGGAAATTGAAGCTTCGTATGAACGGGTTTACGACCTGTTTCCCATTCTGAAAGACAGGCGAAATCAGATGGGAGCCACTTTGTCTGGAGGAGAACAACAGATGCTGGCAATCGGCCGTTCGTTAATGAGCGCTCCCCGGTTACTTATGCTGGACGAGCCGTCGCTTGGATTGTCCCCACTGCTGACGGAAAAAATCTTTGAACTGATCCTGCAAATCCGATCCCAGGGTGTGACTGTGCTGATTGTGGAGCAGAACGCGGTAATGGGACTTTCAACAGCGGATCGGGGATATGTATTAGAAGTTGGGCATATCCGGTATGAGGGATCTAGCACAGAGCTTCTTCATAAACAAGAAGTACTTGAAACCTATTTAGGTGGTTAGGTTTAAGCATGCATAATCCTGCAAGGAGACTGTCCATCTCTTCAGATAAACAGTTAAATAATGCAAAGCTGAGTGAAAATCTGTTAAAACAACACTGGGAAGGAAGGATGTTAAATGCAAAACCTTGATTTCCAAAACCCCGTGCGGATTATTTTCGGACAGGGGTCCAGAAAGGAAATTGGAAAGACGCTTGGAGAGGTTTACCACAAAATGCTGCTTATGGTTGGCAGAGGGATACCTTCCGCTTACATACAGGCATTGTCGGAAGATTTGCGGGAAAATGGGATACAGGTTTTCGAAACGGACCCAGTTGACTCAAATCCGCGCGTATCGAGCGTGCGTAAGGCAGCAGATCTTTGCAGAACGGAGAAAATAGAAGCGATTATAGCGCTGGGTGGCGGATCAACAATGGACTGCGCCAAAATGACGGGTGCATCTGCTGCGACAGGGTTGGACGTTTGCAGCTTTTTGTGGGGAGATGTACAGCCCATCACTGCGAGTATTCCGGTTATTACGGTGCCGACAATCGCCGCAACCGGAACGGAATTAAATAACACAGCGGTGATACGCAATGAACTGACCAAAAAGAAAAGCTCCTGCGCGGCTGCTTGCATGTACCCTGCTTATTCTTTCATTGATCCTGAATATGCGGAAAAACTTCCCAAAAGGATCGCAATGTGGGGAGCCATGGATGTTTTGAGCCATACCTTCGAGTACTACTTTAACGGTTATTATTCTCCCTTCCAACTTCGCTTTTCGGAAGGGATCATTCTGGCTGCTCTTGAATGCATATCCCATCTTGCCAGGGACGGATACGATCCTTTTTATTATGGTGAACTAATGTGGACGGCCGCGATGACCTGGGGAACGGGGCTGACACGCATTGGACGCGGTCTTCCAGATATGGCCTGCCATACGATTGAAGAGGGAGTCGGCGCTTATTATGACACACATCACGGTGCAGGACTTGGAATTATCACGCCCAACTGGATGCGGTTTGTTTGCGATAAAAAGCCCGAGATTTTTGCACGGTTTGCGCGCAATATCTGGGGAGTACAGGAAAAGAACGATCAGTGTGCAGCGCGTGAGGGCATTTCGAGAATGGAAAGTTTTTTGGCAAAAACAGGAATAGAAACTAGCTACCGACAGCTAACAGACCAGATTACTGATGAGCGGCTGGAATGTCTGGCACGTGAAATATACCAGGAAAATAATGGCGTTGTAGGAAGACTGGTCCCGCTCTCGATTGAAGATATTTACAAAATACTCTCAATGTCGTGCAGATGAGGTGGACTATGCGAAGCATTCATATAGGCCTGTGTGGCCTGGGATTTATTGGAAAGACACATGCGATTTGTTATCGGGCGATGGAGATGACAACCCCTGTCGGAATCACGCCGGTACTGGACAGACTGTGTTCGCGTTCTGAAGCAGAGCATCCGTATTTTAAAAAAGTGGCTGCAGATTTTGAGGAAATCATTCAGGACAAGAGCATAGAACTAATTGATATATGCACACCTGATTTTTTGCATTACAGTCAGGCGAAGGCGGTGATAGAGAGCGGTAAAAGTCTTTATTTGGAAAAGCCGATTGCGCAGACAATCAAGCAGGCACGTCAGCTTGCGACAGCGGCTGAACAAGCCGGAATCATCAATCAGACGGCACTGGTCATGCGCTTTCAACCTAAAATTGCCGCTGCCAGAGACGTGCTCAATAACGGTGATTTGGGAGAGATTATCCATTTTAAGGCGAGAATCCTCAATAACTCTTATTTAAATCCGAACAGACCGGTGAATTGGAGATTGCAAAGCAGCCTCGCGGCGGGTGGAAGCCTGATGGATACAGGCGTACATGTAGCTGACCTGATTCGTTTTCTTCTCGGCGAGGTACAGGAAGTCAGTTGCAGAACCTCAGTCCATTTTAAGGAACGCTTTACAGATGAATCAAAAACTGAAAAAGTGCAGATGGACAACGACGAATGGTCTTTTATGCAAATAACACTTAGCAACGGAATTACTGGCGAACTGGAAACTTCTCGTATTGCGGCAGGCGTCGTACCCCGCAACGATATCGAAATTTTCGGTACGAACGGGTTTATGTATATAGATCTGTTGTCGACAGGGTATTTGCGCATTTACCGTTATGACCTGGGGAAGGAATTTACAGGCCCGATTGCGCCTTCCTCTGAGTGGGCAAAGCATCTGAATCGTATACATCCTTTACCGATGTTTGACATGGGCATCATGCTGGATGAACATTCTGCATGCGCGATGAATCTGTTGTGCAATATTGAAGCTGGAAAAATCTTATATCCAGAAACTCCTACGCTCTGGGAAGGATACATGTCCCAGACAGTTATTGAGATGGGATATCGTTCCGCGCGGGAATCTGGAAGAAAGGTTACGGCCAACGAAGTTCTTATGGAGAATTAAAAAAGGAGGAAGCTTACAATGCGTGACTTTAAAGTTGGATTGATTGTGGATTCGCTCAGAATGGATGTTCTTTCCGGCATTCAGCTGGCAGCGTCGCTCGGTGTGCAGGGATTGCAGATACATTCGACCGGGGAGATGGATCCGGACCAGTTGACGCAGGAGAAAAGAAAAGAGGTTATGCGGGCGGTTCGGGACGCCGGAATGCGCATTTGTGCAGTTACGGGTAATCTGGGAGGGCACTCACTGTCTCGACCGGAAGAATTCGGAATCAGAATACCGCTGGCAAAAAAGAAAATAGATCATGCGGTCGATCTGGAATGCCCGATTGTGGCAACGCATATCGGTGTGATACCGTCCGACAAAAACTGCGAACGGTACGAGAAAATGCAGAAAGCGCTGACAGAAGTCGGGCAATATGCGGATCGTTCTGGTGTCAAATTTGCCATTGAAACAGGTCCGGAACGCACACAGGTATTGAAGGAATTTATTCTCAGTTTACCCTGCAAAAATGTCGCTGTTAACTATGACCCCGCCAATCTGCTGATGGTAACCGGAGAAGATCCGGTTCAGGGCGTCTACAATTTGGGAGATTTGATTGTCCATACCCATGCAAAAGACGGTGTTATGTTGAAGCAAACAGACCCGGAAATTATTTATGACTTTTTTGCGTCCGGAGGAATTGGCGACCTGAACCTGGCCGAGTATTTCCGGGAAGAGGCACTGGGCCGGGGAGATGTGGACTTTGACGCGTATTTAAAAGCGCTGGATGAGATCGGTTATCATTCCTATCTCACAATTGAGAGAGAGTTAGGTCCGGATCCGGTGGCGGACGTCAAGCTGGCGGTGGATTTTCTTAAATCAAAAATACAGGCGAAAAGCAGGTGAAAAAATGAAAAAGATCGGCATAATCGATTATTATCTTGATGAATTTCATGCAAACCATTTCCCACAGTGGATTGCGGAATCTAAATATGGCGATGAATTCTGCCTGGAAATGGCCTGGGCTGAGATGGACAGGCCGGGCGGGCTGACGACCTGCGAATGGTGCGAAAAGTATGGGATCAGGCGTGCCGATTCCCTTGAGGCACTGGTCGATGAATGCGATTGCATCATTATAGCTGCTCCGGATGAAGCGCATTCGCATGAAAGGTTAAGCAGATATGCCTTGCAGTCGGGCAAGCCCGTATATATTGATAAGGTGCTCGCAAATGACCTGGACAGCGGGAAGCGGATTGTTGCGCAGGCCAAGAGATATGGTACGCCGATGTACGCGAGCTCCGCATTGCGCTTTTTTAAAGAACTGGACTCCATCCCCAAAGAAAAGCGCACGGGAGAGGACATTGAAATCCTTGCGCTGCTTGGTGCGGCTTCCTTTGAAGTGTATATTGTTCATCAAATAGAAATGCTGGTAACGCTCTGTGGACCACGTGTCCGTAGACTAAAAAATGTAGGAACGAAGGAAGCGCCTGTATTAATTGCTGATTGCGGCGATGCGTTTGTTACGATGACGGTTATGGGTAAGGCCCCGTTTGCTGCAAGTATTGGTTATCGAGATGGTACAAACTGCTATCTTCCGGATTGCACAGAGTATTTCCCTTTGGCGACAAAAGCCATGCTGGAGTTCTTCATATCTGGAAAATCGCCCTGTACCTTTGAAGATAGTCTTTGTGTTGTAGCTGCGCATACTGCTGCGCACCTTGCTCGCTCCAATCCGGACAAGTGGATAGAGGTGGAAAAATAAAGATAATTGAAATATCAGTCTTCAGTTCTTTCTAAACGTGCAGTAGTATAATTTAATAAGCCCGGACAGATGGTCCGGGCTTATTTTCTTCTGATATAACGAAAAAGCCCATGAGAAATCCGCAAGAGGAATGCGAATGATTTGTTGTTTGCGGTGATGAAAAAACCAAAAAAACTCGACGAAACTGCACAGTATATCGAACGCAAAAATGGTTGAAATTGGAAATTTTTTGCCGCATAATAATCATAAGACGAAAAAGGATTTGACGGATATGGATTTGAAAAAAGACGCTACCCTTTCTACTCGCAGCCGCATTCTGGAAATCATCCGTAACAATGATGATATTTTTAAGGCTGAAATAGCTCGAATAACAAACTTGAGTATTCCCACGATTATGCGCATAACCAACGAGTTTATTGAAAGTGGATTTGTAAAGATTACAGGCAAAGGTATATCCAAAGGTGGAAAGCCACCGGAAACACTCCAAGTGATTCCGGAGTCCCGCTATTTTGCGGGTGTGGATTTGAGTGATTCAACAATCACCAGTGTTATTCTGGACTTGAAGGGAAACATCGTCAGTAAAAATAATATTTCTGTTGACAATAACATGAAAAATAACAAGGTTATAAATATGGCGGCAGAAATTCTGGATGTTTTGATAAAAGAGTCTGAAATTGACCGCTCAAAGCTGTATGGAGTTGGTATCGGTGTTCCAGGAATAGTTGATCCAGCTCGCGGTGTTGCCAACAGCCAGAGTCTTGGATTGGAAGATTTTGATATCGGACGCTATTTTCGCGATTATTTTGCTATTGAAAGTTTTGTTGAAAACACGCCTAAAGCCGCTGCAGTGGCCGAACATTGGTATGGCAGCGGTCGCGGGTATGACAATTTTATTATGTTGGCATTTGGCAGAGGTATAGGCTCGGCTATGATGGTCAATGGCGAAATTTATCGCGGCATGCACAACATGAGCGGAGAATTTGGACATATGGTGGTTGATTTGGATGGACCACTGTGTCACTGTGGAAAAAAAGGCTGCTTGGAAACTGTTGCGTCAAGCAGTGCCATTGAAAGGCAGGCCAGACAGCTGCTGCAGGAAGGGTTCAGCAGCATAATGCGGAAAATGACTGGGGAAGTTCCGGAGTCAGTCTCAGCACAAATAGTGATGGCTGCTGCTGAACAGGGTGATACGATTGCACTGATGATTGCTGAAAAGGCTATCAAATATATTGTTCTTGGTATTGAAAACCTGGTCAGTCTGCTCGATATAAACTATATTGTTTTGTCAGGCCGCATTCTTAAACAGTCACCCTGGTTTTTGGCAGAAATAGAAAAAGGACTACAGAAATCCAAAACGCATTTTCAAGGAGGTAATGTAAAATTAGCACTGTCTAAACTGGGAAATGACGCTGCAGCTATCGGCGCGGCTACTTTGCCGTTAGATAATTTTATTCGTTCATTCAATTAATGCAAATGCAGACAAATTACTGCAGTATAAGTAACAAAAGGTTTTTTTATAATAAAAGCCCCTTTTCTTAAAGATAGAAAGAAAAGGGGTAGCTAAACTTGAATATTGGAATTAAATTAATAGAAGTCTTTAAGAAGATAAATTCATCGGGCGATGGAGAGGTGTCTTACACAATAGAGGCCGAAATAACTTTTCCGAACATTTTCATCTCCACTGCGTCCACACACAGGCCGAATTCGGGATCGATGTGTTTTTTTATTTCCACTTCATAGCCAATCCCGTGATAGGTCCCAGAGCCGCCATCATCCTGAGTTATTCCCGGCACAACAAAAATGGGTTCTTTTAAAGAGGAACAACGGATGGAATCGGTGGTAACCATCGCGCCCCAAAGGAGAAGGAGTACGCCAGCGGTGATTAGAAAAACTTTTCCGGTTTTCTTTTTCATGTTGTTTACCTCCGTTTTCTTTTTCTATTAATAATGACGGAAATCAGACGGAATGGTTGCTGACCCTGATCAACAAAAAAACGCATAAGACCATAAATTTGCAGGAACCGGCGCTGCTCTGCGATGTAAAGGCTAAGGAATCGCTTTGCCGGGAGCAAAGACGTGTTAAATTAATCATCAGAAAAAAGCCGAATGGGTTTCGCAAAAATTGTAAATCCCGAAGCCTGCTGAGCTTGCAGACAAAAGTAAGTTGTTGTTTCGAATAATCAAAAGGCTTAACCGGTAAAAAAACAGCGGAAGGGAAAAGTAATGCCGGAAGCGATCGTTCACTTGCCGGATTGCCCAAATGATGTAGAAGTTTTATTGCGTCTAAGTGTCCAAATAACGGAAGATATGCCCTGCCCATCCCCCGCTGCGCGGCGGGTCACTCTGCCTGCCGCGTCGCGTTCTATTTCCGCAAGGCTCGGACATACACTGGAAAGGACAAGAAGTCTGAGCAAAGCGGGGGGAAAGATGGAAAAGTCAAGGGAAGCAAATGGACTCAGCGAGCGGCAGGCGCAGAAAAATCTCAAAAAGTATGGAAGAAACGAGCTGACCGGGCAAAAACCGAAAAGTCCGGCCTGTCTGTTTTTGTCCCAGTTCCGCGACGGCCTTATTCTTATTCTGGCAGCGGCGACCCTGTTTTCGGTGATGGTCGGACAGATGACCGAGGCGGTCTCCATTATTGCGATCATGCTGCTCAATGCCTGTATGGGATTTATCCAGGAATACCGCACCGAAAAGACCATACAATCCTTAAAACAGATGACCGCACCGGTCGCGCGGGTTTTCCGGGATGGGAAACAGCAAACGATAGACGCGGCGCTGGTCACCGTAGGCGACCTGATTGAACTGCGGGCGGGCGACCGCGTACCGGCGGACGCGCAGCTGCTGGACGGCGCGGGCGTTCGCTGCGATGAATCCATTTTGAGCGGGGAAAGCGCACCGGTTGAAAAGAAAGCGGGAAAAAGCGACCGCGACAATTTGTTCATGGGCACGAGCGTTGCATCCGGACACGGCCGGGCGCTTGTGCAGAAGGTCGGGATGCAGACCGAGATGGGCAAGATCGCAGGAATGCTCAGCGAGGTGAAAGAGGAGCAGACGCCGCTGCAAAAACGGTTGGCGGCACTTGGCAAATTTATCGCCGTGACCTGTGTAGGCTGCGGCGTGGCGGTTGCGGCGTTGGGGATTCTGCGTGGGGAAAACCCTTTTGACATGGTTTTGACCGGTATTTCGCTCGCGGTCGCGGCAATCCCGGAAGGACTCCCCGCGATTGTGACGATCGTCCTTGCGCTGTCGGTCAACCGCATCCTTTCCCGCGGCGCGGTAATCCGCAGGCTGCATGCTGTGGAGACGCTGGGCAGCGCGACGGTTATCTGCACGGATAAAACAGGAACAATCACCGAAAACCGGATGGCAGTCTCAGAACTTTATGCGGACGAGACGGTATTTTCCCTGACCGGAACAGGCAACGCCGCACAGGGAAAACTCTCAAAAGCAGGAAAGCCGTTCGATCCGGCCATGAGCGAAACGTTGAAAGCGGCGCTGGTCTCGGCTGTGCTGTGTTCCACGGCAAGCGTGGAGCCGGACGGCGCGAAGCTGCTGAAAGGGCAGGGAAGCCCCACCGAGGTTGCGCTGCTGTGCGCGGCATATAAATGCGGAATACGCAAAGATAATCTCGGCGCCCGTTTTCAGGTGCTGGATGAGCTGCCATTCGATTCCGAGCGAAAGATGATGTCGGTTTATGTGCGGCATGGGTCGCGTCTTTCGGTGATGACCAAGGGGGCGCCGGACCGCATCCTTGCGCGCTGTGCGTATATTGGGACGCCGCAGGGAATTCGGCCGATTACACAGCAAGACCGCGCAGCCATCAGCGCCCAGCTCGAGCGGATGGCAAAGGATGCCCAGCGGGTTCTGGCCATTGCTATAAAAGAGGGAGACTTCAGCGAGGAGAACCGGACCTTCCTTGCGCTTGCCGGACTCAAAGACCCGCCGCGCAGAGAAGTGCGCGAGGCGGTTCGGCTCTGCCGGCGGGCCGGCATCCGGCCGGTTATGATTACCGGGGATCACGCGCTGACCGCGGCGGCAGTGGCCCGCGAGGTCGGGATTCTCAACGGGAGCCAGCGGGTGATCGAGGGAGCGCAGCTGGATCGAATGGATGACGCGCAGCTGCGCCGCACGGTACAGACGGCCTGCGTCTATGCGAGGGTCTCCCCAGCACATAAGCTGCGCATAGTGCAGGCGCTACGGCAAAACAGAGAGGTCGTCGCCATGGCGGGGGATGGCGTCAACGATGCACCCGCGATCAAAAGCGCGGATATCGGCGTGGCGATGGGAATTTCAGGAAGCGACGTGACCAAAGAGGCCTCTTCGGTCGTGATCCTGGACGACAATTTTGCAACTATTGTCGCCGCGGTAGAGGAAGGGCGGATTATTTATCAGAATATCCGGCGCTTTATACGCTTTTTGCTGACGAGTAATCTTGGTGAGGTACTGACTGTTCTGCTGGCAATGGCTTTCGGAATGCCGGTCATTTTTCTGCCAATCCAGATTCTCCTGATCAATCTCGCCACCGACGGCCTTCCGGCGATTGCGCTCGGCATGGAACCGGCGGATGACGGGATCATGAACAGGCCGCCGCGGGACCCGCAGGAGAGCCTCTTTGCGGGCGGCTTGTGGGCAACCATCCTGTTTCGCGGCGCCGTTCTGGGCCTTTGCAATCTGCTTTCCTTCTCGGCGGTCTACCGCTTGTCCGCGGACCTGAGCGCAGCGCGCTCCGCAGCCTATATGACCCTGATCCTCTCCCAGATGATTCATGTGTTTGAGTGCAAGCTGGACCGCGGGGCCTCCCTTTCGGCGCTCCATCTGCTGAAAAATCATACGCTGGTCTTTGCCTGCCTGCTTTCCGTTGCCGTGACAATCGCGGTCGTCTATTTCCCGCCGCTGCAGGCGATTTTCCAGACAACCGCCGTCAAAGGTGATCTGCTTCTGACCGCGCTGGGCGCGGCGCTGCTCAGTCCGCTTGTCGGATTGACCGAACGGCTGTTCGAGGGCGCGCATGCCAAAGCGCAGAAATCCCGTCAGCATTGAGTTTTTTGCGCTGAAAAAGCTTCGCAGTGGCGAACTACAAAAAGATTAACGAAAGATCATCCCACTGCATCGCCTTCCCCGCTATCCTTAAAGAAATCTTTTGCGCGCGGGGCCGGACTTGGCAGCAAAGAGAATCTATTAAACGCCTCACACTTCGCTCGATTTGATCAAACACTTTTTGATTCGGCGAAGCAGAGACTCCTTTCGCTGGGTATATAGAAGAGAAAGAGCCGCGCAGTTGCGCGGCTCTTTCTCTTTCACTTAATATTTGTGGTAAAATATTTTTAGAATGCGGGATACAGAAACGGAGGAAAGGCCGATGCCGATATCCAATTATGAGCAGACACGCAATCGGATGCGCCAAGCTTTTTTAAAATACGATCAGCGGAAAATGACTGAAAAATTTCATCTGAAGCAGGACGAGCAGTATTTGTACGTCAACTTCTGTTCTCGGAATTACGGCATAGAGCGCGGCACAGGCACGGTTGTCTGGTGGAAGGACGGTTCCCGCATAGAGGCGGACTTCAATGTGTCCATGACAATTTATGACGTTTTGTGCTGCTCTGCGCAGGACTGCCATCCCGCCGGCAGATATTGCTCTCTTTACGCCGCAAAGGGCTGCGTCAAAACCGTTCAGGTCGGAGATAAACTCTTTCAGCCGACAGCAGAGTATTTCAGTGGGCGTTTGGACCTCCTGAGAGCCGTGTGCAGCCGTCTTGGCCAGTTATCGTCCATAAAAGGCGACCTGTCCGCCGTGATTCCGGTGTTCGACTTTTTGCCCGTCTGCCTTCGTTTCTGGGATGCCGACGAGGAATTTCCGGCAAGCCTGCAGATCCTGTATGACGAGAATATTCTGGACTTTATGCGCTTTGAGACGGTTTTTTATATGACGGATCACCTGCTCGGGCGGCTGAAGGAGACAGCCGCGCAGATGGCGGACAGCGCGCAAACACCTTGATCTCGCAGTATCGGTGAAATCGCCGGGAGGCAAAATTTGTAAAAAAGCTTGCGGCTGCAAACCAGGGCAGGACTGCTTTTCTTGCTGCCGGTTTGAAAGATGTATACCGAAAATCCTGTCAAACGGCAAAAATTGACGCAAAAGGCGGATAATAGCGCGAGAGCTTTCGGTCAACAATAAGGGTTGAGCGGGCCGTGCGGTGCAATCGCATGACCGCACTTGACTCTGATGACCAAAGGAAGCTGGAAAATGCTGTATAGAATAATCCGTAAAACGCTGGTTCTGCTTTTGATTTTTGCATTGCTCGCGGCAGGCTATCTGTATCTGCGCAATGCATGCCTTCCGGACCGGCTGTATGTTCGATCCGGGGAAGATTTTCAGTATGGGCAGGGATTGCTGACCGTGCGAACAGGCGGGCAAACTCTTGCGGAAGCCTCGGCGCCGGTCGGGGATTCACGAAACGCGAAGCTGTATCTGTTTGATATGATTCCGCTTAAAACCGTCCGGGTTACGACAGTGGAGGAGACGAGACTCATACCCGGCGGGATGAATTTCGGCATTAAAATGTTTACGGCAGGCGTTGTTGTGGTTGGCACCGCGGATGTTTATACCAAAGGCGGTCCGGTCAATCCTGCCGCCGAGGCGGGCATCTACGCGGGAGACGTGATCCTCACGATAGACGGCGCTAATGTAAGCGGCAACGAGGATATTATGGCGATCGTCAGCTCAAGCGCAGGACGGCCGCTGGAAATTGTTTATCAGCGGGACGGAGAAACCCGAACGACTCATCTGACGCCTGCAAACGCGAAAGACGGCACCGGTTTCAAGGCCGGGATGTGGGTGCGGGACTCCTCCGCGGGCATCGGGACAGTCACCTATATCAATGAATCGAGCGGGATTGTTGCGGGACTGGGACATGGTGTAACCGATGTGGATACTGGCATTGTCCTGCCTGTGCTCAGCGGTGAACTGGTGCAGGTTACGATCACCGGAATAGAAAAAGGCCGGGTTGGAACGCCGGGCGAATTGAAGGGGGTATTCGACAGCACCCGTCCTTTTGCAAAGCTGCTGACCAATACCGAGGCAGGCGTATACGCCAAACGAACCGACGAAAGCTTTGGGTTGGGCCAGAGTCTGCCCGCTGCGCTGCGGCAGGAAATCGAAACCGGTCCTTGCAAGATTCTGTGTGCGGTCGAGGGCGGTGAACCGGCTTATTATGACGCAAAGATCGAGTCGGTCAACCTCTCGGACGCGAATCCGACCAAGAATATGGTCATACAGATCACCGATGAACGGCTTATTGAACTTACCGGCGGCATCGTGCAGGGAATGTCGGGCAGTCCGATTATTCAAAACGGCAAAATTATTGGCGCGCTGACCCATGTCTTTGTCAACGAGCCGACTAAAGGCTACGGTATTTTCATTGAAAACATGATGTACAACGAACAATATGCGCTGTCACGGGTGCAGGAATCCGGCGCTGCATAGAAGTTGAACCAAAAGCGGCAGCCACGAGTGGCTGCCGCTTTTCAACAGGGATTATTCTGCATCGGAAACAATTTCACACTGTGTGCGCAGGCGGTGCTGAAAAATCATTTCATGGAAGCGGATCAACATTTTAATTTAAGTATTTTCGCTCCTGCATCTGCAAAACGCTGTTCCGTTGTTGTATAATAAGATAAAACGGGCAGGAAAGCGAAACGGTCTTGATCTTTTAGAAACGAGACGACAAAAGATTACGGCGTCTTCATCGAAAATTTGATCCATAACGAGCGATATGTCCTGATTGAGAAAGAAAATGCCGGGTTCAAGCAGTTTTTCGACAAAGAAAGTGCTTGCAATTGATGGTAAATTATGGTAATCTATGACATGTAGTTGGGAGAAATGCTAAATAAAAGCTCAAGGGAGCACAAGAGAAAAAATGGAGAACAAAGTAACGGTACTGGTAGCGGATGCGAGCGCAGAATTTGGAAGGGTCTGCGCAAAGGAGATCGAAAAACGCGGCTTTTCGGTCTTCAACTGTGAAAAGGATGGAAAAGTGGTGCTGGACCGCATTCGGGAACTCAAACCTGACGCGGTTGTTGTGGACATGTTCCTTCCGTCCAAAGACGCCATTGGCATTATCAGCGAAATCAAATCGGATGAATCGGTTAAATTCCCGGCGTTTTTTGTCATGTCCGGTTTTGACAACGCGATCATGGAGCGTGAGGTCACCAGAGCAGGCGCGGCGTTTTATATCCTCAAGCCGTTCGATATGGCGGTGCTGGCGGACCGCATCGAGATGCTGACCCGCAGCTCCAAAAACACCGACAGACCGAATCAGGTGCTGGATCTGGAAGTCATGGTCACCGAGATTATCCATCAGATCGGTGTTCCCGCACACATAAAAGGTTATCATTATCTGCGCAGCGCGATCATCCTCTCGATCGAGGATCCCGAGATGATAAACGCAGTGACCAAGCGGCTTTATCCGACCATTGCGAAAGAATACAAGACGACCAGTTCGCGGGTCGAGCGCGCTATCCGTCACGCGATCGAGGTTGCATGGGATCGCGGCGATGTAGATACCCTCAACTCCTATTTCGGCTACACGATTCATTCTCTGCGCGGCAAACCCACCAACTCAGAATTTGTTGCCATGATCAGCGACAAAGTCAGACTCTCCCTTAAGCAGCAAAATCACGGCGGCTGAGCGATAAGGCAAAACGGCCCGCCTTTTGCAACTTAAGCCCGGACCAAGGTCCGGGCTTTTTTGTATGCTTCTTGATCGGCATTGACCGCAGTTCTGCCGAAAAAAGAAAACAAGTATGAGCTCAAATATCGAGTAAGTGGGAAAGGGCAATAATTACCTTCCTGCGATACGTGGGCCGGTTGTTTCTTTCGTGTCCATTTGCGGGCTGTGGGGCAAGCGATACGGTCGGAGATTTTTCAGCGCTTTTTGGCAAAGCTTTCGGTATAATGCCCATCCGGGGGTCACGCAGTCCCCTGCTTTATGAGGACACTGCTTTTCAATGCGACGCAAATGGCGAACGGCAGCTCGAAAATTCTCCGCAAAAATGCCCCTTGCCGGGAGCGATTCGGATGTCAACAAACAGGCGAAAAGGAACCAGGCGATTTTTCCGCACAAGAGAAAAGCGCAGTCGAAAAATGGGCCCTTGCCAACAATCCTCCGAATTCCGCGGGTGTTGAAACAGCCCGCCTGCAAATAAGGTTCTCCCGTAATGGACAAAGAAAAGGAAAACGGTTTCATGCGCAGTGTGGGACACCGCCGGAGATGTACCGCAATTTCTGTCAAACAGCGAAAAGGCAAATTCGCTCAAATTTTAAAATCGCTTTTACTTCGTCGACCGGAAAAAGCAGGAAGTTAATGCCGGCAAGGGTATAATAAAATGAAAAATGACTGCGCCGGGCAGAAATCGGATGCGTGTTATCCTTGGATGCATTCATCATTTTGGAAAACCTGATTTAAATGGAAGACATATTTTTGCGATATGCTGAAAAGACGGAAAACTTAGAGGACAAGTTAAGGTGCGATGCGGACGGTTCTGCGCATGAAGATTGAAAACAGGGCGGTAAGAAAATGCGCGGATTGCGCGCGTGGGCCGCGGCAGGGGAAGTTCAGCCGCTCGCGGCGTCTGCTTTGCAACAGACGCTATCCTGTGATATAATATCTTATTAAATCCTGCGCTTTCCGAAGCAAAACCGGATGGTTTTATAGGCGGCTGCAAGAAGCGTGCCCTGCAATTTGCGGACGGCGGAAGGATTGGGGGTCGGACATATGGCAAAAGTCAGTGCGGTCATTGTGGCGGCGGGTTCTTCGGCGCGCATGGGCGGTCAGGACAAACTCTCCATTCGAATCGGAGACAAAACGGTTCTGGAGCGATCGGTCGCGGCGTTTGAACAAAGCGAACAGATCGATGAAATCGTTGTGGTGACAGCGGCACAGCGCCTGGAGAAGGTGCGGACGCTGTGCGCGGGCTGCAAAAAGCTCCGCGCAGTCGTCCCGGGCGGCAGCACGAGGGTTGAATCGGTGCGTGCAGGCGTGGAGGCCTGTGCGCCGGACACCGAATACTATGCCATTCATGATGGCGCGCGTCCCTTTGTATCACAGGAGCTGATCGAACGCACGATCAGCGCCGCGCGGGCATATGGCGCGGCCGCGCCGGGCGTGCGGGTGGTGGATACGATCAAGCGTGTGGACGGCAAGGACACCGTGATCGGAACGCCCGACCGCAACGAGCTGGTTGCCGTCTCCACGCCGCAGGTGTTTGAAGCGATGCTTTACAGAGCTGCTATTAAAAATGCGCTGGATGCGTTTGACGATTGCCAGCTGCTGGAACGAATGGGGCGCAAAGTGCAGATTGTCCGCGGGGACAGCGAAAATATCAAGATCACCGAGCCGGGCGACCTCGCACGCGCGCGGCTGATTGCGGGAGTAAACGAAATGCGTATTGGACACGGATATGACGTGCATAAGCTTGTAGAAGGCCGCAAGCTGATTCTCGGCGGGGTGGAAATCCCGTATGAGAAAGGGCTGCTTGGTCATTCGGACGCCGACGTTTTGGTGCATGCGGTCATGGACGCGATGCTCGGCGCGGCTGCGATGGGCGATATCGGGCTGCATTTTCCCGACAGCGACCCTGCCTATGCGGGCGCAAACAGCATGGTGCTGCTTGAAAAGGTCGCAGAGCTGATCGGCGGGGCCGGGTATGTGCTGGGCAATCTGGATGCGACCGTTCTGTGCCAGGCGCCGAAACTTCGGCCTTATATCGATGAGATGCGCGCGCGCATTGCTGCGGCGTGCGGCGTGCGGGAAAGCTGCGTGAGCGTCAAGGCGACGACCGAGGAAGGGCTGGGCTTTACCGGTTCCGGGGAAGGAATCGCCGCCCACGCCGTCGTTTTATTAAATGTTCGTCAGTAACCTTTCCGGGAAAGGACTAAACAGGGAATGACTCGATTTTTCAGTACGATCGCGGACGCGTTCACAACGATTCTGCGCACCTTTGTGTGGCAGGATGTATTTGACATCGCGATCATCGCTTATCTTATTTATGCGGCGATCACGCTGGTGCGTCAGACACGTGCGGCCCAGCTGATGCGCGGCATCATCATTTTGCTCATTGCGCGCGTTCTGTCGTTAATTTTGGAACTGCGGACGGTTAATTTTCTGCTTGAAAACGTTTTGCAGTTTGGATTGCTCGCCGTTGTTGTCGTATTTCAGCCGGAACTGCGACGGGTGCTGGAGCAGGTCGGCAGAAGCTCGCTTTCCAATCTTGCAATTTTTTCTAATAAAATGAGCGATGATGAAGCGGCTCTGTGGAACGACGCGATCGTGACCATCTGTGACAGTGCGGAGCATATGTCCCGTTCCAAAACCGGCGCGCTCATGGTCATCGAGCGCAAGTCCAGTCTGGGCGAGATCGTGCGTACCGGCACAAAGATCGACTGTGGCCTGACATGCGATTTGCTTGAAACTATTTTTTACGAGGGTACGCCGCTGCATGACGGCGCGGTCATTATCAAAAATGCCCGCATCGAGGCGGCGGGCTGCCTGCTGCCGGTGTCCCAGAACACCGACATCAGCCGCGATATGGGAACGCGGCACCGCGCCGCGCTCGGTATCAGCGAGAGTTCGGATGCGCTGGTGGTTGTGGTTTCGGAAGAAACCGGTATCATATCGGTTGCACAAAACGGGCTGATCGTGCGTCGGCTGGATAAATCCAACCTGTTCCGTATTCTGCAAAATGAGATTATCCCCAAACCCGAGGAAGGGGAGGAGACCCAGAAAGGGTTTCTTGGGAGGCTGTTTAAAAAATGAAATTCAAAAACGAAAAATCGCTTTTTGACAACCGCGCGTTTAAAATCGTCTTTTCGATTGCCGCGGCGATCGCCTGCTGGATGGTCGTTGCCTTTACCATCAGCAATACCATCACCGATACCATTCGGGATGTGCCGGTGACCATCAATACGGCAAGCACCTCTTATCAAAGCCTTGGGCTGGATATTATGGATGATATCACCAATCTGACGGTGGACGTCAAGGTGGAGGGCGCGCGCGCCGTGATCGGCCGACTGGATAAAAACAGCGTGCGGGTTACCCCGAGCTTCACGAATGTGAAAGAAGCGGGAACCTACGACCTGCAGCTTACGGTGACCAAAACAAACCAGCTGGATGATTTCAACATCATCGCGGTGGAGCCGGCCAAGATAACGCTGCGGTTTGACAACGCGGTCAGCCGGAAGGTGCCTGTAACTGCGAATGTGATCGGGCTGGAGACTTCGGAGGACTATATTGTCGATACCCCGATCATCAATCCGTCTGAGATCACCATCACCGGTCCGGAACAGGACGTCGACGCCGTAGCCAAGGCGGTGGTCAACGTTGAGGTGAACAGCGTGGTGGACGAGACCATCCGTCAAACCTGCGAGGTCGTGCTTCTGGACGCGGAGGGAGAGCCGATCATAAGCGACACGCTGCGTCTGGACAACGAGACGGTGGATGTCGCCGTCCCGGTTTACAAACGGGGCGTATTGCCGCTGGACATCGAGTTCACCAATGTCCCGGAAGGCTTTGATATCAGTTCGCTGCACTATTCGCTGAGCAAGACCGAGCTGAATGTCGCCGCCAGCACGAGTGTTATTGATAATCTGAAAACAAAAATTATCGGATATGTAGACCTTGCCACCTTTGAAATTGGGGAGAGCTATCTGTTTGATATAGAGCTTCCGTCCGGCATGGTCAATCTGGACAATGTAAAGCAGGTCACGGTCACCTTCCCGCAGGAGGGACTGGCCAGCAAACAGATCAACGTGACCGATATCCGGGTGCAGAACGCACCGGCAAATATGAATGTCTCGGTGCATACCGAGCGGATCAGCGGCGTCACGGTCATCGGCCCGCAGGAGGACATTGACGCTCTGCTTGCCGGCTCGGTGGTCGCGATCGTCGATATGGACGAACAGATCGCCGAGTCGGGCAGCTACAACGTGCCGGTCAAATTTATGATAACGTCCAACAGCACGACCTTTGTTTCGGGGACCTATACAGTGCTGATCGACGTGGAGCCGGCCTGATGCTGGCGGTATCGGGAATTCGGCTGGCGCTGGAAGAACCGGACGAGCTTGCGGCCGAGCGGGCGGTCAAAAAACTGGGAATTTCTCCGCAGCTGGTCAAAAGCGCGCGGCTGCGCCGGATTTCCTATGATGCAAGACACGGAACGGTTCATAAGGTATGCTCGGCGCTGGTCGAACTGGAGAATGAATCGCTGGAACGCGAACTGAGCGAGCGCTGCGCGGACGCGTCGCTTTATGAGAAAAAAACGCTGACCCTTTCGCCGGGAAAAAGCCAACTTGCGGCGCGCCCGGTCGTTATCGGATTTGGACCGGCCGGGATGTTTGCCGCCTGTTTGTTGAGCGAATACGGTTACCGCCCGCTGGTTCTGGAGCGCGGCGGCCCGATAGAGCGGCGTGTGGACGCGGTCGAAGGCTTTTTTGCGGGCGGTTCCTTCGATACCGAATGCAACGTACAGTTCGGCGAAGGCGGCGCCGGCGCATTTTCGGACGGTAAGCTGACTACGCGGATTAACGATCCGCTTTGCGATTATGTCCTGGAAAGCTTTGTGCGCTTCGGCGCGCCGGAGGATATACTGTACAAGGCAAAGCCGCACATCGGCACCGATCGCCTGCGCGGCGTCGTGCGCGCGATGCGGGAGCATATCCTGCGCTTCGGCGGCGAGATCCGCTTTGGCGCGTGGGTGGATGACCTCGTGCTGCGGGAGCAAAAGCTCTGTGCGGTGTGCTGCGGCGGGGAGGAGATCCCGGCCGGCGCGGCGGTGCTCTGCTGCGGCCACAGCGCGCGGGATACCTTTGAGATGCTGCGCAGGCGTGGGCTGACCTTGAGCCCGAAACCTTTTTCGGTCGGTGTGCGAATCGAGCATCTGCAAAGCGATATAGACCGCGCGGTGTTCGGGAAATTTGCCGAAAGTCCGCTGGTGCCGCGCGGAGAATACGCCCTTTCCGCAAAGGCGGGCGGACGAGGCGTCTACACCTTCTGCATGTGTCCGGGCGGAACCGTGGTTGCCGCTGCGAGCGAATCGGGCGGGGTCGTGGTAAACGGAATGAGCGAATATGCCCGCGCGGGGAAAAACGCAAACAGCGCCGTTGTGGTTTCGGTTGGGCCGGAAGACTTCGGCGGCGATCCCTTTGCGGCCATCGCCTTTCAGCGCAGGCTGGAAAAGGCCGCCTATGAAATGGGCGGCGGCGGTTTCTGCGCGCCGGCGCAGGATCTGCAGAGCTTTTTGAATGGCAAAGCCGGGCTGCGGATCACGCGGGTTGAACCGAGCTATCCACGCGGCGTCCGGCCGGGCGCGCTGAAAGAGCTGTTCGGAGAAACGCTCAGCGGCGCGCTTGCACAGGGAATTCGGGGCATGGGCCGGCGTCTTTACGGCTTTGACGGCGGCGGTGCGCTGCTGACCGGTGTGGAGACGCGGACTTCTTCGCCCGTGCGGATCGAGCGCGGTGAAGACCGGACGGCGCCGGGGGCTGCCGGACTTTATCCCTGCGGCGAGGGCGCAGGCTACGCGGGCGGGATCATGAGCGCTGCCGTTGACGGCTTGAAAACCGCGGCGGAGATTATCGGGACCTACAGCCCCCTTTAAACAGGGAAGGCGCAGCCGGGATGCAGCAAAAGCGTTTCAGCTGTGGGAAAAATGCCAGACAGTGATTTCCTTTGAGCGCGGCGCCGACGGCCGGAAAAGAGCATGCGGCCGGGCTTGCCGGTAAGCAGAGCCGATATGCAAGGGCGCGGTAAGGAAAACGACAGATTTCCGCCTTTCGTGACAGAATGCGGCCATACGCGGGCTGCAAAACCGATCGGAAGAGATCTGATTGTATGGAAATAAATCCGAAAGCGGCGGACTTAAACCGGACAAGGTTTTTTGAACCGACGCAAAATTGTGCATAACTGCGCGAAAAAACGCAGTATCAGTACCTTCTGATAAAATAGTTTTAAAATGCGGCAAAGACGCAGATTTTCGCCGGTTTTGCGGGAAAGGATAAAAGAAAGCGGACGAATGGGTTTTCGGAGCTGCCTGCGGGACCGGAGAAGCGCTTGAAATGCGGTTTTTGTTTTGGGATGTGCTTTGTGGAAGGTTGCCCGGAGCCATATTTGGCGCGGTATCCCTATAATTAGTCGAAGGAGAAAAGGAACAGCATGCCAGCCTTTAAACGATGGAGGGTAAAAAACGCGGAATCATCCGCCATATCTGCTCTGTGCGATTCGCTGGGCGTTTCCTCGCTTGCGGCGCGGGCGCTTGCGGCGCGCGGCTATGCTGATCCTGCACTTGCACGCGGCTTTTTGCAGCCGGACATCATGATCGAGCCGCCCGCGCATCTTGCGGATATCGACAAAGCGGCCGAGCGGATCAACGCGGCGATTGAGGACGGAGAGCGCATTGCGGTTTTCGGCGATTATGACGTGGACGGAATTACCTCGACCACGCTGCTGTGCCAGTATCTGCAAAGCCGCGGGGCGGTCATCGCCTGTTCACTGCCCACGAGAGACTCCACCGGCTACGGGCTTTCCAGAGCGGCGGTGGATAATCTCGCGAAATTCGGTGCTTCGCTGATCGTGACGGTGGATAACGGGATTTCGGCACACGACGAGATCGCTTATGCAAACGAAAAGGGAATGCAGGTAATCGTCTGCGATCACCATCTGCCCGGAGAAACGCTGCCGCCCGCTTATGCGGTGGTCGATCCGCTGCGTGCGGACGACGCAAGCGCATTTAAGGAAATGGCCGGCGTCGGCGTCGCCTATAAGTTGATCTGCGCGGTGGAGGGGTGCACGCCGGAAGAACTGCTGGATGAGTATGGCTGGCTGGTCGCGGTCGGCACGATCGCGGACATCATGCCGCTGGTTGGGGAAAACCGGCTGATTGTTCGGGAAGGATTGGAACAGCTGCCCTATTGTGAAAATCCCGGACTGCACGCACTGTGCGAATGTGCTGGCGCCGATTTGGAGAACATGGATGCCCAGACAGTGGCTTTTACCATATCGCCGCGGCTCAACGCAGCGGGCAGGATGGGAAATGCGGAGCTGGCTTTGCAGCTGCTGCTGAGCGACGATCCGCAGGAAGCGCAGGCGCTTGCGGCTCGGCTGGAACGAACTAACAAGGAAAGACAGACAACTGAGCAGGCGGTCGCAAAGCAGATCGCGGCGCGGATCGATTCCGATCCCGAGATGCTCAAGCGCCCGATCCTCATTGTGGCCGGAGAGGAGCTGCATTCCGGCGTGATCGGAATTGCCTGTTCCCGCCTTGTCGAGAGATACGGAAAGCCGGTCATTATTATCTCTTGTGAAGCGGGATGCGCCAAGGGCAGCGGCCGCTCGGTAAGGGGATTTTCCCTTTATGACGCAATCAGTTCCTGCGCCGATATTTTGCAGAAATACGGCGGACACGAACTGGCGGCGGGATTTACAATGGATCCCGGCAAGGTGGAGGAATTCAAAAAGCGCATTTTTGAATACTGTAAAATACATACCGTCTCGGCCAGGTGTCTGGAGCTTAAAGTGGACGGCTGCATCTCCCTTGCCGAAATCAGCGAAAAGGCGGTGCGGGAGCTTTCGCTGCTTGCGCCGTTCGGGCGGGCGAATGACGAGCCGGTTTTTGCGGTACGGGACGCCGAACTGGTCTCGGTTGCGCCGCTGGGCGAACGGCACAGCCGCCTGACTCTGCGGCAGGCGGACAGAACGATCGTCGGCGCGCTGTTTTCGGTCCGTCCGCAGGCGCTGGCGTTCGGTCCCGGGGACCGGGTGGACGCGGCCTTTACCCTCTCGATTTTCAATGCGTCCAGCCGCCCGTGCGTGTCGGTGAAATTTCGGGACATAGAGCCCGCCGGACTGCGGGACGAGGTTTTCGACTCGCTGGACGCGTATCAGCGTTTTGCGGCAGGCGGCCGGGCGGACGGGGAAATCCGCGCGCTGCTTTTGCCAACGCGTGAAGAGGTTGCCTGTGTTTACCGCAGGCTGCGCGCCGCGGCGTTTGACCGCGCCGATATTGTGCGCTGCTGTGTTGAGTTCGGCGGATTGACGCCGGGCAAGATACAGACGATTTTTGATATTCTGTTAGAGCTTGGACATATCGAGTGCGCGGAAAGATCGGTTTTGCGCGCTGCCAAAAATCCCGAGAAAAAAGAACTCGGCGGTTCGGCCGTATTGAAACGGCTGAATGAGGAGTGAGATGCATGACGAATCCCATGACGTTTGAAACATTAAAAGAGCAGATAGCCGCTTCCGGACGGCAATATAATATGGAGATGATCGAGCGGGCGTATGCGCTCGCCGAACAGAGCCATGCCGGCCAGCGCCGCCGTTCCGGCGAGCCTTATATCACCCACCCGGTTTATGTGGCAAGCCTGCTGGTTGAGATGGGGCTGGATACCGAAAGCCTCTGCGCCGCGCTGCTGCACGATGTGGTGGAGGATACCGGCGTGCCGCTTTCCGAAATCAAGAGCAAATTCGGCGAGGAGATCGCGCTGCTGGTTGACGGGGTGACCAAACTCGGCCAGATTCCCTTTTCTTCGGTTGAAGAGCAGCAGGCAGAGAACATTCGAAAGATGCTGCTTGCAATGTCCCGGGATGTTCGGGTCATCATTATCAAGCTCTGCGACCGGCTGCACAACATGCGGACGCTGGAAGCGATGCCGGAACAGAAGCAGCGGGCAAAATCTCTGGAGACCATGGAGGTTTATGCGCCGATCGCCCACCGGTTGGGAATGAGCGCGGTCAAGGAGGAGCTGGAAGACCTGGCGCTCAAGTACCTCGACCCGATCGGTTATCGGGAAATCGAGGAGCTTCTCGCGCATGGCGGCGGCGACGCCTTTATCGAGCGGATTTCGGGTGATATCCGGCAGCGGCTGGAGCAGAACGGCATTCATGACTGTGAGCTGGAAAGCCGGGTGAAATCCAAATACAGCATTTACCGCAAGCTGTATATGCAGAACAAGTCCATTGAAGAGATTTATGATATTTACGCGGTCCGGGTGATTCTGCATACCGTGACCGAATGCTACAACGCGCTGGGAATCATCCACGACATGTACCGGCCGATTCCCAACCGCTTTAAGGATTACATCTCCACCCCGAAACCGAATATGTACCAGTCTTTGCACACGACGGTTATCGGCAAGGATGCGATTCCTTTCGAAATTCAGATCCGCACCTTCGACATGCACTACACCGCGGAATACGGCGTCGCCGCGCACTGGAAATACAAGTCCGGGATCAGCGGAAAGGATAAGCTGGAAGAGCGGCTTGCCTGGGTGCGGCAGCTTTTGGAGAGCCAGAAGGAGTCGGAGGACGCGGTCGATATCCTGCGCAATATCAAGAGCGACCTGCTGCCCGAAGAGGTATACGTCTTTACCCCGAAAGGGGACGTCATCAACCTTCCGGCGGGCGCGACGGTCATTGACTTTGCCTATGCGATTCACTCGGCGGTCGGCAACCGGATGACCGGGGCGAAGGTAAATGGCCGGATCGTGCCGCTGAGCTATCCGGTAAAAACCGGCGAGATCGTCGAGGTGCTCACCGGCGCGAAGGACAAAGGACCGAGCAGGGACTGGCTCGGAATCGTCAAAACCGGCGAGGCAAAGAGCAAGATCCGTTCCTGGTTCAAGCGGGAACGCAAGGAGGAAAATATCGCCGAGGGCAAGCAGGCGTTTGACCGGGAGCTGCGGCGATATATGATCGCGGTGCCTCCGGATAAGTATGATTCTTTCTGTGAAGATCTTGCCAAAAGGCAGAAGCTTAACAGCGCCGAAGAGATGTTCGCCTCGATCGGATACGGCGGGCTGCTTTTGTCCCGCATCATGCCCAAGGTCAAGGAAGAATACGCAAAGCTTGTGAAGCAGAGCGATCCGGTCGAAGTGTTCGACGTGCCGAAAGCGCCGCAGAAGACAAAAGCGGTCGAGGGGGTCATCGTCGAGGGTCTGGACAACTGCCTGGTCAAATTCGCGCGCTGCTGCAATCCGCTTCCGGGAGACGACATCGTTGGCTTTATCACCCGCGGACACGGCGTATCCATCCATAAGAGGGACTGCGTCAACGTCACCGCGGCACAGGTCCTGGACGAGAACTCGCTGCGCTGGGTCAAGGTGGAGTGGGCGGACAATGTCAAGGAGGATTTCAAATCTACCCTGGAAATCGTCTGCAACGACCGGCAGGGCCTGATCGCGGACGTCAGCACACAGCTTGCGAGCATGCACATCACGATTTTTGCGTTCGGCACCAAGGTTACGCAGGACGGACGCGCGATCATCACGGCGACCATCAGTATCAACAGCATAGAACATCTCAATTCGGTCATTGCGCGGCTCAAGAAGATCCGGGATGTGATCTCGGTCGAACGCGCCGCACAGTGAGAAAGGACAAGGATATGAAAGCAGTGGTGCAGCGGGTAAAGCATGCGTCGGTCAGCATAGACGGCACGGTGCGCGGCGAGATCGACGGCGGGCTGATGGTGCTGTTCGGCGCGGGCGAGGGGGATACCCTGGAAATGATCCCGCGTTTTGCGCAGAAGGTTGCAGGCCTGCGGATTTTCAGCGACGAGGCAGGCAAGATGAATTTAAGCGCGGCGGATCTCGGTCTGGGCGCGCTCATTGTGCCGAATTTTACCCTGTATGCGAATACGAAAAAGGGATACCGCCCGTCCTTTGTGGCGGCGGCAGAACCGGAATTTGCAAAGCGCGCCTTTGAACAGTTTGTGCAGGAGATGCGGCGCTATCCCTTTACCCGGTTCGGTACGGGCGAATTCGGCGCGGACATGCTCGTCGACCTTCAAAACGACGGGCCGGTTACCATAATACTGGACACTGCGGAATGGGGGAACCAAAAATGAAAATTGACAGATTGCCGGTTGGGATGCTGGCGACCAACTGCTATATCGTTTCGGATGACGCGGGCCGTTGCGCCGTGATTGACCCGGGCGACGAGCCGGATCGCATTGTCGACTTTCTGGATGACAACGGACTGCGCTGCGAAAAGATACTGCTCACCCACGGTCACTTTGACCATATCGGCGGGCTGGAGAGCCTGAAAAAGGCAACCGGCGCACTGCTGGTCATGCACG
>CALWZE010000055.1 GCA_944385925.1 uncultured Clostridia bacterium
GGTTCCTCCTCTGTTCCGGCACACGTCGAAATGATGGGTCTCATTGGCGCTGGCAATAACCCGATGGTGGGCATGACCGTTGCCTGCGCGGTCGCCTGCGCGGAAGCGAACAAATAAGACAAAAAAGGCAAAATCGTTTTTTCGATTGAAATAAACCGTTTAAAAAAGCGGGGCTTAAGGCCCCGCTTTTGTTTTGCAGTAATTGCAGTTAATGCAAAGCTTCAAATACAGATAATATGGTGTTTCAAACCATATAGTCGAAAGGGTAAAGAGAAGATTTATGCGGCTTTCAGATTAATTTTTATTACTTTGACAGAAGTATAAAAGGCGCAGACAGCGAGACTGTCTGCGCCTTTTTGTGCGTTTATTTGTTGAGTTTTGCCCAGGTATCTTTCAGATTGACAATGTTATTGAAGGTATCCGGATTACGACTGTCACGGATGAAGTAGCCGTTGCGGACGAACTGGAACCGTTCGTCGCAGCCAACCGACTCAAGTGATTTTTCCAGTTTTGCATCCGGATAGGTGGTGATCGAGTCTGGATTTAAGAAGTCGCCATAGGTCTTGTCTTCAGGCAGATCGGTGATTTTTTCGAGGGTAAGCAGCCGATCATACAGATTGACCTTTGCATCGACGCAGTCCTTCGCGCTGACCCAGTGGATGGTGCCCTTGATTTTGCGGCCATCCGCGGGATTTCCGTTGCCGGTCTCAAGATCGGCCGTGCAGTGGATTTCGGTCACCCGTCCGTTTTCATCCTGTACGCAGTCATCGCAGCAAACAATATAGGCGCCCATCAGGCGAACCTCTTTGCCGGGGACAAGCCGGAAGAATTTGGGCGGGGGGTCGATGAAGAAGTCGCTGCGCTCGATGTAAAGCTCGCGGGTAAACGCGACTTTGCGGGTTCCGCTCGATTCATCATTGGGATTATTGGACACTTCAAAGTATTCGGTTTTGTCTTCGGGATAGTTGGTGATTACGACCTTTACAGGGTCCAGCACGGCCATGCGGCGCTGCGCGGTGCGGTTCAGCTCATCGCGAATGCAGTGTTCCAGCAAGCCGATGTCAACAATACTGTCCGCCTTGGAAACGCCCGCCGTTTTGACAAACTCGATGATCGAACTGGGCGTGTAGCCACGGCGGCGCAGACCGCACAGGGTAGGCATGCGCGGGTCATCCCAGCCGTCCACAAACCCCTTTTCCACAAGCTCGCGCAGGAAACGCTTGCTCATGACGGTGTAGGTGATGTTCAAACGCGCAAATTCCCGCTGTTTGGGTTTGGGATCAAATCCGATATTGTCCACGACCCACTCATAAAGCGGACGATGGTTCTCAAACTCGATCGAACACAGGGAATGGGTAATCCCTTCAAGCGCGTCCTGAATGGGATGCGCAAAGTCATAGAGCGGATAAATACACCACTTGTTGCCCTGGCGGTGATGAGAGGTATGCAGAATGCGGTAGATCGCCGGGTCGCGCATATTCATGTTCGGGCTTGCCATATCAATCTTGGCGCGCAAAGTACGCGAGCCATCCGGGAATTCGCCGTTTTTCATCCGCTCGAAGAGATTGAGGTTTTCCTCGACAGAGCGGTTGCGGTAGGGGCTGTCCTTGCCCGGCTCGGTCAAAGTACCGCGGTATTCGCGCATCTCATCGGCAGAAAGGTCACAAACATAGGCTTTTCCGGCCTTGATCAGACCGACTGCGAATTCATAGCACTTGTCAAAATAATCAGAGCCGTAAAAAATGCCGCCGTTCGGCTCCGCACCGAGCCAGCGCAAATCTTCTAAGATCGACTGAACATATTCATCGTCTTCGCGCACCGGGTTGGTGTCATCATAGCGCAGATTAAACTTGCCGCCATATTTCTGCGCGGTGCTCGCATTGATCCAGATCGCCTTGGCACTGCCAATGTGCAGATAACCGTTTGGTTCAGGCGGAAAACGGGTATGGATTTCCTTGACCGCACCCTCGGCCAGATCCTCGTCGATGATGTCCCAGATAAAGTTTGAGTAATTCTCGTCCATTTTTATCTCCGTAATCGCTTTGTCGTCAAAGACTGTGCGCGGGATGTGCCCTGCAAACTGCACCCAGTCATATATAAACAATTCTACCACAAACTACCTCGCTTGTACAAGCGGCAGAAGGTTTATTTGCCGCCGCGTTAACGAACCGGCAAGGGAGTTCCAACAATGTCTGTGCAAAGAAAAGGCGTTTTTTCGCCATGAAACAACAAGAGCCGCTCGACGAGCGGCTTTTGTTTATCATAAATTAAAGGTTAAAAGCACTCCCGGATTACACCGCCTGCAATAAGCAGATCATTCTCATACAGCACCGCTGCCTGTCCGGGCGCGGGAGCGCGGGCCGGCTGATCAAAGTCAATACGGGCGCTAGTGCCGGATAACTGTTTCACAGTGCAGCCACAGGGCTTGGCGGCAGAGCGGATTTTAATCTCAAAATGCCCGTCCAGCCGGCCGGAATAAAGCGGATTCACCACAAGATGATCGATCAAAAGCGTCTTTGCATACTCTTCGCCGGCATAGGCAAGCTGGATATCCCCGTTTTCCAATATGCGCTGGACAAATACAGGCTTTCCGAGAGCTATGCCAAGTCCGCGCCGCTGGCCGATTGTATAAAACTCAACGCCTTTGTGCGGGCCGACAGCGCTGCCGTCCGGCGCCAGAAAACGCCCTTGCCGGCCGCGCATGCCAAGCGCGTGTATGAATCCCGGATAATCGCCGTCTGGGATGAAGCAAATTTCCTGCGAATCCGGCGCATCAGCGCAGTCAAGTTCGGCATCCCGCGCAATTTCACGGACAACCGGTTTTTCCAGCTCCCCAAGCGGAAGAACCAGACGGGAAAGCTGTTCGGGAAGCAGGGAATAGAGCATATAGCTCTGATCCCGCGCGGCGGATACGGCTTTTTGCAGGATTGCGGTCCCGTCAATCCGTTTTACTCTCGCATAGTGTCCGGTCGCGATCTGCGGACAGTCCAAACGGTCGGCAGTTTCGCAGAGTGTTCTGAATTTTACCCTGGGATTGCAGATGACACAGGGGTTGGGAGTCATGCCGGCACAGTAAGTTTCACAGAAAGGCAGAACGACCTGTTCATGAAAAAGCGCACGGATGTCAACTACTTCAAGCGGCAGGGAAAGGGTGGCGCATGCGCTGCGCGCAGCGTCTACGCAACCCGCGGAAGCATCCGAAAAGACGAATACGGCGCATTGCACGTCGTATCCGTCCTCTTTCAGCAGCTTGGCGCAAACCGAGGAATCCACCCCGCCGCTCATGGCTACCAATATTCGGCTGTTCTTTCGATCAGATGTGGCAGGCATCGCAGTCCTCGATCTTTCCGACAATGGGTTCGGGATCAATGCCGCGGCGGCGGTAATAATCCGAAAGCGCCGCCTTGACTGCCTGTTCGGCAAGAACAGAGCAGTGAACCTTGACAGGGGGAAGGCCATCCAGTGCCTCGACGACCGCCTTGTTGGTCAGCTTGAGGGCATCCTCGATGGATTTGCCCTTAATCAGTTCGGTTGCCATCGAGCTGGTTGCGACGGCCGCACCGCAGCCGAAGGTCTTAAATTTGACATCGGTGAGCACACCGTCGTCAATTTTCAGATACATGCGCATAATGTCGCCGCATTTGGCGTTGCCGACTTCACCGACGCCGTCCGCGTTTTCAATTTCGCCGACATTGCGGGGATTGGCGAAGTGATCCATAACTTTTTCACTGTACATCATAGGATAAAATCCTCCTTATTGTTTGGAAATAGCGTCCCAGGTCGGGGACATGGCGCGCAGCCGCTCGATAATGGGCGGAAGCTGCTCGCAGATATACTTTGCGTCTTCTTCGGTGTTCTGCGGCCCAAAGCTGATGCGCAGCGAGCCGTGCGCGATTTCGTGCGGCAGCCCGATCGCGAGCAGAACATGGCTCGGGTCGAGGGAACCGGAGGTGCAGGCAGAACCTGAGGAAGCACAGATACCGACCATGTCAAGGCTCAGCAGGATGGACTCGCCTTCAACACCTTCAAAAGAAAGATTGACGTTGCCGGGAAGGCGATGCTCACGGGAACCGTTGAGCCGAACATGCGGCAGCTGAAGCATCCGGTCGATCACCATGTCACGCAGCTTTTTCTGCTTCTCAACCTTCTCGTCCAGATGTGCGTAAATATCCTCAATCGCTGCGCCGAGCGCTACGATGTTGGGAACAGCCTCGGTGCCCGCGCGGCGTTTGCTTTCCTGTGCGCCGCCGTCCATAAAGGTATCCAGAATAATACCTTTGCGGATATACAGCGCGCCGATTCCTTTGGGCGCGTTGAGCTTGTGGCCGGAAAGCGAAAGCATATCGATATTCTGCGCCTTTACATCAATGCGCAGATTGCCGACCGCCTGGACCGCGTCGGTGTGGAACAGGACG
>CALWZE010000056.1 GCA_944385925.1 uncultured Clostridia bacterium
CATTGAGGACGCCCGCTTTGTGCTGCCCAACGCCTGTGAGACCAAGATGGTCGTGACGATGAACACCCGTTCGCTGCAGAACTTTTTCCGGCATCGCTGCTGCAACCGGGCGCAGTGGGAGATTCGGGAGCTCGCCGAGCAGATGTTCCGGCTTTGCTACGCGGCGGCGCCGGCGCTTTTTGAAACAGCGGGGCCTTCCTGCGTATTTGGACCTTGTCCGGAAGGAAAGATGAGCTGCGGTCAGGCGGCGCAGATGCGTGAAAAATATGCCGCGCTCAAGAAGGGCTGAAGGATGCGGGGAAAGCTTTTTGTGATTGAGGGCCTGGATGGCAGCGGAAAAGCAACCCAGACAGCCCGGCTGATTGAAAATCTGCGCGCGGCGGGAAAAGCGGTGCGGCCGCTCTCTTTCCCCTGCTATGAAAGCGATTCTTCCGCGCTGGTGCGCATGTATCTTGCCGGAGAGTTTGGAGATCACCCGGACGACGTCAACGGCTATGCCGCTTCGGCGTTTTACGCGGTGGACCGCTATGCGAGCTTTAAGAAGGACTGGCAGCGGGATTATCTGGCGGGCGCTGTCTTTGTCGCCGACCGCTATACAACCTCCAATGCGGTGTATCAGATGTGCAAGCTGCCGCGCAGCGAGTGGGATGATTATCTGCGCTGGCTGGCGGACTTTGAATATGATAAGCTGGGAATCCCCGCACCGGACGCGGTGCTGTATCTGGACATGCGCCCGGAGACAAGCGAGCGGCTGATGCGTGAGCGGTATTCAGGGGATGAAAGCAAAAAGGATATTCATGAAAAAGACCTGCAATTTCAGCGAATCAGCCGGGAAGCTGCGCATTACTGTGCGCAGAAGCAGGGCTGGCGAATCTTGAATTGCGACGAGGGCGGACGGCTGCGGACGGTTGAAGAGATAGCGGCCGATATTTATGAGCAGATTAAGGAGTGTTTCTGATTTGGATCTTGCGTTCAGAAGAATAGAACTTGCCGACAGAGAAAGGGTAAGCGGTTTGCTGCATCGCGCGCCCGACCGCGGGTGCGAATACACCTTTGGAAACCTGTTTATCTGGCGGGATGTTTACGATACTAAAATCGCATTTACCGAAGACGGACTCTGCATCGTGCGTTTTGACAAAATTGCCGACGCTTATCTTTTCCCGTTTGGCGAAGGAGACGTTGCTTCTGCGGTCGATGCAATGGTAAAGGATGCCGAAGCGCGCGGCGTTAAATTTACGATCATCGCTGCTTCGGCGCAGGACGTCGAGCTGCTGGACAGCGCTTTTCCGGGGCGTTTCAGCCGCCACACCTCGCGCGATTTTGCGGAGTATGTCTATAACGCCGCCGACCTTATTGAGCTTAAAGGCAAAAAATATCACGCGAAACGAAACCACATTTCCCGCTTTATGCAGGAGTATCCGGAATACCGCTTTGAACAGATCACGCCGGAGAACATCGGCAGAGTACGGGAGATGAACGAGCTGTGGTATAATGAAATCATCGCGGAAGGATACGGCGACGACAGTTTAAAAGAAGAAAGGATGGCCTCGGCCGCCGCGTTTGATCACTTTTTTGAACTTGGTTTCAAGGGCGGCTTTATCGAGATCCCGTCCGGAATTGCCGGGTTTGCAATGGGCGAAGCGATCAATCCGCAGACTTTCTGTGTGCATATGGAAAAAGCGTGCTATAATATAAATGGAGCGTATACGGTCGTCAACCGGGATTTTGCGAAAACCTTCTGCGGCGATTACCGCTACATCAACCGCGAAGACGACGTCGGTGACGAAGGATTGCGCCGTGCAAAGCTCTCCTATTATCCGGCTATTCTGACCGATAAGTTTGTGGTACACGAAATATGATAAGACAGGCGACCGATCTGGATATCCCTGCGCTTAAGGCGATTTGGGAAGAGGGATTTGACGATCCGCTCAATTATGTGGATTTTCTGTATAATGAGGTGGTAAAAACCAGCGACACCTTTGTTTTTGAAGTGGGCGAAAAGGTTGTCGCGATGGTCATTGCCATACCGACCGAATTTGTCTATAAAGACAAGTCGGTTAAAACGGTTTATATTTATGGCGCCGCCACGCGCAGAAAATACCGCGGCAAAGGAATCATGACCGCTATGCTGCGCCATGTTGAGGAATATGCGCGCGCATCCGGCTGTGCGCTCAGCGTGCTTGTGCCGGGAGAAAAGTACCTGTTCAAGTATTATCAGAAGCGGGGCTACAGTCCGGCGTTTAATGCAAATCTGGTTGCGATACGGCATGGCATGATCGACCGTACCCTTCAATCTTCGGTGCCGGTCGAGATCGACGGATTGACGCCTGAACAATTGTATGGGCTGCGCGAATCGCTGCTTGCGGAGATCCCCCACATTCGCTGGTATCCGGCGCAGCTGCGCTTTTTGATGAAGGACGCTGCAAGTTATGGAGAGCACATTGCAAGCTATAACGGCGATCTAGGCGTCTGCTATGCGATTTACGGCATGCAGGGCAAACATCTCTTTTTTAAAGAGTGCCTCGGAACAACGGTAGACGCGCAGCATTTTATGATTGAAAGCATTATAAAAAAGACGAATCCCGGGCATGTGACGGTCCAGCTCCCGCGCCATGCGGAACTGTTCCGGTTTGAAGGGGATGTAACCAGTTATGGAATGGCGAAACCCCTTGCAGTCAGTACAAATATCGGGGATATGGACCCCTATATGAATCTGATGCTGGATTGAGCGTCAGGGAAAGGAAGGCCAATATGGTTTATGTATTTCTGGCAGATGGATTTGAGGAGACCGAGGCGCTTGTCCCGGTCGACCTTATGAAACGGGCGGGGATAAAGGTGACGACGGTCGGCGTCGGCAGCACAACGCCGACGGGGTCGCATGGAATCACGGTCATGGCAGATATTTCGGAGGAAATCTTTCTGCCCGGCGACGACCTTGAGGCAATCGTTCTGCCCGGCGGAATGCCCGGAACCCGCAATCTGGAAATGAGCGCTGCGGTCAAAAGGGCAGTCCGGCTTGCCAGCGAGGAAGAGATCACGGTTGCGGCAATCTGCGCTGCGCCGAGCATTCTTGCGCATGAAAATCTGCTGCGCGGCAAGCAGGCGACCGTTTTCCCCGGCTATGAGCAGGACCTTGGAGACAGCTACACAGATCAGGACGTTGTGTATGACGCGCCCTTCCTGACGGCGAAGGCGGCAGGAAAGGCGGTTGATTTTGCGCTCAGGCTTATCGAGGTCATCAAAGATACCGAAACCGCACAGAAAGTAGCGCAAAGTATTTTTTACAAATGCTGAAGCGTGACTTCGGCGCAAAAGACTGATTGACAGGAAGGACACTGATTCCAATGGGTTTTAAAATCAAGAAGAAAAAGACCAAATATAAAGCGCCGGCCGCTTATCGCAGCGGGGCGGTCTCTGCATCCGGCACGACCACAGGCAGCCGTCCGCCGGTTAAACGCCGCAAGGGCGGGGCGGGACCGGTTATCCTGTGGTCTCTGCTTGCGGTTTTGGTCTTGGCAATCGCGGTGACCCTCTTTTTGAGTTTTCGTGAAATCGGCGGCAAGCGCGGCGGCGAGGCGACCGATATTGTTGTAACGGTGCCGGAAGGCGCTTCGACGGCGGACATCGCGGCGGTGCTGCATGACAACGGCATTATCAAAAATGAACTGCTGTTTAAACTGTACAGCCGAATCAAAAAAGCCGACGGCACCTATCAGCTCGGCGATCATACGGTGAACAGCACCCTGTCTTATGATGAGATTATCGAGGTACTTCAGCAGATAACCATTAAAGAAACCGAGACCTATCCCGCAATTACCTTCCCGGAAGGTACGACGGCTTTGAAAATGGCGCTGATGCTGGAGGAAGCAGGCATCTGCACAAGAGACGAATTTATCAGCGCCTGTAACAACGACACCTATGACGTCAGTTTCTGGAACGAAATCTCGGATAACGAAAACAAGTTTATCAAGGTGGAGGGCTTCCTGTTCCCGGACACCTATGAATTTGAGCTTGATGTGACGCCGCATGATATTGTGCAGCAGATGCTCACGAATTTTGAGCAAAAGGTCCTTACACCGGAAAATCAGGCCCTTATCGCGGACAGCGGACTTACGCTGGAAGAAAACATTATACTCGCTTCCATCGTGGAAAAAGAGTCGCTTGGCGATAATGTTTATCCGCAGGTGGCGGCTGTTTTCCACAACCGGCTGAACAATCCTGAAGTGTTCCCCTGCCTTGAATCGGACACTTCTGCCGAGAGAATTCCGGGCAACTTCATCTATGGCGTTCTGGGATACTATTACAACGGCGATACAGAGCCGACTTTGCGCAATATTCCTGAGGCGATGTGGCAGGGCTATGACACCTACAGCAAGGAGGGCCTGATCATCGGCGCAATCTGCAATCCGGGCCTGAATGCGATCGTCGGCACGCTGGAACCGGTGCAGTTTGATTATTATTTCTTTATCACGGATAATAACAAGAAATTCTACTGGGCGGAAACCAATGCCGAGCATGAACAGAATATTGCGACGGTTAACCGCGTCAACGCGGCGATCGAGGATGGAACATTCGATCCCAACACAGACTATTCGGCGGGCTGATGAAACAGGACGGAGCATTTGAGCGTATCTATGCGGTGGTGCGCCGGATTCCCAAAGGCCGGGTTGCAACTTACGGACAGGTGGCGCTGCTGGCGGGAAATCCGCGCTGGTCGCGGGTGGTCGGCTATGCGCTTCACGGTAACCCCGATCCCGGAACGATACCCTGTTTTCGAGTCGTTAACCGATTCGGAGAATGCAGCGGCTCCTTTGCTTTCGGCGGACCGCAGGCGCAGCGCGCGCTGCTGGAAGCCGACGGCGTCCGATTTCTGCCGGATGGAAGGGTGGATCTTGCGAGCTGTCTGTGGCATCCCGACAGTAATTAAACAAAATGCGGCGGCACATCGGCTTTAACCGGTGCGCCGCCGCCTGTTCTGATTTGATTTTTAAAAGTAACGATGCTAAAAAAGGGAACGTATAGAACTGGATTGAGCCAGGCTTATGCAGCTTGCAGCGCACGCAATTCCGCGGCAGCTTCCTGACGGGTATCCGCAGAGAAAAGAAACCGGCCGCTTGCATCGTAAACTTCATAGTGGTCCATCACTCTTCGAATTGTCGTATTCATACAAAGACCTCCGGTTCAATGTAGTTTCTTTTACTTTCTAATTTAAGTATAACAGAATGCCTGTCCTTATTTCAGGACAGTAAACTTGGAGAGAACAAAAATGCAGGATGTTTTGATTTACGGCGTGTTTACTTTTTCCATGCTGTGCATGGTTGCTTATTTTGCGATTCCCTTCATTAAAAAAATGAAGGAAGAGCGAAAAAAACGCGGGGAAATGCCCATGGATGCCTTAGACGAAGAAAAGGAAGACTTACAGACAAAAAAGAACGGATAATTAAGCGACTTTCCTTTACTATATCCGCGCTATTTCGATGTAAAATTCATGTAAAATGTCGATTTTACATGGACTTTACATATTCCTACATGGGAATTTAACCTGAAACTGTTATGGTATGGGTGAAAATCAGGTAAAAGCGGGGTAAAGGAATGTCTGTTTACAATGTTCTGTCGCTGTGCGGAGGGCTGGCGCTCTTCCTGTTCGGCATGAACGTCATGGGCTCGGGACTGGAAAAGCAGGCTGGCGGCAAGCTTAAATCCATTCTTGAAGCGCTGACGGGCAACAAATACAAGGCTTTTTTCTTTGGTTTGATCGTTACAGCGATCATCCAGAGTTCTTCGGCGACCACCGTTATGGTCGTCGGATTTGTCAACTCGGGCGTTATGCAGCTCTCCCAGGCAATCGGCGTTATCATGGGTGCGAACGTGGGAACAACGGTGACGGCTTGGATCTTGTCCCTGACCGGCATTGAGAGCAGCAATCTGCTGGTCAGCATGTTAAAACCGAGCAATTTCTCTCCGGTTCTCGCAGTCATCGGCGTTATCTTCTATATGTTTTCCAAGCGACAGAAGCGCAAGGATACGGGCCTTATTCTGTTGGGATTCTCGGTGCTGATGACCGGTATGGAAACCATGACGGCGGCGGTCAAGCCGCTGGCTGATGTGCCGGAGTTTCAGAACATCATGCTGATGTTTTCCAACCCGCTCCTCGGTGTGCTGGTTGGCGCGGTGCTTACCGGCATTATCCAGAGCTCCTCGGCGTCGGTAGGCATTCTGCAGGCGCTGAGCGCGACGGGAATGGTGACTTACGGGACGGCCATCCCGATCATTCTTGGACAGAATATCGGCACCTGCGTCACATCGATGATTTCTTCTGTAGGTACAAAAAAAGACGCCAAACGCGTCGCAGCCATCCATCTCTATTTTAATTTGATCGGAACGGCCTTTTTCCTGATCCTGTTTTATATTCTGCGCGCGCTGATCGGAGACGCACTGTTCATGAGCAAGATCAATCAGGTCGGCATTGCGATTGTTCACAGCACCTTTAATATCGTGACGACAGCGCTGCTGCTGCCCTTCAACAAGGCGCTGGAAAAGCTGGCGAAGCGGACTATCCGGGACGAGGCGGGCAAAGAGGAGTTTACCTTCCTGGACGAGCGTTTGCTGGCAACGCCTTCGGTAGCAATCAGCCAGTGCCGTGAACTGACCGATGATATGGCGCGCCTTGCGCAGAGCACCTTTGTGCGCTCGCTCGGGTTGCTTAAACAGTATAACGCCGCCGTGGCGCAGTCCATCATAGAGGATGAAGACCGGCTGGATCAGTATGAAGACCGGCTCGGCAGTTTTCTTGTAAAGATTGCCAGCAAAAGCCTGTCCACTGCGGACAGCCGTGAAGTGTCCAGATTGCTGCACACGATCGGGGATTTCGAGCGGATCGGCGATCACGCCTGCGGCGTGCTTAAATCGGTGGACGAGATGCGGGATAAGGGCATCGCTTTTTCGCAGCGCGCCGTGGAGGAATTGGATGTTCTGAGTGCGGCGGTGACCGAGGTGCTGGACCTGGCGGTGCGCAGCTTTGTGGATGAGGATACCGCGGTTGCGCGGCAGGTTGAGCCGCTGGAGCAGGTCATCGACAGGCTTAAAAAGGAGATTCGGACCCGGCATATTGAACGGCTGCAAAATGGCGTTTGCACCATTGAGCTTGGCTTTGTGCTGGCGGATCTGCTCACCAATCTGGAAAGAGCAGCAGATCATTGTTCAAACATCGCGGTCTGTATAATCGAAGTCGAACACGACAGCTTTGACACGCATGAATATCTGCACGAGTACCGTGAAAACGAGCTGTCGGATTTCAACGAACAATATGAAGCGTATGCGCGGAAATACCGGCTCAATGACGACGACGGTGAGGGTGCGGTCGCGGTTCGCCACGGCCTGCGCAAACCGTTGCCCTCAAAAAAGGGTTCCCGCACTAAGGGGGCAAATGCATGATTTATATCGTGGAAGATGACGTCAATATTCGTCAGATGGAGAGCTATGCGCTGAAAAACAGCGGGTTTGAAACTGAGGAATTCGGAGATGTCAGGGGCTTTTTCGAACGATGCGAACAGAGAACGCCGAAACTGGTGATCCTGGACGTTATGCTTCCGCAGGAGGACGGCCTGTCCATACTCAAAAGAATACGGGCTAATCCCCGGTTGCGTACATTGCCCGTCATCATGGTTACGGCGAAAACCAGCGAGCTGGATGCCGTGAAGGGCTTGGACTGCGGCGCAGACGATTATATTACCAAGCCTTTTGGAATCATGGAGCTGATCTCACGGGTAAAGGCGGTGCTGCGGCGCACTTCGGCGCAAACCCAGACCGTTTATACACTTGGCGGGATTACGCTGGAAGATGAGAAAAGGGTCGTTACGGTGAATGGAGAAACCTGCGACCTGACCTATAAGGAATACGAGCTGCTGAAACTTTTCCTGGCAAATGAGGACATTGTCCTGACGCGGGATCGCATCATGGACAGCGTCTGGGGAGAGGATTATGAAGGGGAGACGAGGACGGTGGATGTGCACGTCAAAACCCTGCGTCAGAAGCTCGGGGATTGCGGCAATCTGATAAAAACGGTGCGCAATGTCGGTTATAAAATAGAGGGCTGAAATTGGAAGAAAAAATAAACAAACGCCTGTTTATGATGGGCCTCATCTCCCTGCTCATGACTGTGCTTGCCTTGACGATGGTTTTTCAGAGCACCTATGATCATCAGGTGAAAGCAGATCTGCGCCAGGAAGCGGAATTGATCGAGTCGGTCTACGAAAATGCCGGATCGCTGGAATCTGTGGACGGCGGAGATGATCTGCGTGTGACATTGATTGCGGCGGACGGTGCAGTGCTGTATGAAACCGACGCGGACAGCGAACAGATGGAGAATCATCTGGAAAGGCCGGAGGTCCTTCAAGCGCTGGAGCAGGGCAGCGGCGAAGCTACCAGGCAATCCGAAACAGTGGGTTACAAGACCTGCTATTACGCGGTGCGTCTGTCGGATGGAAACGTGCTGCGCGTTTCCAGAGAAGTCCTGAGCATATACGCTTCTTTTGACCGCATGCTGTTGATTATCTTCCTGCTGATTTTTGTGGTATTGGCGGTATCGGTTCTTTTTTCGGTGCTGCTGACACGAAATCTTGTGCGGCCAATCGAGGAGATGGCCCGGAATCTGGACGAGATAGACGAGAATATTCCCTACCCGGAGCTGGAACCATTTGCACGCAAAATTAAGGAACAACAGCTGAAAAAACGGGAAGTGGATCGTCTGCGCCGGGAATTTACCGCCAATGTGTCTCACGAGCTGAAAACGCCGCTGACCTCAATTTCCGGCTATGCGGAAATGATCGAGAACGGAATGGCAAAACCGGAAGACATCAAGGACTTTGCGCGCAAGATTCATAACGAAGCTGGGCGGCTGATTTCGGTGATCGGCGATATTATTCAGCTTGGAGAAATCGAAGAGCCCGGAGATATCGAACTTGCACCGGTTAATCTTTCCGAGATCGCTGCAGAGACGGTGGATTCGCTCAGCTTTGCCGCGGAACGCAGCGGTGTACATATCGCTTTTGCCGGCCGCACGGACTGCGTGGTGGACGGTAGCCGGGATATGCTAGGCGAGCTGATGTTTAACCTGTGTGACAATGCAATACGGTATAATAAACCCGGCGGAAGCGTGCAGGTAACGACGGCGTCGGATGGAAATGTCGTTGTGCTGACGGTTGCAGATACCGGCATCGGTATCCCGATCGAGCACCAGCAGAGAATTTTTGAGCGTTTCTATAGAGTGGATAAAAGCCGCAGCAAGCAAACAGGCGGCACCGGGCTGGGCCTCGCGATCGTCAAACACATTGCGCTGAAGCATGGGGCTAATATAGATGTTGACAGCACCGAAGGAGAGGGTACGACGCTGCGAGTCACTTTCCGGGCAAGCAAAACGTTGGAACAGTGATATGCCCGAGCAGGTGAATGCAATAAAGTTTTCAGACACAAACTATAAGCGGCAGTGCGATAGCACTGCCGCTTTTTGATGTTCAATAATTTGACACGTGATTTTTGAAACTACATATGATATAATACGAACATCAATTTGCGGTGCAAGCCGCACACACCACGGAGGTGGATAGACCATGGAACAGTTTGCAAAAAAGCAGCGTGTCAGACTTGCCGACCGGCCGCTGCCGGATTATACTCGAGCTGAGGAATTGTTCAACATGATTTCTCATATCGTGGGCGGGGGAATAGGAGTTGCCGGCATGGTACTCTGTATCATAAAAGCAGCCCTTGCGCAAAGCATATCAGGCGTTTTGACTTCAATTGCTTATGGCGTGTGTGTGATTCTGCTTTACACCATGTCAAGCATCTATCACGGCCTGCGTGCACCAATTGCAAAACGGGTATTCCAAATTCTTGACCATTGTACGATATATTTCATGATTGCAGGCACCTATACCCCGGTTGTCATCTGCGCGATAGCCAAAAGGATGCCTGCGCTTGGATGGACTATATTCGGCTTCGTCTGGAGTCTGACCGCGTTGGCGGTTACGCTGACAGCCATTGACATGGAAAGGTTCAAAATTTTTTCCATGGTTTGCTATTTGGGTATGGGATGGTGTATCATAGTTGCAATCAAGCCGACCTATGAGTCGCTTCCTCTGCCTGGATTTCTCCTGTTAGTAATTGGAGGCATATTGTATACGGTTGGTTGTATCTTTTATGGGATTGGCAGTAAAAAACGCTGGTTCCATTCGGTTTTTCATCTGTTTGTGCTGGCGGGAAGCATTTTACACATGCTGAGTATCCTGCTTTACGTTGTGGGGGAATAACATTGACGCCTTATGAACACCTGGTCCAATACTATGAAACCGATTCGATGAGGGTGGTTCATCATTCCAATTACATTCGCTGGTTTGAAGAAGCCCGGGTAGATTTTATGGAGCGCCTGGGTTATCCATACAGCCGCATGGAACAGGAAGGGATATTCAGCCCGGTTGTTGGAGTTGAGTGCCGCTACCGTTCGCCGGTGCGGTTTGAACAGAGGGTAAAGGTGACAGTGCGGGTGCAGCAGTTGAGCCATGCGAAACTGGAGGTCGCTTACGAGGTAAGGGACAGCAAAACAAATGAGCTTCGTGCGACCGGCGCAACCCAGCACTGCTTCCTGAACGGCGATGGCAGGCCGGTTTCCTTAAAAAAGGCAAATCCCGCATTTTTTGCGATTTTGGATGAACAGAGGGTGCTGGCGCTCACGGAAAGCGACACAGAGAAGCAATAGATCAACCGGCTTGGCTGCTGGTAAAAAGCTGCCGGGACAGCAAAGCGGGCATGCATGCCGGCAGTGTCTGTGCAGGACAGGGATTTGGTAAAATAAAGAAAAAATGATCGAGTGCAATGCTGCATTCGATCATTTTTTATACAGTATAAAATCTTTCTCAAGAGAAAGACGCCGTCAGCTGAATGGCAACAATGAAAACGCATCACAATAAGAGATCATATGCACAGGAATCAGGGCTGCGCGGATGCTGCGTTTTCCGCTTGTGCCTGCTCTTTCTCTGCTTTTTGGCATTGCAGATAAAGGTTGCGGTCATTTTCCAGCCGGCCCAGCGCATATAAGAGCGCAGACACGGTTATTGTCCTTGCCCCGGACCACATACCGAGGAATAAAAAGGAAGCGCAGGCAAAGACACCCATTGGAGCGGGAAGTCCCAGACAGGGCTTATAAAGCAGCACGAAGCGCATGTCTCCGAACACGTAGCGAATCCACAGACAATAATAAAGCGCGATAGACGCTGCCATCAGCCAAAACCAGAAATTGATATTTGCCGCAACGAATCGAAGACCGCTCAGTGCCGGTGTAACAATGCACAAAACCCGACCGGTATTTTCGCAAAGGGTACAGACGTCTTTGGGCTTGCCGGGAATGTCCGGCTTGTGCCGGGGCGGCAGCAGAACAAGCAGAAGCTCCGGCAGAAGAATGATCGCGGTGATAAGCACGCCCACAATAGAAAAAATCATATTACTTTTAACTCCTGTTATACGTCGAAAATACCCAGAATCACGATGCCGAGCAGAACGGCGCCAATGACGGCATAGTATTCTTTTTCGAGTTTTTCTTTAAGAAAAATACGGGACCAGAGGACAGAAAATGCACAGTAGCTGGCAATGACCGGCGCTGCAACGATGGCGTTTCCGGATAAAGCAAATACGTAGGTGAATTGGCCGGCGGTTTCGCACAGCGCGGCGACAGGCTTGAACTTATCCCGCTCAAAGGAAAGCTTTTCCCTTTTTATCCCAAGCACATATATTGCGGCGATCACACCGACGAGGAAAAAGGTGAGCTCATAGGAGATGTTGGCTGTTGTTTCATCCATTACAACACCCAGATAAAAGGCATCTGCAAATGTGCCGAGTGCATCCAGAATGCAGTAGAGGATAGGAAACAGAATGGCAATCAGGCTTTTGGTGTAGCGGTGATCAGGCTCTATGCCGGACAGCTGGCGTTCTTTGTCTGCGTCTTTCTTTTCCAGATAGCCGAGACCAAGAATACCTGCGCAGATCAGCGAAACAGCGAGCAGCTGGACGCCGTTCATTGTCTGTCCAAGGAAAAGGAAGCAGAGCAGCGCTACCAACGCACCGGAAGAATTGCAGATCGGAGAACTCAGAGACAATTCTATGTACCGTAGTCCGGCATATCCGAACACCATTGATACAATGTACAGGGCAGAAACCGGCAGATACTCAATCAGGGACGAAAACTCATAGTTGACCCCCTGAATCGTCAGCTGCCAGATGGCGTGCAGGCCCATGACGATACCAACTGACATGACCATTTTCCAATGGCTGAGCTTGTCGGATGGTTTGGAACCGAGTTTGGAAAAAAGGTCGGAGCCGCTCCAACACAAAATGGTGCAGACGGTAAACAAAAACCACATGAAAGCACTATTCCCCACTGTTCGTTCGAACCGAAGATCCGAAGTCTGCCGGTTCGTAATGTACTGCTATTTTACTACAATTCCCGCTTTGGCGCTACTGGTGGAACAGATAAAAGAATCGAATCTTTGGGCCAAACTTTGTATACGTATTGGCTCAAAAAAGGAAAATATGGTATAATTTCTTTATACAATCTTTTGGAAAGGGGCAGCATATGGAAAAGCGGATCCGGTGGAAAGAAGTATTGATCGATCTGTTATATGACCTTGTGGGAGGGGTCCTTTACGCGGCAGGTCTTTACACCTTTGCGTTTCATGCGGATTTTGCTCCAGGCGGTGTTTCCGGACTTTCCATTATTTTCAATCATTTTACCCATATCCCAATCGGTATCATGTCCCTGATTTTGAACATCCCGATTATTCTGTTAAGTTATAAATTTCTGGGAAAAACGTTTTTGTTTAAGTCTTTGAAATCAATGGTGATTATGGCGCTTTTCCTGGATGTTGTCTTTCCGCGGCTGCCAACCTATTCGGGCAACGAACTGCTCGCCGCCCTGTTTGCGGGCGCGCTGCTTGGCGCGGGCATGGGGATCGTTTTCCTGCGCGGATCCTCGACCGGCGGAAGCGATTTTCTGGTTTTCATGCTTAAAAAGGTTTGGCCGCATATGTCGGTTGGCCAATTGACCGTTATCATGGATGCCATTATCATCTCGCTTGGCGCGCTTGTATTTAAGCGAATCGATGCCGCGCTTTATGGTGTGGTGATGACGGCTGTGTCAACGGTGGTTATCGACAAAATCATGTCCGGCTCGGTTGTCGGAAAGCTTGCATTCATCATTACTGACCATCCTGACGAAGTCGCAACCGCGATTTCCGAGCGGGCGGGGCGCGGTTCAACCCTTTTCGAAGGTACAGGGACATATACGGGGCAAAGGCGTTATATGCTGATGTGTGCTTGCAGTAAAACAGAGATCGTGCAGGTGCGCAGGGCGGCCTATGAGGTTGACCATAAGGCATTTGTGATGATTACTGATTATTCCGAGACCTTTGGCGAAGGATTCCAGGAGCCGGGAAGGGATTAAACCGAATTTCAAAAAGTACAATATAAAAAGCCGCCTTCCGGGCGGCTTTTTATTTGCGCGGTGTTTGTCCCAATAACGGAGTTTTACTGGCTGACTGGACATCATGAACTGAAATGGCCGGAACGGATCCCCAAAGAATCGGTAAGTGCACCGCAGCCGGGAGGGACGCGTGAAAATGCTGGAGCGCCAAACGGTTTGTATGCCTGTAAACGAAGAAGCGCATGTTTATAACGACACTCCTCTTGATTAAACCGCGAAGCCGGATATGTAAGGCGAGCGTGGAAAAGCGTCAGACAAACTACAATATCCAGGGTCAGGGAAAAGCTTTTTTGGCCGACAAAAATCCTGATAATAGGGGGATACGCTTTTAAAAAAGGACGAAGGCCATTCACTGGATCTGAATGGCCTCCGTTCGTTTAGCGCTTAAGACAGTAACTGCTCAGCAAATTCTCTGATCGAGACAGGCTTGGAGAAATAAAAGCCCTGGATAAAGTCGCAGCCAATTGAACGCATAAGCTGGTATTGCCGCTCGGTTTCGACGCCTTTGGCAATAACTTTGCACCCAAGACTTTTGCAAAGGGCGCAGATATTTTCACATATCCTGAGCGCTCTTTGCGAATTTTCCGATGCGCGAACCAGCTGTATATCGATTTTGACGGCGTCAACGGGCAAGGAGACAAGGGCGGAAAGGGCAGAATGCGAGCCGCCCATATTATCCAGTGTGACAGGGAAACCATGACGGCGGAAGGCGCGAATGGTCTCGAAGATTTGTTCCTGACCAGCTTCGCACTTGCCGGCATCCAGCTCAATTTGGAGCAGTTTGTGGGGAATATTATGCTTTTTGCTCATTGCGATAAAGCGATGAACAAGATCGGGATCATTAAAATCGTGCCGGCTCAGATTAAGGGAAAAGGGCAGGCCGGTACCTTTTTCAGTCATGATGTTTTGAAGATGGACACAAACCTGCTTGAGCATCAGAAAATCCAACCTGCCGACGTTCAGGTTTTCTTCCATGATGGGCAGGAAACGCGCTGGATAGATAAGTCCGTTTTCAGGATGTTCCCATCGTGCAAGCGCTTCGGCACCAACAATGTCTGCTTTTTCGGCGCCGAAAATCGGCTGCACATAAAGGGCAAACTGCTGCTCGTCAAACGCCTTGCCCATTCCGGCCATAATTTCCTGCTCACGTTTGCGCTCGGTTTCCAAAGCGGGATAATAGTATGCTATCTGATTTGCAGTTCCTCTTGCCGAAAATAGAGCGAGTATCGCGTGTTCACATAGTTCCGCAACAGATGTTTTTTCAATATTTCTCAGCGGAATATGGACGACGCCGGCGCGATAGGGGAGATTATGTTGGGTGCCGTTCAGTTCGATCGTTCCCCCAAGAAGCGTATCCAATCGGTTGTCCGAATACTTTTGTGAGGGCAGTAGCACGGCAAAGAGGTTGTATTCGAGCAAAGCGCATAATCCCCCTTCGCTGCCGACCCAACTGCTGATTTGTTTGGAGACACTGCGCAGCACATCGTCTGCATCGCGATGGTCAAACAATTTGAATATGGCTCCGAGGCGATCCAGACAAAAAACAACCAGAGTATGCTGACGATTGGGATGCGCAGCAAGATAGGAAGCGCCTTTATTGTAAAAGGCCTCGCTGCATAGAAGCCCTGTGAGCGGGTCAAACACAGATTTTTCCCTGAGCTTGCTGTATTCTTGCTGCAATTCCAGAAATTTAGGCTGGAAATCCTGCATCTCTGTGAAGGCGGCGACGTAAAGAGGGAGAGAAGAGGCTTTTTCCGCAATCATACGAACCCATCTGTAACCGCCTGCAGGAAGAATAATACGGAAGGTATGATCGATTTTTTCTCCCGAAGCGCTGGAACGCGCGATATGCTGGCACACAGGCGTTTTGTCCTGGGGGTGAATGAGAGAGGTGAGATCCTGGAGGGAATCGGAAGTCAACATTTCGCTTGAATGCCCAATAAGGGTGCAAAGCATATCGTTATGATACAAAAGCCTGCCGGGATGAGAGGTATCGATCAGTGCAATTCCGACGGGCAATCCATGAATCAAAGAGGCAATCTGCTCCGCCGCCGGCCAGGATGCCTGCGCGGTTGAATCAAATGAACTTGACGGCCCCTCAAGATCAAGCTGCGCTCCATCCGTTGAATGGCATCGCTGTATGATACCAATGACGTTTTCCAATTGACCGTTGTCCGCCCGGTATCTGCGGCAGGTCAGCTGGTACAACGCCATTTTTCCCTGCGAAACGTCCAAAGACCGAAAACGCAGCCGAAGTTCCTCGGGAGTGTCCGGATTATCCTCAAAACAGGCAGCCAGGCGATGGACGTCATCAGCATGCAAAGTGGGAGAGTGATTCAGCTTTTTGACAAAATTCGGAAGCTTGTGTTCAAATGCGGTCCCGGGAGAACCAAGCAGCACGTAATTGAGTTCATCCTTGGACGTTTCGTAATTGAAAACGGCCGCGTCGATATGATCCATGACAAAGCTCATGGTATCAACATTTAAGACACGATTTTCGAGCGGTGCTTTCAGAAGTGCGCTCAGTGTTGAACTGTTGTTTGCATCTATTACAAGCTCGAGCCGTGCAGCGCGGCCTTGCCACAGCACCAGCCGGTCCCTGAAAATTAAGGTCGAGTTTAAAGCAGGGATATCCTGCTTTTGAACCGCGAAGTTGTCGAAACTCAGCGCGGTGTTGTCACACCAGGGACAAGGCTTATCAAGGTTGAACAGCGATTTGTAGCAGGTCGTCCCCACATAATCGTCCGGTAATTGAAAACGTTGTCTCACCGCCTGGTTGCAATACAGAAGCGAATAACTTTCCAGGTCGGTAACATGGATGAACTCGTCAAAGCTTTCGCACAGCGGCTCCGGGGAAGATTGTATGAGGGTATCCGGGCTTGCGGTTTTTCCGTCAAAAATGCAGCAGCTGCTTTTGCCGTTTTGCTTTGCCCGATACAGCGCGGCGTCAGCATTGGCGTAAAGCTCCTCAAAGGTAGTGCCATGCCAGGGGACAATGGCTGCACCGACAGACAAAGTTAAATTTCCGGCACTTTCAAGCAGCAGACGGCAGATGGAAAGACCTTTGCTTAAAACAAGCTCTTCGTTTGGAATGTGCGGCAGAAATACGGCGAATTCATCGCCTCCCAGGCGGCCGATGATATCGGTTTTGCGAAACAGTTCGCGCAAATGAATGCCCAGCTGGACCAGCACCTCATCTCCATAGGCATGGCCGCGCGTATCGTTCACCTGCTTGAAATCATCTATATCAACGATCAAAAATGCGGCCAGTTCTTTGGAATCTTTGGCGTTTTCGCGCTCAGTGAGCGCCGCGCTCAGCAGTTCTATAAATGCAGACCGGTTGTAAAGCCCGGTCAAAGGATCTCGCTGCGCTTTTTCCATCATGCGCAGCTGGTCGGTTTTGCGTTCATGAATATCGCGGACACAGGCGAACATGTGCTGACGGCCGGTCGACGGGTTAAGAATGAAGCTGAACAGCACGCTTGCCCAGCGATAGGCCGTAAATTTTGGCTGGCTGGTTCTGCATTCTACAACGAGCTCTGTGGACGCGTGATTGGTGTACAGAGAAGGGGTGCGTATGTATTGGAGAATGGAATCAAATAAGTGTCTGTCATCCGGATGCACAAAACGATCAAGCACCGCTTCGGCAAATTCCAGAAGGGAGCAATCAGCAGAAAGGCCAAGCATGGACAGGAGTGCGTCGTCGTAGGTGAGAAGCTGGGAGGCTTCAAGATCGCATTCCCAGAAGGCAAGCGCATCTTCAGTGAGTGCGCGCCGGTAACCGGCTTCCAATTCATAAGCGCGGCGGGCTTCAACTTCAGAGGTGATGTCCCGGCAAACGCCGATCATGCGGCGGCTGTCCGCCTCGCCGATGACAGAGAGCGAATAGGAAAACCAGCGATAACGCGCTCTGCGGCGCACAAACAACTCGGCGGAAATCGGACTTTTCCCATCAAAAAGCTGTTTGAGCGCAGCATCAAAAACAGGCAGAGAATCCGGATGGATCATAGCCCGCAATTCAGATCCGGTCAGCTCGAACTGGTGGACTTTTTCGTCCGGACCGGGATGTTCGGTATATTTTAAAATATTGGTGTTAAAATCAAAACTGATCAGGTCTAGCGCAGACTGTTTGAAAGCAAGCCGCAACTGGCTTTCACTGGTGAGCAGCTGATCCTGCGCGCGCTTTGCGGCCGTTGAATCCGTTAAGACGCAGTAATAAACGATTCCCTGGTTGTCCTCGCCGGCATACTGCCCTCGCAATTGGGTCCAGCGTTCCGTACCGTCCTTGCATAGGGAGCGATATTCAATATCAATAGGCAGTTTCAGCGAAGCGAAACTCAGCAAAGAGTTCCTTACCTTTTCCCGGCAATCCGGCTGCACGGCCTGCAAAACGTCCTGCGCATACTTTTCAAGATACTCCTCGTGATCGTATCCGCTGATGCTCTGAATGCCTTCGCTCATATAGCGCAGTTGAACCTGATCCGAGAAGACATAGATTGCAACACAGCAGGGCAGCTGATCAATTAGTTCTCGATCCTGCGCGCGGCGTTTTTCAAGATCGGTATACTCTTTCAGACGAATAATATTTTCCAGACGGCGCCGGATGATCAAAGGCTCATACGGCTTTTTCATAAAATCATTCGCGCCAAGGGTCAGCGCCCGAAGCTCGGTGTCACGATCGTTGGCTTCGGTAACAACGACAACAGGCAAGGACGAGGCGGACGGGTCCTGGCGAAGACGGCGCAGAAAAGCGAAACCGTCCATAACGGGCATGACAATATCCAGCAAAACGGCAGAATAAGCCTTTTTGCTTTCCGAAATCAGTTTGAGCGCCTCACGGCCGTTTGTGGCTTCATCAACAAAATAATCCTGTTCCACAATGTGGCGAAGCAGCATCCGGTTGATTGTATTGTCATCGACAATCAGTATACGTTTGGAGCGGTGCGGCATTGCGATACCTCAGTAATGATGTGATAAGGCGTCGATCGGACTCGGATATAAAAATAATTATTTAAAGTATATAAAAAATCTATGTAAAATACAATCGTGCAGCGGAATATTATATGGATTTTGCAGGGAATGTTAAAAATGAAGCGCTTATAAACATGCAGAATATACCATGGAAATGCTTTCACTACTGTTAATAGTAAAAAAATGGAAATCTTACCTGAGTTACTCGCAAAATTGCCATATATTCATCCGTTTCTTGCTGTATTATATGTGTATTTTGCTCTAAATGCGCTGAAAAAGAGAATGAATGAAAAAACGTTAAATTTCTATACATATTCTATAAATTTTCTTCAAAATAAAATAATTTTATAAGTATTCGACATTTTTCTGCGTTTCTAGCGCTTTAAAGCGATGTTTTTATGCAGTATGAAGATGCATAAAAATGTATATTATGTGTATATTCCGTGAAAATCGCTGGAAAAATGAGAAAACAGATGCTATAATCCATATCGTATTACCAAACGGGAGGCAGTTTATGAGTTTGCAAGATGTGCACGAACATATCAATTCCAGACAGGAAGAGAATTTAGCGGCGATCAAACGGCTGATTTCGCAGCCCAGCGTAAGCGCGAGGGACGAAGGGGTTCGGGAGTGCGCCGCGATATTGGTTGAGATGCTTGAGGACATCGGCGCCAGTGCGCAGATTTGTGAGACTGGGGGAGAGCCGGCGGTATTTGGCGAGCTTCGCTGCGGAAACGAAAATGCGAAAACGATCCTCTTCTACGGCCATTATGACGTACAGCCGCCCGAGCCTCTGGAAGCGTGGATAACCCCGCCTTTTGAGCCGACGATTCGTGACGGCAGACTTTACGGCAGAGGCGCCGGCGACAATAAAGGACAGCTGGTGACCCATCTGCTGGCAATCAAATCCTATTTGGCAGTGGAAGGCAAGCTGCCGGTTAACGTGAAATTTATTTTCGACGGTGAGGAAGAGAGCGGAAGCCCCAATCTTGCTTCTTTTGTACGTGAACACAGGGAAATGCTGATGGCGGACGTCGTTTATTCCTGCGACGGTCCGATGCATGACGAGGTAACCCCGGCAGTTATCCTTGGACACCGCGGCGTGTTTGATTTCGAAATCGAGATTCAGACCGCTGAGCATGACAATCATTCCGGCAACAAGGGCGGTATCATCAAGAACGCGGCATGGGAGATGGTTCATCTGCTTGAAACCATGCAGGCGCCGGACGGCACGATTACGATCGACGGTTTTTATGATGAAGTGCTGCCGATCGATGAGACAAAACAGGCGCTGATTGACCGGTTGCCCTACGATCCGCAGGGAATCGCAAAGGTGTTCGGTGTCCAGGAGATCCCGTTCGATAAAAATGAGTTTTATAAGCGGCTTATGTTCCTGCCGACCCTTTCCATCAACGGAATCGTCAGCGGATACGGCGGACCGAACAGCAAAACCATTATTCCCTGCCGCGCGCTTGCGAAATTTGATGTGCGTACTGTCATCGATCAGGACGGAGAGGTGCTGATTGAAAAGATCAAGCGGCATGTGGCCAAAGTGAATCCGAATGCGGTCGTGCGCTATCATTCTCAGATGCTGCCCAGCTATACGTCTCCGGACGAGCCTGTTGTAAAGGCGATTCTGGGTGCGGTTCGGGAAAGCTATGGCGTTGAGCCGGTGATTACACCGATGACCGGCGGCAGCCTGCCTGCATATGTCTGGACAAAGATTCTGGGAATCCCCGCGGTCGGCGTGCCTTATGCAAATCCGGATGAAAACAACCATGCGCCGAATGAAAATATCGGTCTTGAACAGTTCTTCCGCGGCATCCACACCTCCGCGCAGGTCATCGATGCGATCGGCAAACTGTAAGGAACTCTATCAAAAAGCAAAATGAGGGGAATGGAATGGTAAAGTATATTATCAAACGCCTGCTGCTGGTTTTCCCGGTGCTTCTTGGCGTCAGCTTTATCGTATTTGCGGTAATGAGCTTTGCACCCGGAGATCCTGTTACCATGATTCTGGGCGAGCAGGCGCCGGTCGAGGCCAGAGAGCAGCTGCGGGAAGAACTCGGTTTGAATGATCCGTTTTTTACCCGGTATTTTAACTATATCAAAGATGCGCTTCATCTGGACTTTGGAGAGTCTTACCGTTCGCAGCGGCCGGTTTTTGAGGAAATATTTGCCCGTTTTCCGGTAACTGTTAAACTGGCGATCAGCAGCATCATTGTTGCCGTTTTAATCGGCGTCCCATTAGGCGTGTTGTCGGCTGTAAAGCAGTATTCGATACTGGACACGATCAACTCGGTAATGGCGATGCTGTTGGCGGCGATTCCGGGATTCTGGCTGGGACTTATCATGATCCTGGTCTTTTCACTTGGACTGCGGTGGCTGCCGCCAAACGGAATCAGCGGGTGGACAAGTTATATACTACCAACCATATCCCTCTCCCTGCCGGTAGCAGCGCAGATTCTGCGCCTGACACGCTCGGCAATGTTGGAGACAATTCAGCAGGACTATATCCGCACTGCAAAGGGAAAGGGCGCGACAAAACGGGTTGTGATCTTCAAATATGCGCTGAAAAACGCCTTGCTGCCGGTTATTACGGTAATTGGAATGCAGTTCGGTACATTGCTGGGCGGTACGGTCATTACCGAGACGGTTTACGCCATTCCCGGCCTCGGTACCCTGGTCGTCAACGCTATTCGAACCAAGGATACGCCCCAGGTTATGGCGGCGGTGCTCCTGCTTTCGGTCGTGTTCTGTATCATTATGCTGATCGTGGACATTCTGTATGCGCTGATTGACCCGCGCGTGTCTGCGAGATATTCCAAGTGAGGGGGAGGAAAGACCTGTGCAGGGTGCTGCTTTAAACAGAAAGAAAAGCAAGTTTCATGACATATTCCGCCAGCTGCGCCGCAATGTGCCGGCGATGATCGGATTGGTAATTATCTGCCTGCTTGTGCTGATGGCGCTGTTTGCGGATGTGATTGTGGATTATGATGTAGACGTAATAGGCATGAATCCGTCCGAACAGTTTCAGCCGCCGAGCGCGGAACACTGGTTCGGAACAGATAACTATGGGCGCGACCTGTTTGCGCGTGTTGTTTATGGCTCCAGAATTTCGCTGCAGCTCGGTGTAATCACAACTGCTGCCTGCCTTGTGATCGGCGGTTTGCTCGGCGCGATTGCCGGCTATTACGGCGGACTGGTTGACAGTATCATCATGCGTATACTGGATACACTGATGGCGATCCCGGCCGTACTGCTTTCACTGGCGATTGTAGCTTCGCTTGGACCGGGTCTGCGCAATCTGATGATAGCCATTACAATATCCAGAATTCCCGGCTTTGCGCGAGTGATACGATCATCAATACTGACCGTTGTCGGGCAGGAATATATCGAGGCAGCAAAGAGCTGCGGAACCTCAGAGGCGAGAATCATTCTGCGGCATATTCTGCCGAACGCACTCGGGCCGATCATCGTCCAGTCCACTATGACCATTGCGCAAAACATCCTCGCGGCTGCCGGCCTTAGCTTTATTGGCATGGGTATTGCGCCGCCAATGCCGGAATGGGGCTCGATGCTCAGCGAGGCGCGTGAGTACATGCGCTATGTGCCGCATATGGCGATCTTCCCCGGCCTCGCACTCGCGCTGTCTGCGCTGTCCTTTAACCTGCTGGGCGATGGACTGCGCGACGCGTTCGATCCCAAGATGAAGAGATAACGGAGGGGAAGAATGGCTGATTCACTGCTTGAAATTAAGGACCTCAGAGTCCGCTATGATTCTGACAGCGGCGTTGTTTATGCCGTGAACGGTGTAAATCTCTCTATTGAAGAGGGCAAAACGCTCGGCCTCGTCGGAGAAACCGGCGCCGGCAAGACGACAACAGCACTGAGTGTCATGGGCCTTTTGCCCGAGAGAACAGGAAAGGTTTATTCCGGAGAGATCAATTTTGAAGGAAATAATCTGCTTACGGCATCCGAGTCCCAGATGCGCCATCTGCGCGGAAGCAAAATCTCGATGATTTATCAGGACCCGATGACCAGCCTGAATCCGATTTCCACGGTTGGCGAGCAGATTTATGAAGTGCTGCATTGGCACGGCCATGCCAATAAAAAGGAAATGCGCAAAAAAGTCGGAGAGATTCTGGAAATGGTCGGTATTCCGGCTGCGCGCGCGAACGAATATCCTCACCAGTTTTCCGGCGGCATGAAACAGAGGGTTGTCATTGCGATGGCCCTTGCCTGCAATCCGCAGCTGCTGATTGCGGATGAGCCGACCACTGCACTGGATGTTACGATTCAGGCCCAGGTGTTGCAGATGATGCAGGAATTGCAGCGCAAGATGGGGACAGCAATGCTCCTGATTACCCATGACCTCGCGGTAGTATCCGAAACCTGTGACAAGGTTGCGATCATGTATGCCGGCGAAATTATCGAAGAGGGCATGGTGGAGGACATTTTTGCAAAGGACGCGGAACTGCATCCCTATACAAAGGGATTGTTCGGCTCCATCCCGGATCTTAAGATTTCCGAGCGGCGGCTGCACCCGATTGAGGGACTTATGCCTGATCCCAGAGAGTTGCCGCAGGGCTGCAAATTCCACCCCCGTTGTCCGAAATGCATGGAAATCTGCAAAACGCAGGAGCCGCCGTGCTACAGCAGCGGAACCCACAAGATATATTGCCACCTCTATGCGGACAGGAAAAGTGAGGATGGAGAATGAATACGCCTTTAATTGAAACGGTTGATTTAAAAAAATACTTCAAAACGCCCAAGGGAATGCTCCACGCTGTTGACGGAGTGAACCTGCGGATTGACAAAGGGCATACGCTCGGTGTTGTCGGTGAATCCGGCTGCGGAAAGACAACGCTTGGCCGTGTCATGCTGAACCTCACCCCTGCAAGTTCCGGAGAGGTATTGTTTGAAGGGGAAAATCTGGTCAAAAAGGGCAGAGCAGGCCTGAAACAGATGCGCCGCGAGATGCAGCTGATATTTCAGGACCCGTATTCCTCGCTCAATCCCCGCCTGACCGTCAGCGAGATTATCGCAGAGCCCCTGATCGTCAATCACGTTTATTCTTCGCGTGCCGAGCTGAATGAGCACGTGGAAGCGGTTATGAAAACCGTCGGACTCGCGCCGCAGATGTTCAATACCTATCCGCATGAGCTGGACGGCGGCAGACGCCAGCGCGTCGGCATTGCACGTGCGCTTGCCCTTAACCCCAAGTTTGTTGTGTGTGACGAACCGGTTTCGTCGCTGGACGTTTCCATTCAGGCACAGATTTTGAATCTGCTCATGGACCTGCAGGATGAACTTGGGTTAACCTACATGTTTATTACCCATGACCTTTCGGTCGTCAAGCATATCAGCGACGAGATCGTCGTGATGTATCTGGGACAGTATATCGAAAAAGCGCCGGCGGACGAGCTGTTCCGCAGTCCGCTTCATCCCTATACGCAGGCGCTGCTGGAAGCTGTCCCTGTTATCCGTACCGCTGGCGAACGGGTGAAGCGTGAGGTTATCAAAGGCGAGATCACTTCGCCGGTTAACCCGAAACCGGGATGCCGTTTTGCGCCGAGATGTCCGTATAGGACCGAGGCCTGTCTGGAAAAGGACATCCCGCTTAAAGAGGTAGCACCGGGCCATTTTGTGGCCTGTTTACGCTATTGATGAGAATGCAACAAAGAAAAGGAGTCACGAAAATGAAGCGAAACAATTGGTTGAGAATGGTTTGCCTCGTGCTTGCCGTTCTCCTTCTGACTGCCTGCGGCGGAAGCAACGCCGGAGATTCAACGTCGGAAGGCACTACTGAACAGAGGGACACGATGACCTTTGTTCTTGGCTATGAGGTTACAACGATGGACCCCCAGAAGTCCCCGGGCGTCTGGGACAACCTGATGATTGTCAACACCCATGATCCCCTTGTGCGTATGGATTCCAATGGCGAAATCCAGCCCGCGCTGGCTGAGAGCTGGGACATCAGCGAGGATGGCATGTCCTATACATTCCATCTGCGTGAAGGCGTCCAGTTCCAGGACGGAACCCCGCTGAAGGCTTCGGATGTCAAGTACTCGCTCGAGCGCGGCATGAACGAGGCGCAGAGCAAGCGCTTCACCCAGCCCTTCGATCACGTTGAAGCGGTGGACGATCAGACTGCGGTGCTTTACCTGAAATACCCCTGCGCCGCGACGCTGAAATACCTTGCACAGGGAAATAACTGCATCGTCTCCGAAGAAATCATGAACAAGGTCGGCGAGGACGCTTACCAGAACAATCCTGTTGGTACCGGCCCGTATAAGGTAACCGAGTGGGTTCCTGGCGATCACATCTCCCTGACTGCAAACGATAATTATTATCTCGGCGCTCCCGACATTAAGAACATCGTGGTTAGAAATATTTCTGAGAGCACGACCGCGATGGTTGCTCTGGAAACCGGCGATGCGGACGTTGTCCTGAGTGTTCCTGCTGTTTCCAAGCAGAGCGTCCTGAACAATGAGAATCTGGAATACAAGGAGAAGCCCAGCACGGCTTTCTGGAATATTCCGCTGAATGTAAACATTGAGCCGTTTGACAACAAACTCGTCCGTCAGGCAATGAACCTGGCTGTTGACCGTCAGGAGGTCATCGATCTCGCTATGGATGGCGCGGGCATTGTCGCAGACGAAGGAATCAACCCGTCGTCCACCGGTTACGTGGAAGTACCGCGTGATCCGGTCGATATTGAAAAGGCAAAGGCGCTGCTCGCTGAGGCCGGTTATCCGGATGGCTTCTCGACCCAGCTGTATGTCCGTGAAGACTATACCCAGAAGATCGGTCAGGTTCTTCAGCAGCAGTGGGCCAAGATCGGCGTTGATGTTGAGATCGTGGTTATGGAGCGCTCTGCGCTGTTTGAGGACGCGGACAACGGCAAACTGCCCATGGCTACCTTCGGCAGCGTTGACCACATCCTGGATGCTTCCATTCCGCTGGATGCCATGGATTCCAAAAACTTCGGCGCTGGCTCCAACTATTCCTTCTATTCCAACCCCGAGTATGACGAGCTGAACGCTCAGCAGAATGCTGAGACCGATCCGGAGAAGCGCAAGGAGATCATCAAGGAGATGCTCCTGATCCTCAAAGAGGATGTTCCCCGCATCCCGCTCTTCTTCCAGGTCAACAACATTGCTTACAGCAAGGACATCACCGGTGTGGAGTGCTATGCTTCCAGCCTGTACAACTTCTATGAGTTCAAGTGGGCTTAATTGAACCGGAAGATTTCTAAAAACATGAACCCCTCGGGAATTTCCCGAGGGGTTTTCTTTTGTCAGCTGGAATGAAAACGCAATTCCGTATAAGCAGGAGAGATTTATCTGGATTTAAACAAAGCGCAAAACAGACTGTTTGAAAGTTGTACCGGATTCGCCTTGCAGAATGTCTTCCCTTTACAATGACGAGGCCATGGACAAGAAAATGCAAGGCCTCCTGAGCGTGCAGCATGTAAACTCAATGCCATTAAAAGCGGCCCAAAGTTTAATTTGTCTGAGAGATATGCCGGCACAATCAAGAAATGAAAAAGCTTTTCTTTGCGCATCATTTTAAGTTAACAGTAGACCTTTTCCGATGCCCGCAAATAGGCAATAAGGTTTACCTTTGAAATGAACCGCAAAACGTCTTTTACAGGTTCAGCAGGACGAGCGCAACAAGTATTAAACTGAGGCCTGCCCATTGGCGCTTTTGAGGACGTTCGTGAAAAAACAGAAACCCGACCAGGCTAACCGCTGCTATGGTGCCAGCACTGAAACAGGGATAAACCAAAACGGCAGACAGTTTGGTAAGCGCTCGAAGCAGGAAGAAAACCGAACCGTAATTTGGAATGCCAACCAGGCACCCATATAAAAGATCCTGCCAGCAGGGACGCTCTTTTTTGAAAATCATCATAAACAAGCTGAGCAGGAAGGCGGCGATGAAAGTGAAAAGCAAAAAATGGGCGTCCAATGCTCTGGACCCGAGTTCTTCAAATACCTTGGACAGACTATCTGTGAAACCGGAGCAGAGCAGAAGAATCAACAATCCAAAACGGCTGCCCACGCTTTCGTCCGCCTGCTTTTCTGCACGGATAACCCAAATTGCACAACAGGCAAGCAGAAAACCGAAAAGCTGTGCCAGGGAAGGATATTCTCCGAATGCCGCTACCGAAAAGACTACAGGTACAATTACGCCGAGTTTGGCAAAGGTGGAGGAGAGGATGACTCCGTTTTTTCGGATATTTAATTGCAGCACGATCAGGCCAAGCAGGTAAAAAACACCTTGAATTGCACCCAAACCCAGTGCAAACAGTCCGCTGCCGTCCAGCTGGAACTGAACCGATGTCATGCACAGAATTGCAAGAATCGCTGCGCAGAGGTAATTGGCTGCAAATCTCGCATACATGTTTTTGGTTTTCTGCTCCCCAATGCGAAGCATTGCGGATACGGCGGTGCTGGACAGTACCGCGAGAATAAGATCAAACATAAAATCCCTGCTCCTTTTTGCCGAACAAGTTAGCCGAATGAGTTAATTATAACGGATTTTTCCATAAAACAAAAATATTTTTTCGTGTTTCAAAACACAAAGTAGGGCTTTTGGGCCAATAGAAAAGTTTGTTAAGAAAAACAACTATAAAAACAAACAGGAGAAGGGTATCTAACTCGATGGTATAAGTTTCCGAAGAAAAAACGAATTTGTTTGTAACGTTTAAAGCGACCTGCAGTCATAGGGGTGTGGAAAATGTTTAAGGAGGAAGTCGAGGTGCTTGTGTGAAAGACGAGAAATTTGAAAAAATCTATTCGGAATACTATGACGCCGTATTTCATTTTGTCCTTTCTCTTTGTAAGGACCGGATGTGGGCGGAGGAAATCACCCAGGATGCTTTCTTTAAGGCGCTGAAAAATATTGATACTTTTCGAGGTGAGTGCAGATTAAACGTCTGGCTTTGCCAGATTGCGAAGAATTCATTTTATTCAGATGCAAAACGTCGAAAAAAGCAGACAGAGTTGTCGGCGGAAGCGATGCCGCCTGATGAAAGCTTGGAGCAGTGGATTTTCAAAAAAGAAACTGCTTTTGAACTTCATCAGTTGCTCCATCAATTAAATGACCCCTATAAAGAGGTTTTCTGGATGCGAACTTTTGGAGAGCTTTCTTTTTCCCAGATTGGAAGCCTTTGGGGAAAATCCGAAAGCTGGGCAAGGGTAACCTACTACAGAGCAAAATTAAAAATCAAGGAGGCTATTAAATGAAATATCCGTGTGGCCTGGTTCAGGATTTGCTGCCCCTGTACCATGACAAAGCATGCAGTGAAGAGAGCGTAAAAATCATTGATCAGCATTTTCAGGAATGCCCCGTCTGCAGAAAGTATTGCGAATCTCTCGGTGAGTCAAATAATGTCCTTGCCGATCTGCCAAATTCAGCTCTGGAAATGGAGAAAACAGCTTCGTTTCGTGCGGTAAAGAAAAAAATGCGAAAAAAACAGATGCTGACTGCCCTGATCGCAGTAGCGTTGCTGATTGTTATATTTATTTCGGGGATGAGTGTGTTAAAAAGTTCGGAACAGATCATTCAGTGCCAGGAAGGGCTTACAGTGACAATAAGTGATGGAGACCTGATTGCCAGATTGCAGGGAAACCAGGCCAACAGCATGAGAATCAAGAGAGTTGAAACAGAGATAGAAGGAATGACAAAAGTCTATCTATTCTTTTATTTGTCAGGGACAAAATGGGATAAAGTGGTCACAAGTGAAAACATGTTCTCGGAATATGTCTTATGCCCTGCTGACAAGGGCGCGGCACAGATTGACAGTGTATTTTACTATACCGGGGATTACTCCGGAATCGAAAGTCTGAGCGAATCGGATTTGCAAAAGGTGATTAAGAATTCTGTGTTGCTTTGGGAACGTTAAATTGGTCCTGAAATACAAAAGAACGGCGCACTTGACTGTGCGCCGTCCTTTTTTATAAAAATTTTAAATTATCAACAAAGCTGCTTTTGAACTTGAAATTACAGTTCGTTTGTTCCCGATTTTTAAATGATCTGTTCCGTATAGGGGGCTTTGATATATTGCCGAAAAGACAGAAGGTGTTGTTCAGCTGTACAAAAACAGTTTAATTTAAATACCCTTAAGTGTTTTCCTGATCAATTTCCCGACGAAGCTTTTCCAGCGCTTTCTTTTCAATGCGGGAAACATATGACCGCGAAATGCCCAGTGCGGCAGCGACGGCCTGCTGGGTTTGGGGATGCTTGCCGTCAAAGCCGTATCGCATGTCGATGACCTCTTTGTCGCGACCGTGCAGGCTGCGGCGGAAGGCGGCACCGACCTGCTCGCGTTCCTGGCGCTGCTCGGCCTCTTCCGCGATGTCCCGGTCGTCGCCCAGCACATCCATGATCGTCAGCGCATCCTCTCCCGGCTCAAGCGGGTCACTTATGTAAACCGTTGTACGCACCTTTTTCGCGCTTCGGAATTGCATAAGCACTTCATTCGCTATCCTCACTCAACGGAACTTCTGGTGCGTCAAACGGGGGTAAATCGGCCTCTCCGTCGCCTGCAAAGAGGTAAACCCAGGCATTTTCGCCGTCCCAGACCACTTTTTTCACGATTGCCCGCAGCAGACGCCGTTTTTCCTCCACGGTACAGTCATCCACGTTTGCGGCAAAGGATTCGATCATCTGGCGGCTGAACGCGAACTCCTGATCCGCAAACCGCTGGTGTTCCGTCAGGGTTTCCAGCTCAACAAGGCGGTTTTTCATGTCCTCGCCGGTCTGGTGCAGCTCCTGAATTTGCTCCATGATATACGGCTCGGCAGAGGTTCCGGCGCTCTTGGTCAGGGAGCTGACCAGCGCCTTGATGCTGCTCTCGTTTTCAGCCAGCTTTTCCTTCAGGGTCAACAGCTCTGCGTCGTATCCCTCCCGATTGCCGCTGATGGCCTTCTTTGTCTGAGCCAGAAAGTCGGCAAAGAAGCTCCGGTCTTCGGACAGTTTTTTGATTTCGGAAATCACCTTTGCATCCAGCGTGTTGCCGTTGGCGTTTTTCATCTGGCAGCGAGAGCTCTGGCTCCGCTCCTTGGTAGAGC
>CALWZE010000057.1 GCA_944385925.1 uncultured Clostridia bacterium
ATCATAGCTACGAGTGGCTCAATGGGGGCTGCTAATATATGGAACCCTTTGGGATGGGCCTTGCTTGCCGTAGCCGTAATTGTTACAGTAGCTGTTGTTTCATCGTCATTGAGTGGTCAGGCTTCTAAAAACTGGCAAAATTCTTCAACAACCTCCAGCCGACCTGCTACACCAAACACGCAAAACACCAGTAAAGATAGACCGTCAGTTACGCCTGCAAATTCTTTTACTTCTTCCAAACCCTCATCTACTGATGCAGAGAAAAATTATTCATATCAAACAAACTATGCGCCTACAGTATCTAATCAAAAAAACGACTATAGCGAAAGCAAAGCTAGTGATACAGTTGTAATCGATGCCGTTGCAATATTAAATGAAATCGATTTTTCGTATAATATTAAGGCAGCATCTAAGAAAAAGATATCTGATAAGCGAACGGTGAAGGAGGTTTTAAAGAAGAAAAAAGGCATTATAAAGCAAGCACCCTTACCACCAGGGTTTCCGGGATGGAACGCTGTACTAAATTATACAATGGAAGAAGTTTTTAGACTATCACAAGAAAATCGCCGAGTATTCCATGAGTTATGGAAATTATTAACAGACGGTAGATTTGACATTGGGAGGAAGTAGAATGCACACTTTACAGGATTTGATTGATTTTCTTGATGAACTGGAAGAAAGGGAGATTTACTTCAGACTCAATAAAATCAGGGACAGCATTCTGATTGAAGTAGCAATACCGGGTGAACGATGGGAAGTTGAGTTCATGTATTCCGGGGAAGTCCTAACCGAGCGATTTGTCACAGAGGCGGTTGTAGATGAAGGCAATCTTGAAGATTTGCTGAAAAGGTGGGATCCGGAAGAAGAAAGCGAAGCATGAAAAAAGGGCCCCGCCGGTTGGCGGGGCCTTCTTTTACCCTGACCCGCCGAAATTGAAGCCCCGGCGGGCGTATGCTATACTTAGGATGAATAGAACCACCTGACCGAGGTGCGCGGGGGAGAAGAGCTGCTTGCGCAGTATGGTTGTGTTCCCATTGGGCAGCAGCAGGACGCTCGCAAACGGCAGGTCATTGAGCTGGGCTTACAACCGCGCGAGACTGATGATTCGGCCGGAAAACCGGCAGCGAGAAACAGCGGTCTTTGTTTCGAAACGATCTCCGGCAATCGTGATGTTGCTGCCGGAAGTCTGCAAAGCCGCGCATTGGGGCTTTAATATCAATAGGAAGCGTCGGCTGCGACACGCCCGGTATTCCTGCGCGGATCTTGAGATGTGTGCTCAGGGGCTTTTAGACAGTTGAAATCCTCCTGCCCAGATCGTGCAATCCGGCGATTTAACTGCCGCCAGGGGCTCGTCTGGGTGTGCTGCCCATAAAGAAGCGTTTCTTCTGCTGTCGGCCAGATACCGGCTTTCAGTCCCGTTTGGCACACGCTTCAAAATCGCGGCTAAAATAAGCAGCGAAAGCGCCAGCCGCATTGCTGCCGAAGATACTCTGGCCGCTGCTTTCGGGAATTAGCTTTGAAATCTGTTCATGCGGAAAATTTACGAAAGAGGCTGTAGAAATGACGCTGTCTTTGATGAACATTATCGTGCTGTTCGTTCTTGCCGTTCCCATGGGTTATATGGTACACATATCCCGGCGCAAAAAGAAAAAATGGATTGCGTCGGCCGCGATTATCTTATATATCCTGGTTTGGGTGGCATTAAAGAGTTACCCTTTGGAAGCCTCATTCGCTACATTCCAGACTCCCGAACAGGCCGCCGGATATTACAATCCGAATACGGAAGGAGTGAAATATGTCCTGGAGGGTGAGGAAACCTGCCTGGTCATACTGTCCAAAGGGAAAGAGGACGAGACGATAAACTGCCTTCTGAGAAAGACAGAGGACGGTTATCGCTATATGTCCTTGGCCAGATTAAAGCCCATATCAACACAAAACGGGTTCGTGTATTGGGTAAAGGAGACCGGAGACTATTATTTATTTGCGAAAACTTTTTGGCTAGATAGCGTCGCAGATAAGGTGGAACTGAAGGGGCAGGATGGCGACATTATATATTACGAGGTAACGCGCAACAACATCCTGCCGGACCAGTTCGGAGAAACGTCTGTGACCTGCTATGGCTATATTCATTACAGCGAAGATTATGTACTTACTATAAATGGAGAAGAGTATTCTTTTGCGCCGCTTTACAGCGCCTCGCTTTCGGAAGATGCATAGAATGCATGGAAGCAGGGGAAGGGACAGGAAAAGTCCCAAGCTGAACAATAATCTGTGGCCGACTGTTTCTCTGCATTGATCTGCCGGGCGTCCTTCAGGGGGGAGTGTTCGCTCAATTTACAGCGGCGCAATATCCGGAGCCCAAAGCGTGGGAAACCGCAATAAAAAGTGTTGTACTCCCAAAAAAGGATTTCCTGCCGTCCCCGAATTTTCAAGGAGTTTTCTATGGAAAAGCGAAGGCAGCATATGAGAAAAGCGTTGAAAAGGTGTCTTACTGTTTTGACCGTGACGGCGTGGCCCGTCTGTATAGCTGTTTCGCTATATTTTGCGTACGCAACGGCATCGGATGAAACGCTGGTTTACAATCAAATTTTGAGCGTCCAGCTGTCGCCGGACGGACGCTATAAGGCATACGTTTTTATCAGGAACATTAATGCTACGACAGACGAAACCTACCAGCTCATGATTTTGCGGAGTTATGAGGGCTTCAAGGATAATGGGGGGAACACCTACATCAGCGAATGGCCGTTTGAGGTGAGCTGGAAGTCGGATGAAGAGCTGGTTGTAACGACCGGCAGAGTAGACGAACGCTACAGCCCAAAGCAAAGAACGGAAGTAAAGGGCGTAGAGATCACTTATCTTGCCGATTAACGTTTTTCTGCCCGTACTTCGAGAATCATTTGTTCCTGATTTGACAAATGCTCAGGATAAAGATATGCCCGGCGGCAGGGATAGTGGTGTGCCTGCAGAGGGGAGAGGGCTCCCGCGGCTTTGTTCGCCGGCGCTGCGGCTGAGTGTAAAAAATGTAGGTGAAACGGCCGGTTTATTTGTGAAGAAGTTTTGGAAGGCGCGGCAACATTTAATAACAGACGTGTTTTAATGTTTTTAAACTGCGCAAGAGATTCGTATATCATCGGGCAAATAGGCGGTCGTAATTTTTTTCGGCATCGACACAGGACTCCTGCTTTGCCGCTAAATTCGGGAGAAAGACAAACATGTACTTTGAGATGGATTTTCGTGTAAAAAACGGCAGAAAGTCTTTCGAAAGTATCCTGCGCCGCCTGCTTGCGTGCGAATGGTACTATGGCGTATATGAGCGTGGCGAATGTTTTTGGTGGACGGACGGCCCATATTTTTATTTGGGCGCTATGGGCGCTTTCCGCGAGCAAAGATTATTTTCCCCGCAGGAAAGCCCCGCCAGGGCGGAAGCGGCGCTTGGGAGAATGCAGTCCGGATTTTCCCCGATCATACAGCTTGCGAAGAAAAAGGAGGATGTGTGCGCATACAGCAGCTGTCCTATTATGAGCCAAACCATAAGGGCGGTAAAGCGAACGTCTGTTTTGCTGTGCATAATAAAACGCTGGACCAGGCGGGAGTTTGGGATAAAATGGTCAAAGACGCTTTTTATTCTCTGGCGGTTTTAAAAGAGGTCGAGTGCGGTTCGGGCGGGTTTGAAGGTTCAATGGGCGAAATGACGGACAAGGAGCTCGTGCGGCAATTAAAGCTCCCGCCGCGCGCTTTGCCGGCGGTATGGTGCGGCAGCAAAAGGGCCGTAAGTCCTTTTTTGAAAAAGCTGGAGGAAACGCACGAGGTTTTTTGCGGCGATGGGCGAATCGTTGGGCTGACAAAAAGGCCGCTCGATGAATTTTAAAAGGTGTTGAATCCAAGAATAAGATGTTCTGCGCTTCAAAATGGCAAAGGCTTTTCGGAATAAACAGGCAAATCTTATCTCACGCAGGGAATCACAAAGAATATTAACTCGCTTGCTTTGGCTGTTTTCAGAATTTTAATCCGGCGGAACAAACGCCTGGGAGGGGTCGGTGAAATGATCAGAGGCATCTATTTCAATTTCTTTCCTCAAAGAGACGAACCGGTGCTGAACCGCGCGTTCAAAAATGTGGATTTGCAGCGGTATATATGGCAGGTCTCTGATTATGAAGAACTGCCAGGCGACGGCGCTTTTCCGAGCGAAACGATACTCGTTTCCGGAAAAGAACTGGAACAGGTGATCCGATCTACCCAAAGCCGGGTGATCGATTTTGCGGTCATGCGCGCGTATCTCTCAAAGGAGGATGTTGTGCCGATCAAGGATTATGCAGACTACAGCGCTTCCGGATGCCGGATGATTATCCTGATTTACGATTGCTGGAACGTTGAAATATATGCGAAGGATCTGCGGCTGGCACAAACGATTTTTCAGAATATAAAAGAAGCAGGAATCCTTGAGGGCGGAAAGCTGGAATATATTACGGATGAAAATGACGAACGTACCCGTATGGCCGTTTGGTAACGTCAGCTTTTGGCTATCCCTTCGTCTGCCTGTGGGCGATAGATATCTTTTATACTAAAAAGAGGGGACGGAAATATGCGCGGAGTACGCTTCGAAACTTTTAATACTTACGGACCGAACCTGTGGAATGTGCTTAAGAAGCTGCCGGTAGAAAAATACCTGTGGAAAGTTTCCCAACTGGATTTTTTTATTGCCGGAAAAGGCGAAAAGCGGCCGGTTTTGGGAAAATCCGTCCCAATAACGGCGCAGGAGTTTGCACAAGCGGAGCAAAAAGCCATTGAATCAGGCTGCCGCCCTTTAAATGACAAAGAAGACGATTACACGGTCTATTCCTACGAAGCGCTAAGAGAATTCCTGAATAACAATGACCTTTATCTCATAGCCGGAAAATTTGAAGCCTATGTAAAAAAAGAGGATTTCAGACAGCTGAATTGTTATGCGGATTTTATGGACAGCGGCTGTGAAATGACGGTGTTTGTGATTGACGCCATTTATGTAGATGTTTATTGCAAAAGCAAAATCATGACGGAAAACATCCGCAGCGCAGCAAAAGCCGAGAATAACGGGCACATAGAGGATATTACGGACCTGGATGACTGCATTCTCGATTTTCATGTGTAACACGCGTATAAATCCAAAATCGCCGCCGGCAGTTTAGGGGGAGAATAATGAAACGCACAATTGCAATGCTGCTTATTTTATGTTTTGTTTCAGGCGTATTTTGCGGCTGCGAACCTGTCGACTATGTTGGAGATTATGCGGACCTGCATACGGTAGCTGTGCGGTCCGCACTGAACACCATGGGCGGGTGGCACAGCGAGGTTGGAGCGATGGAAACCGATCGGTATGGCAGGACGCTTTTTTTTATTCGATTCATCCGGGTGGTTTGAGCCCCAGCTGCTTCTTGTGATCGCCCAGCCGACTGTAGGGGATAAAGCATACTTTTACGACGGGAAAAATATGACCTATGCGAGTATCCCTTCCGAAGAATATCCTGGAAAACTGACCAAAGAAGTAATGTGGGAATATTTTTCTCACGAGCAGATTGAAGAATTGAAGGAAGCAAATGACTGGGGCAAAAAGGTGGATTACAGCAAGTGCTTTTCCGTCCCGATAGTCAGACGCAATGTAAATAATTTTTCTGACAGAACTTTGCGCCGTGCCGTAGAAAATTCCCCCGAACCATTTTTATATCGCGGGTATTTGAGCTCTTTTCTGGCACAGGATGCGGACGGAAAATCCCTTTATTTGATGGCGTCTGACAGAGTAAATAACGAGGGGAAAACCTATCTGTTCATGCTGGATGAAAAGGGACGGCTGGTTTCAGAAACAGGGGTTATGGAATTGAAAGCAAAAGACTGGAAAGATTATCGGCAAAAGCTGTATGAGTTTAAGGTCGCGAACGACTGGAACTTTTATATTCCGATCGAGGAAGCCATGAAGTTGAATGGCATCCCCTTGTAAAAAACTTTCTCTCCGCGAAAGCTGAATCACTATCCACTTGCGAATTGATAAACACGCAAAAACGGAGCTTGCGTCGTTAAGGAAGGAAAGCGACAATCTTGCGCGGGCGCATTGTCGATCTATGAAGGAGGAAAGAAATGCTTTCGAACACATACACAATAACAAAAAAATTTATTAGAAACCTTTATTCCGTTTCGTTCTTTTCATCCTGGATTTTAGCGTTGTTCCTTTTTTTCTGCCTGATTCGGAGCACATATGTAATATTGAGCCCTGATTTTCCTTTCGCGCAAAAAATAGTCGAGCCGGTGATGTTCAGCGGTATTTTTTTAGCAAACTATTATTATCTTGTTGTGTCAGCAACTCGCCGGTACTTAAAGAAACTTCGGGAAGAGTTTAAGGAAAAAAATGTTGACATAACGATTTTCTTTCGAGAAGAGGAGATTTATGCCGGAATGACAACGGTGTCTTACTATGCTATTCGCGAATGCCTGTTGAGCAAGAATGTATTCATCATAAAAACACAGGCGAAAAGGTTTTTGTACATGCCCTGCGACACATTCCAAAACGGTTCAGCAAAACAGGCGTGCAGTTTGATAAAAAGTATAAATCCCGCGATCAAAATCAGACGGGCCTATACAAACATAGGAATAAGTTTAGCAGCTTCCGGCGTCGCGATAGCCGCCTTATTCACGATCTGGTTTCTGGCAATGTGACGAATACATTCGTCCTGATTTTAAGGTGAAGCAGAGCCCAGATTAAGCGGATGCAGCGGATATTCGTTAAAAACTGTGGGCTTGCTTACGGGTGAAAAAGAAGCGGTAATTTTGCCTTTCTTAAAGGGAAAAACGCTGTTTTACAAAAGTCTGGAAAGGGAATTTTGCTGATTGGACAAAAGACGCGCTTCATGATAGAATAAGAAAACAAATTGTCAACTTCGGGCGTTGGCCTGCGGGCTGGCGCTTTTTTATGGTCAGGGCACTCTGCTTATATTTGAAAAAAAGGGGATCACATGCAGCCCAAAGAAGAATTTTTAAAGCTGCGCCGACAGTATATTGAGGCGCGCTTTTCCGCATTAAATGAAGTGCAGCGACAGGCGGCGCTGCAAACCTCCGGCCCGATGCTGATTCTTGCCGGCGCGGGCAGCGGAAAGACGACGGTGGTCGTTAACCGGATAAAGAACCTGCTGGAATTCGGCGACGCATATCTTTCGGATTTCGTTGCGGGCGAGGTGGGTGAAAGGGAAATCGAACTGCTGCGTCAGGCGCTGAAGCAGGGAGAGACGCCGGATGAGTCGCTAAAACCGCTTCTGCGCAGCGGCTTTATCGAGCCCTGGAATATTCTGGCGATCACCTTTACCAATAAAGCGGCGGCAGAGCTGAAAAGCAGAATCTGCGATTCGGTCGGCCCGCGCGGGAATGACGCGTTTGCCGCAACCTTTCATTCCGCCTGTGTGCGCTTTTTGCGCCGGGACGCGGCGCTGCTCGGCTTTCCGCAGAACTTCACCATTTATGATACCGACGACAGTCAGCGCGCGCTGAAAGAGGTCTATAAAGAGCTTGGAACAGACGACAAGCTGTTTCCGCCGCGCGCGGTGCTTGGGCGGATCGGGCGAATTAAGGATGAGATGCTTTCGCCCCAGGATTTTGCCGAGCAGCCGGGCAGCTATCAGGACAAAATGATCGCCAGAATTTATGCGGCCTATCAGAAAAGGCTGCATGCGGCGGGCGCATTTGATTTTGATGACCTGATTTACTATACCGTGCGGCTTTTGCAGGATAATCCGGATGTTCGGGAATATTATCACCGCCGGTTTAAATATATCATGGTTGACGAGTATCAGGACACGAGCTATGCGCAATATCGTCTGGTCGAACTGCTGACCGGACCGCAGAGAAATCTCTGTGTCGTCGGCGACGATGACCAGAGCATTTACCGTTTCCGCGGCGCAACAATCGAAAATATCCTGAATTTTGAAGAACATTTTCCCGGCGCGCGGGTGGTGCGTCTCGAACAGAATTATCGGTCAACAGGCCACATCCTGCAAGCGGCAAATGAAGTGATCGCCAATAACCGCGGGCGCAAAGGCAAGACGCTTTGGACCGATCGCGGCGAAGGCGAGCCGATTCACGTATATTGTGCGCAGGACGAGCGGGAAGAGGCGATGTATGTCGCTATGAAAATCGCGCAGAACCAGAAAGAGGGTATTCCGCTCAACCATCAGGCTGTGCTTTACCGCATGAATGCGCAGTCCAACGCGATTGAGAATTATTTTGCCCGCGCGGGAATACCATATCGCATTGTCGGCGGTCTTCGATTCTACGACCGCGCTGAGATCAAGGATATTCTCGCCTATCTTTGCCTGATCGATAATCCGGGCGATGATCTGCGCCTGACGAGGATCATCAACCGCCCGGCGCGCAAAATCGGGGAGGCAACCGTTGCGCAAATCGCGCAGATCGCGTCCGGCCTTGGCGTCCCGATGCTGGAAGTGATCCGTGAAGCAGAGGCCTATCCTGCGCTGTCCAGAGCAAAAAAGGCGCTGAGCTCGTTTTATCAATTGTACGAAAAGCTCTGTGCGGATTATCAGGAGATGCCGCTGATCGACTTTGCGGATCACCTGATCGACCTGACCGGTTACCGGCAGATGCTGGAGGAACAGGGAGAGGAAGGCGCGGCGCGGCTGGAAAACGTCGAAGAGTTTCTGTCCAACATCCGCGCTTTTGAACAGGAAAATCCCGAAGGAGATCTGACCCTGTTCCTGGAGGAAATCGCGCTGGTATCCAGCATTGACAGCTATGATGAGAATACGGACGCGGTGGTGCTCATGACATTGCACAGCGCAAAGGGACTGGAGTTTGACTGCGTTTATATCATCGGCCTGGAAGAGGGAATTTTCCCCGGCGAACAAAGCCGTTATAATCCGGATGATCTGGAGGAGGAAAGACGGCTTGCTTATGTCGGCATTACCCGGGCGCGCAAAAAGCTGTATTTGACCCGCGCGGCGCTGCGTATGTTGTTTGGACAGACAAGGAGAAATCCGGAATCCCGCTTCCTGCAGGAGTTTTCGGATGAACTCAAGCTGGACGAGGCGCCCCGTTCCAGGGCGATCACCTATAATAATATGGCGCGCGGCGAATCCCGCGCGCAGTATGAGTACCGCAAAGCGAACGCCACGGCCAACTATCAGCTGGAGCGCGGAGTCACGGTCGGCGCCGCCCCGGCAAAACAGAGCGCGCCGGCGCGCTTTGCGCCGGGAGACCGGGTGGAGCATAAAATTTTCGGCCCGGGCACCGTCCTGTCGGCGGCAGCGATCGGAGGAGATACGTTGCTGGAAATTGACTTTGATAAGGGCGGGCGCAAGAAAACCATGGCGAATTACGCGCCGCTCAAAAAAATATAAGGACGCCGGGTGACCGGCGCACCAACAGGGCAAAAACATTCGGCTAGAATAATTCAAGTGGAGCTACATATAAAAGGAGTGGGATCATGACTGTCTATCTTCTTGCGCATACCGCGAACCCGGAACACCTTGTCGCCGACGCCGCACGGCTGTGTTATTCCGACGCGTCCATCTCCGACCTGACGACCCAGCTGTCCGATGAAAAGGCAAAGGCCTTTGTGGAGATGCTGACCAATATGGGCCACGAAAGCCCGACCGAGCACGCAAGCTTCACCTTCGGCATCGAAGGAGTGTCCCGCAGCCTGCTTGCCCAGATCACCCGTCACCGCATCGCTTCCTTCAGCGTGCAGAGCCAGCGATATGTCCGGCTGGACGATTTCCGTTATGTGACGCCGCACGCGATCGCGGACGATCCGCAGGCGCTTGAAATTTATGAAGCTGCGATGAAGCGGGATGCGGAAGACTATGAAAAACTGACCGAGATCCTTAAAAAGAAGTATTATAAGGCGAACCTTGCGCAGGGGATGAGCGAGAAAAAGGCGGCGACCAGCGCCGAAAAGCAGGCCATTGAGGACGCCCGCTTTGTGCGGCCCAACGCCGGCACCACCGAGAGGATCTGCGCCATGAACGCCCGCTCCCTGCTGAACTTCTTCTCCCACCGGTGCTGCAACCGGGCCCAGTGGG
>CALWZE010000058.1 GCA_944385925.1 uncultured Clostridia bacterium
CCTCTAGCGTGACAGGCTAGCGTTCTAACCAACTGAACTACCGGGCCATATGGCAGGGGCAGAAGGATTCGAACCCTCGGCACGCGGTTTTGGAGACCGCTGCTCTACCAGCTGAGCTATACCCCTATATAATCAGATGGTGGGCCTTCAGGGACTCGAACCCCGGACCGACCGGTTATGAGCCGGTTGCTCTAACCAACTGAGCTAAAGGCCCATCGGGTTTCACCGCATCGTGTTCACCGCAGTGAGCTTTACAAGAATAGCAAATATTTTTGAGTTTGTCAAGGACATTTTCAAAGAAAATTGTAATTTTTTGTATGCGGTGTTTTGGCGGCCTTATAGATGGTCCAGAATACCGGAGGTTCTTGCATAATGGAAGATATACTGCTGCGCAATTCCCGCGATAGGCTGCGCCTCCTGCGGCAATCCCTGCGGAAACAGATGGGTCATGGCCTTTTTCATCCAAACGTCCATTGGAAAAGCTTCATATCGCGTGGCGCCGAATAAAAGCACGCAGTCCGCGACTTTGGGCCCAACGCCGTAAATTTGCATCAGCATCCCGCGCGCCTTGTCCAGCGGAGCGGTGCGGAGAAATTCTTCATCAATGCTTCCTTCTGAAAAACGGTGCGCAGCGTCCAGAAGATACTTTGTTCGAAAACCGGCGCGAAGTTCCCCAAGGCCGTCGGGCCCCAGCGAGCAAATCTGCTGTGCAGAAGGAAAGAGGGGGCAGTCGGCGCCGCTTGCATTAAACATTTCGCATAACCGGCGAACCAGCATCGTTATGCGGGGAATGTTGTTGTTTTGGGACAGGATAAAGGTGCACAGGCTTTCCCAAAGAGGCTGTTTCATTACACGGATGCCCGGTGCAAAGTCCACAGCCGTGCGAAGAGGTTCATGTCTGCGCAGGATCTCGTGATAACTTTCATAGTCCTCGTCGAGGCTGAAAAGAGCGCAAAGCAGCGGCGAGCCCACTTCTTCTGCAATCCCGCTTACATATATGCAGTCACCGCTTTGCCGTAAATGTACGAGCCGTCCCTGCACAGGCCCGGTGAATCCTCCTTCTTCTTCGACCCAGCGAAAACACTGACCGCAATTCAGCGTGTCAGCGAGCGAAAAAGTCTTTGCTTGTATTGTGAATTCCCGATTGTGCAAACAAATCCCCTCCGCGCGGAATTATAACATAGCAGAAAACGCGGCGCAAATAAAGTCGGCTGTATATTGAACAGGGAATTCATGCAAGTTGTTCATTTATCGGTTCAAAACAGATCGTCTATTAACAAACAAACACAAGCGCAATTGTCAATATAACGAAATATCTGAAAGGATTCGAGAAAAAAACAATAAATACGATGAGAGGATAAAGGGAATATAACCGCCTGTTTTGTTTAAACTCTTTAACATGCAGTTGAAAATCTCCCCTAAAAAAATGAAATGTTGATAAAGATTCATGGAAATCAGGCGGTCTTTTAACATTTTCAACCGACTTTTCAACATGAAGGGCTGCATAGTACGGATTTACTGCAAGTATACCGGCCTTTCGTGCGGCGGAAAAAATTTAGACTTGACAAATGATTTTTTGTTTGTCCAGGACGAATACTAGTAATGAACAGCATATATGGAGGACAGGGAATCGTGAAAGGACTGAACAGAAAGGTAATCGAAATTGTGGAGCCGAACTCCGAATTTGTAGAACGGGTGATTGTAATTCTCAAGCCTGGGGTTGCGCAGGCAAGACTGCGTGAGGAACAGGAAAACCTGGATAATTACGTAAGTGCTGTCTGCTGCAAAAAGAAAAAGATATCGGGATGGTGGATTGCCGCGGCGGCGGCCGCCGTGTTGGGCGCGGCATTGCTCATCGCGCTGCTTTAACAGAAAAACAGTCTGTGCGAACAGGCTTTTCGAAACAGAAAATCTGTGCTACAATACTCTATATATGACCAGGCGCAGGATGCAGCATTTGCTATGCCCGGTCAATCTCGGGAAATGGAGAATCTGTTTTGCAGCAAAAGTCAAATCAAATCGAGGAAACGGCGCAGACGCCGGATTCACAGGTAATATACGGCCGCAACAGTGTGATTGAGACGCTGAAAACGGTGGAAGCCGCAGATACGCTGTATTTGAGCGGGGCGGATACAGACAAAGCGCTGGGGTATATTGTCGCGCTGGCGAAGCAAAAGGGCGCGGTCATTAAAAAAGTACCCGAGCTTAAACTGTCAAAGCTTTGCGCAAGCGAACATCACCAGGGCGTTGCGCTGCTTTGCCCTGTCTGCCGGTACTGCACGCTGGATGAACTTTTTGAAAATGCGGCGCAAAGCGGGGAACCGCCGCTTTTTGTCGTTACGGACGGGATCGAGGACCCGCATAACCTCGGCGCCATTATCCGAACGGCTGAATGTGTCGGCGCGCATGGCGTTGTTATCCCGAAGCGGGGAAATTGTGCGGTGACCTCGGCCGTGCACCGTGCTTCTGCCGGGGCGTGCAGCTGCATGAAAATTGCACGGGTTTCCAATCTGGCGTCCGCAATACGGGATATGAAAAAGCGCGGCGTGTTTTTTTACTGCGCGGATATGGACGGAAGTCCCGCTTTTCAAACCGATTTGACCGGACCGGCCGCGCTTGTGGTCGGGTCAGAGGGATTTGGCGTTTCCAGATTGGTTAAGGAACTCTGCGACATAACGGTCTCACTTCCGATTCGCGGTCAGATCAATTCTTTGAACGCATCGGTGGCGGCAGGCGTTCTGTTATACGAGATACTCAGGCAAAGGACTCAGTAAAGGAGGCGTCGGGAATGGGACAGGAGAAAAGCAGAGCGGAGCAGCTTGAGGAGCTTTTGCGTGAACTGCGCGAAAAACGGCTGGCGCAGACGATGGAACTGGAACAGATCCGGGCGGATTATCTGAACAATCCGAAAAAACCGATCCAGCCGATTTCGGACGTTATGGGGCAAAAGGCGCCGGCACAGGAGATGAAGACGCCTTACAGCGGCAGAACGACCGCCGCGCCGCGCGCGCAGCAGCCCTTTAGTCAAAGCAGCCAGTCGGCGGCAAAAAAACCGGCGCAAAGTTCCGGTACCAGCGCACAGCGCCCGGCACAGCAGGCATGGCGCCCCGAGCCGGCCGTACAGCAGCCGGCGGCGAAGAAGATGCAAAGCGGCTTGCAGGGCCAGATGCCGCAGCAAAAGCCGCAGGCTGAATTCCGGCCGGCGACACAGAATAACCGGCCGTCTGCGCAAAACAGCCGGCGCGAAGGACAGCAGGCCGGTATTCCCATGGATAAACCGCAGCAGCGGCCGGTCCAGCCGCAAAATCGTGCGCCGGAGAGAAAAAGCGATTCACAGGCGGCCGCGCAAAGTCAGGCGATGGAGCAGCGTGCGCAGGAACTGGCCCGTCGCAGAATCCAGGAGAGGGAAACGCTGTCCCGCACACAGGAGATTCCCCGCGCCTCAAGAAGGCTCAACGAGACGATCCAGTTTGAGATTCCGAAAGACAGACCGTCCTTCACATCTTTTTCTAACACAGCGCAGATGAAGCCGGTAAAACTGCCGGAAGAAACCAAGGACGAACCGCAGACGGCAAATAAAAAATCCAAACGATCGATTTTCAGCAACCTGATCGGAGAAAAACCCGATTCGGATTCTATCGAATTTGATCCGATCAATAAAGATATGCTTGCGCCGACCATCGAGCGGGGCGTGGATGCGGTTCCGCAGGAGCCGAAAACAGTACATTCTCATACCAGCGAAATCCTGATGCCCGAACAGAAAAAGGACTATACCGAGAATCATCCGCTGTTTACCCAGAGTTTCACGACCGAGACGATTATTCCGCAGGAAGCGAAGAACACTTCTGCGCGGCAGGCACAGATGCGCAGCGCGCAGGAGGCTTTCCGAACGGCGCCGATTTCCGACACCGCGCAGAGAAGCGCAAAAAAAGGCGTTTTGAATGTGCGTGAAAATGTGGACGATAATTTCCGCGAGTTTTTCGGCGATACGGTGATCATTGACCGCGAATCGCTTAATGAAAAGGCAAAGCGTCAACGCAAAATCAAGGATTTTGTCGTTGCGGAAAAGGAAGGCGAAGTCGGCGGTCCGGTTTTCGAAGATGAAGAGGAAAACGGCGAGCTGGAATCGGCCGTCGAGTACCGGTCGGACGAGGATACCGAAGCTGTCAACGAGCAGCTCAGTGCGGACCGCAGAAAAAGCTTTGCGGCGGTTTTGGCGACCGGCCTGTGCGCGTTTGTTCTGCTGATTCTGGACGTTATGGCGGAGCTGGAGCTCTTCAGCGGCGGACTGGCAGAACCGATGGTGTTTTACGGGCTGAATCTTGCGCTGCTGTTGGTCGCCATCGGCTTCTGCATCAAGCCGGTTTTCCAGGGCTTCGGACGCCTGGTCAGCTTTCATGCAGATGAAAATTCGCTGATTTCCTTTGCTTGTATCGCTGCAATCGTGGAGTGTATCGTGCTGATGTTCAGCGATGGTTTTCAGGATTTCGGCGGTGCATGCGCCTGTGTCGCTGCCGGCGCGGTCTTCTTTAACCGCCTGGGCGTTTATCTGCGAGATAAGCGAATTCTTTCAAGCTTCCGCACGGTGTCGGACAGTTATGAAAAGTATTCTTCCGCCGTGCTGGATGAGCAGAATTTCACAAGAAGGATCACAAGGGATCTGGACCTTAACAATCCGCGGATCCTGATTAAACGGAAAACGGGCTTTACGGAAAACTTTTTGCCGCACAGCTATTCAAAACCGCAAACAGGCCCGGCAGTATATACCGCGGCCTCCGTGCTTTTCCTCATCAGCGTGGCTTGCGGCGTTCTGGGCTATTTCAAGGGCGGAAACGTCTTTACTGCCGTTCGCTATCTGGCAATGGCGGCGGCGTTTACCGGGCCGTTTGTGTCCACCCTTGCGCAGTATCTCCCTATTTACTGCATGCAGCGTAGCCTTTCCAAAGTCGGCGCCGTGGTGCCCGGTTACAGCGCGGCTGACGAGGTGTGCGATGCGAACTGTGTCGTTCTTGAAGGACGGGAACTTTTCCCGAAAGGCAGTGTTTTGCTGCACGGAATCAAGACCTTTGAGCGGGAAAGAATCGACAAAGCGATTCTTTATGCCGCGTCGGTGGTTATCCAGTCCTGCGACACGATGGCGCCGATGTTTATGAATGTGATTCAGAATAAGACCGAAATGCTTTATCCGGTCGATGGCGTCGAGTACGAGAGCGGGCTTGGCTACAGTTTCTGGATAGATAAGACCCGCATCTTCCTGGGCACACGGGAACTTTTGCAAAGCCACGAGATCGAGGTGCCTTCCCGCGACTACGAGAGCAGGTATACCAAAACAAACAGTCGGGACGCGCTTTATCTGGCGGTTGCCGGAAAGCTTTATGCAATGTTCGTGATCAGTTACTCGCCCAATGCTGAGGTTGAGAATGCGCTGCGCGGTTTTGAGCGCGAAGGGGTGGACATTCTGGTGCATACCCGTGACTTCAACATCACCCCGGAAAAAATTGCCCGGCTTTATCAGATTCCCAAAAGCATGGTGGCCGTCGTGCGGGAGGATGACGTCGCAGAACTGACCAAACGGACCGATTATGTTGGCCGGGCGCCCTCTGCGATCACCCATATCGGTTCCTTGTCCTCCTTCGTGCGGGGAATCATAGCCTGCTACAATGTCCGTGGCAGCGTTCGGATGGCGGGGGCGATAGAGCTTGCCTGTATGATAGTCGGCGCTGTTGTCGCCTGTGTGCTGAGCGCCCTGTCCATGATTGGCACAATTGGGGTCGCTACAGTGCTTTTCTTCCAGCTGCTCTGCTGTTTGTTGTTGACGATCGTGGTATCTGCACGCCGATATTAAACACAAAACTGTACGAAATGCACAAAACCCGCGCGGGGAATTCTACCCGCGCGGGTTTATTTTATGACAAAATCTACTTTCAAATTTGGATTGCATGTGCTACAATTTTCAAGTGAGGTTTTTTCACAAATCTGTGCATAATGCAGAGAAATCGAGACACTTAGGGGGATTTATTCACTATGGCCTACTCTCCGGACAAAATTCGCAACGTCATGCTTGCCGGTCACAGCGGCAGCGGTAAAACAAGCTTAACGGAAGCCCTGATGTATATTACCAAAAGTTCCGATCGTCTTGGTACGGTTGCGGACGGCAACACGGTTTCCGACTTTGATCCGGAGGAGATTCGCCGTAAAGCCTCTATTTCGACGGCGCTTGCGCCTTTTGAGTATAAGGAAACCCACGTCAATCTGGTTGACGCGCCGGGCCTTTTCGACTTTGAACTGGGCAACTATGAGGCCGTAAAAGCCTGCGAGTCGGTTCTGATTACCGTTTCGTCCCGCTCCGGCGTCGCGGTCGGTACCCAGAAGGCGTACAAGCTTGCAAAGCGCAACAACCGCGCAAAAATGTTCTTTATCAGCAAAATGGCGGCGGAACACGCAGATTTCTTCAAGGTGTTCGACGAGCTGAAAGCGCAGTTCGGCAACAGCGTCTGCCCGGTCATGATGCCGGTCATGCAGGAAGGAAAGCCGACCGTTTACGTCGATCTGCTTCAGAAAAAAGCCTATACATACAACAACGGCGTAGAGAGCGAAGTTCCGATGCCGGAACAGCATGAGCGCATGGAAGAGCTGATGACCGCGATCAATGAAGCGGTTGCGGAGACCTCCGACGAGCTGATGGATAAGTTTTTCAACGACGAGCCGTTTACCGATGAGGAAATCGTCAAGGCGGTGCGCTCCGGCGTCAAGAGCGGCGTTATTGCGCCGGTCGTCTGCGGCGATACCTCTACGCTGGAAGGCATGATCATTGTACTGGAAGCTATCCGCAAGATGCTGCCGTCCCCGGCTGACGTTTCCGAAACGCCGGTCAAGGACAAAGACGGAAATGATGCCGTGGTCACCTACTCGCCCAATGGTCCGCTGGTTGCCTATGTCTTTAAGACGGTTGCCGATCCCTTTGTCGGAAAGCTTTCCTATGTCAAGGTCGTTTCCGGCACTTTGACGAGCGATGGCCCGCTGGTCAATGCGCGCACGGGAGAACAGGAGAAGCCCGGAAAGCTGATGTTCCTCAAGGGCAAAAAGCAGATCGACACCAAGGAGATCGTCGCGGGCGATATGGGCGCGGTCACCAAGCTGGTCGGGGTTAAGACCGGCGATACCCTCTGCCGTCCTGATGCGGTGTATGAGCTTGAGCGGATCGAATTCCCGAAACCCTCGATGCGCATGGCGATCAAGACGAAGAATAAGGGCGATGAGAGCAAGGTTGCGCCCGCTATTGCGAAACTGATGGATGAAGATCCCACTTTGCAGTATGTGGTGGATTCCGAAACCGGTCAGCAGGTTCTGTCCGGACTCGGCGAGCAGCACCTGGATGTCGCGATCAGCAAGCTGAAGAGCAAGTTCGGCCTCGACCTGGAGCTCACGCCGCCGCGCGTTGCCTATCGCGAAACGATCCGTGCCAAAGCGGAAGCGGAAGGCAAACATAAGAAACAGTCCGGCGGCGCCGGCCAGTACGGTGTTGTTCAGATGCGCTTTGAACCGCTTACGGACGGAACCGAGTTTGAGTTTGTCAACGCGGTTGTCGGCGGCGCGGTGCCGAAGGAGTTTATCCCGGCAGTTGAAAAGGGACTGCGCGAGGCAATGAAGCACGGTGTGCTTGCCGGTTATCCGATGACGGGTGTGCGCGCCACGCTTTATGACGGCAAATATCACCCGGTTGACTCCAAGGAAGTCGCTTTCAAATCTGCTGCACGCCTGGCTTATAAGGCGGCATGCGCGCAGGCCAAACCTGCGATTCTGGAACCGATCGGCACGCTTCGTGCCATGGTGCCGGATTCCAATACCGGCGACCTGATGGGTGAAATCAACAAACGGCGCGGCCGTGTGCTTGGCATGAACCCCTCGGAAGAAGAGGGAATGCAGGTCGTCGAGGCAGAGGTCCCGATGTCCGAAATGCATGATTTCACAACTTATATGCGTTCTTCGACCCAGGGACGCGGAACCTATGAATTGGAGTTTGCGCGTTACGAGCCGCTGCCCTCCAACCTTGAAGCTAAGGTTATCGAAGAGGCGGCCGATCTGCGCGAAGCGGAAGAGGAATAAACAAAATAGCGGCAAAAAAGGACGCGGAGAGATCCGCGTCCTTTTTTGTGTGTGGAAAAAAACTGTACACCCATTTAATTGGCGTCAGTCAACGACCGGACAGTCAAAGACTTTTTGCATGCAGACAGGATAACCAGGTTTATGAAACTTTGAAAAAATACAAAGTGCGCTGCGTACTTCTGCACATTTTCTTTTGTCCGTAGAAGTGCGAACTCCGGAAAGGTTTGCGGTTCAAACCGGCAATTGACAGAAAACAGGCCGGGATGCCTGATTTCCGTGTGTTTTTGGCGGGAGGTTATTCCTGTTCTTTTCGGTGCTTTATAAAAATATACTGTACCGGAGCTTAAAAAGGATAAGAAAGGAAAGCTGAGGATGCGCAAACATAAAAAATGGATAACAGTGGTTTCGGTTGTTCTGGCTTTATCTCTGCTTACCGGCTGCGGATTGACAGAATCTCCTGCAAAGTCCGAAGGTCCGGCACAGGACAATTTGTCCGAACAGATTTTTGAACCTGCCGCACTGCCGGCGCAGGCGCCGGACGACTATATTCGGGCGGTCTGGGTGAGCTATCTTGACCTTTACGACATCATCAGCGACGATCAGCAGCAGTATACGCAGAAGCTGGAGGAGATGCTGGGAAATCTAGAGTCGATCCATACAACGGATATCTTTTTTCAGGTCCGCGCTTTCGGGGAGAGCCTGTACAATTCACAGATTTTCACTCTGCCTAATCGGTTATTTGCGTCCTATGATCCGGAAATTGATTATCTGGGAATCGCTGTTCAGAAAGCGCATGAGCGCGGAATGCGAATCCATGCATGGATCAACCCATACCGTTTGGGATCGGTGTCGGACGAGGACACCGCCGCTTTCTGCGAGCCGATCAATCAGCAAAGTCCCGGAGCGATTACAGAGGTGGACGGAAGAATGTGGATCGATCCGTCCAATGCAGAAATGCAAAGCAAAAACATTGACTATATTTCTGAGCTGATGAGCGCATATGAGTTTGATGGCCTGCATTTTGACGATTATTTTTATGCCACCGACGATACGGCATTTGATGAATATGCCTATACGCAGTATACCGAGCAGGGAGGCGAGCTCCCGTTGGATCAATGGCGCCGCCAGAACGTGCTGGACTTTGTGGGCGCCGTATATGCAAAGGTGAAAGAGGTGCGCCCGCAGGCTGTTTTCGGCATCAGCCCGGACGCTTCCATCGATCGGGACGTAACCCGGCATTATATTGATGTTCGAAAAATCTGCGCTGAGGAGGGCTATGTGGATTACATCTGCCCGCAGATCTATTTCGGCTATGAAAACGAGACGATGCCTTATTTGCAGACGCTGACCGAGTGGTCCATGCTGTGTACCTCCTGCGATCTTATTGCCGGACTCAGTTTTTATAAATCGGGAACCGTGGATGAGTACGCAGGCAGCGGGCAAAATGAGTGGCTTGAAAACAGCGACATTATTTCGAGACAGTATCTCGACTCTTTGACCTTTACCAATTGTAAGGGCGTGGCGCTGTTTCGGTACAACTCCATTTTCAATCCCGCTTCCGAAACAATGGCCTTTACCCAGCTGGAGTTGGATAATTACAAGCAGGTCTGCTGATTTAAAACACAGGCAGGCAATGGGGGAAAACAGGTGGAAAAGCCGCAAAAGAAGAAGAGAACGGTAACACAGCTGCAAGCGGCGGTAGCCGTTGTGCTGCTGGCCGTATTTCTGCTGCTGATCTTATTTTTTCCGCAGCTGTATAATGCTGTGTGCGAGACCTACCGCACGCTGAGCGAGCAGCCGGAGCTTTTTGATCCGCAGCAGATAAGCGAAGCCATGAACCGCGTCGTGCAGTTCATTTCCGAGACGGGCTGATTCATGCTGCGATTTCGTATCCGCGGCACGACGGTTTGCCTGTCAGTATGGTTTTTCGCCTGCCTGAGCGTCTGGACCATTATGGGAAGCAGCAAGGTGGCCTGTACAGTCCTGTTTCTGTTTGCGCACGAGGCGGGACACCTCGCCGCCATGCTGGCGAGAGGGAATCAGCCTGCGCAGATCACCGTGGTTGCGGGAAGGTTTGAGATTCAGCCGGGAACCGAGCTGGTGCGCAGAAAAGACGAATATCTGATCCTGTCCGCGGGCTGCATGGTGAACTTTGCGTTAGCTCTGATTTTCTGGACGCTTCAAAAACCGGAATTCTGCTTTTCCAATCTGGCCCTTGGATGTTTCAACGCGCTGCCGGCCGGCGATCTGGACGGCGGCAAAATACTGCGGCTGGTTTTGGAATCCAAAACGCCGGCGCGCAAAGCGGCGATTCTGCACGGAACCGTAAGTTTCGCAATATCCATCATGGTTATGTGTGTGGGCTTCCTGGTACTGCTGCGCAATACGCTGAATCCCACGGTATTTCTGGTCGGAATTTATATTTTTATTGCCTCGATCAAAAATATCCGATATACAAGCTGAGAAAAATTTGCTATGATAAAAGCAGCCGCGAAACGGCTGCTTTTTGTGTGCTGTAAATCGAAGGAAAGTCCGTCCGTGTTTGCGGCCGGGATAGATTGGAAAAGGAAACTATGAGGGATTTTACACAGGAGAAGATGCTCCGCGCGGTCCAGAAGCCGGGCCGCTATGTCGGAGGTGAGCGGGGCGCCGTTCATAAGGATAAAAATGCGGTCAAGCTCCGGTTTGCATTTTGCTTTCCGGATGTTTACGAGGTCGGCATGTCGCATCTTGGCATGAAGATCCTGTATGCGGTGCAGAATGCGGAGCCGGACGTCTGGTGCGAGCGCGCGTTCGCGCCCTGGTTCGACATGCGTGAACAGATGCTGCAGTATAACGCGCCGCTCTGCGCGCTGGAAAGCGGCGATCCGCTGCGCGCATTTGACGTGGTTGGCTTTACGCTGCAATACGAGATGTCCTATACAAACCTGCTTTATATGCTCGACCTGGGCGGCGTGCCGCTGCTGTCGAAGGAGCGCGGAGAAGAGGACCCGATTGTTGTTGCGGGCGGCCCCTGTGTCTGTAATCCGGAACCGATGGCCGATTTTGTGGATCTGTTCCTGCTCGGCGAAGGGGAGCAGATGAACGTCGAGCTCTGCCGCTTCCTCATCCGGGCGAAAGAACAGGGATGGGATCGTGCTAAAACCCTTCGGGAAGCCGCCGGCATAGAGGGCGTCTATGTCCCGGCATTGTATACGGTGAAGTACAACAAGGATGGGACGATCGCCTCGGTTACCCCGAAGCGCGGCGCCCCGATGCCTGTTCGCAGGCGGATCGTCGCTGATATGGACGCCGCGCCCTTCCCGCAGCAGATCCCGGTGCCGATGATCGAGACGGTACATGACCGGGCAAGCGTTGAGGTGCTGCGCGGCTGCGTGCGCGGCTGCCGTTTCTGCCAGGCGGGCTTTATCTACCGCCCTTTCCGGGCAAAGCGTGCCGAAACGATTGACCGACAGGCCCGCGAGCTCTGCCGCAGCACGGGCTTTGAGGAGCTTTCATTGCTCTCGCTGTCCACCAGCGATCATCCCGAGATCGAGCCGCTGCTGGATCGGGTGCTGGATTGGACCGAATCGGGCAAGGTGAGCCTGTCTCTGCCCTCGCTGCGCATCGACAGCTTCAGCGATGAGCTGGTTGAGAAGATTTCCAGAGTGCGCAAAAGCGGGTTGACCTTTGCGCCGGAAGCAGGCACCCAGCGGCTGCGCGATGTGATAAACAAAAACATCGACGAAGAGGAGATTCTGCGCGGCTGCCGCACGGCGTTTGAGGGCGGCTATACGGTGGTCAAACTCTATTTTATGATGGGTCTGCCGACCGAAACGGACGAGGATGTTGCCGGTATTGCGGCGCTTGCGCAGAAAATCGTCGATTTGTATTACAGCCTGCCGACCAAGCCGAAGGGAAAGTCGGTCAGCGTCAGCATCAGCTGCGCCTGTTTTATCCCAAAACCCTTCACACCGTTTCAATTTGCGGCGCAGGATACAAAAGAAGAGTTTGACCGCAAACAGAAACTGCTGCGCGAATCGGTGAAAAGCCGCAAAATCTCGGTCAGCTGGCACGATGCTTCCACCAGCTTTATTGAGGCAGCGCTTGCGCGCGGTGACCGGCGGCTTGGAAAGGTAATTCTGGAAGTTTACCGTTCCGGCGGGATCTTTGACAGCTGGGACGAGGGATTTTCTCTGAACAGATGGCTCGCCGCATTCCGAAAATGCCGGCGGGACCCGGCTTTTTATGCCAACCGCGCCCGCTCATTTGAGGAGATAAATCCCTGGGATATGTTCGATTATGGCGTTGATAAACAATTCCTGATTCGGGAGTATCGCCGGGCAACCGAAGAACAGCTGACAACGCCGAAATGTTCCGAGCATTGTTCCGGCTGCGGAATTGTGAAATTTACCGGGAGGAAATGTTTTGACTGATCTCAGACTGCACTTTTCAAAAACCTTTGCCGCACGGTATATTTCCCACCTTGACCTGATGCGGACGATGACGAGAGCAATACGCCAAAGCGGCCTGAAAGCGTGGTATACCGAGGGCTTTAATTCGCACCTGTATCTCACCTTCGCGCTGCCGCTGTCGCTTGGATTTGAAAGCCTGTGCGAGACTTGTGATATTCGTCTGCTTGAGGAGGAGAGCTGCGATCCCGCTGAGGTTATCCCGCGCATAAATGCGGGGCTGCCTTTTGGCATAGAGGTTTTTAATTGCGGCGAGGCGCGCTTTAAGCCGGGGGAAATTGCCTATGCGCGCTATATCTGTGAACTTGCGGACGCGGAGTTCTCCTGCGGAAAAATACAGGATGCGGCTTGCGCGCTTCTGGCAAAAAGCGAAATACCGGCACAGAAAAAGACCAAGAAAGGCGGCATGAGGACGCTGGATTTGAAGCCGCTTATCCATTCCTATAAGGTCTATGTTGAGGGAGAAAACTGCTATATTGATCTGACCGTGAGCGCGGCAAGCGACAATGCGCTTAACCCGAATCTGGTGCTTGATCAAATTTTTGAACCCCTCGGACGCATGCCGGATCACATCCTTGTCAAGCGAACTCAAATTTTGACCAGGGATATGAAAAATTTCGAATAACACGGGGGAGTTTTAAGAGGAATATTTTTGTCCTCTATTAAAGGAAGAAAAAGTAAAAATATTCGAAAAATCCCTTGCAAATCGGCATTTCATATGGTATCATATCTTAGCTTGCATAAATCCTCTGGGAAACCGGCGGGGTTAATGTTGCAAAACATTAAGCGGACGGTCCTCTATCAGCCGCGGCTCGGTATGAACGTCTGGATTTTTACAAAGTAAGAGGAGAAAGCAGAATGGATGCAATCAAACTGATGACCCAGGACATGATCCGTCCTGAGCAGCACAAGTTCAATGTCGGCGACACCGTTCGCGTGAGCGTCCGCATCAAGGAAGGCGACCGCGAGCGTATTCAGATGTTCGAAGGCGTTGTGATCGCGAAGAAACACGGCGGTATTCACGAGACCTTCACCGTTCGCCGTACAAGCTATGGTGTTGGCATTGAGCGTGTTTTCCCAATCAACTCCCCGAACGTGGAAAAGGTTGAGGTTGTTCGTCGCGGTAAAGTCCGTCGTGCGAAGCTCTATTACCTCAGAGATCGCGTCGGCAAGGCTGCCAAGGTCAAAGAAAAACTGTAATAGCAAAGCAAGAGAAAAAAGGGACAAGCAATTGTCCCTTTTTTGTCTTATATAAAGAAATTTTCAAAACGCTGCCGAGAAAAGCAAAAAAGAATTCGTTTTAAACTCCAGGCAATCGGCTGCGGCGCAGTTGGCGGGAATACGCATGTGTCTGTTATGGGATTGGCCGGCATAATTTCTTTGAGCAGGGTCCCGGTCCTGCCGGCGGATGCGCCCCGAACAAATCTTCTGCTTCAAGCATCGAGCGAAGCAAGTTAAGGCACTAGGAGTAAAAAGCCGCCGTTAGAACTTCTGTTGCCCGTCTGCGGGATGTGAGGGCGATACAACCGCTTGAGAGGCATGCCGGTAATAGATCCCCATAGAGCCAACTGAAGCCAACGGGTTAGCCGGTGTTTTTGATTCTCTGACTGCGCAGGCCATGGTCCACCGTGTGCCGAGAATAGCAGCGGAACGGCCGTATTTATAAAAAGGATACCGATTCCGGATACCGATTCGGGCGTTTTGCCGTTCACCTGCCTTTTGTTTTTGACAGTGGCGGTGTAGCCAATTTAAAGCGCACAGAGAGCCTCAAAAAGCAATTGCCGGGCGAAAGCAATCCGCTTTTTAAAACGGCTTGATGCATTCAATGATGGCGGTCCGCGCGTTTGGTTTGGTTGCGGGAAACGCCGGAATATGGTATACTGATTTACCTTGAAATATCGGAAAGAAGACAGAATGATGAATGAGTCAAAGGGCAGCCGCCGCCTGGCGTCGGTCTATGAGTGGGTGGAAGCGCTGCTTTTCGCGCTTACCGTTGTCTTGCTGGTCTTTACCTTTGTGGTCAAGTCCTATATCGTGGACGGAAGCTCGATGGACCCCACACTGTATACCGGCCAGCGGGTTTTTGCACTCAGCCTTTTTTACAAGCCGGAAGGCGGGGATATCGTCATTATAGACGATAATAATAATCTGGATGAGCCGCTGGTCAAGCGGGTGATTGCCACGGAAGGACAGACGGTGGATTTTGATCCCCAAAGCGGTCAAATTCTTGTAGACGGAAAGCCCTTTGCGGACCCGGTCCCGGTCTCGCAGGACAATTTGCGCGGAGATATGCTCTATCCGCTGACGGTGCCGGAAGGATATATATTCGTTATGGGAGACAACCGTGCCTGGTCGCTGGACAGCCGGTACAGCGAGCTGGGCCTTGTGGATGAGCGGGCGGTGCTCGGCCGGCTGATTGGATAAGGAGAGGACATTTTGAGCGATACGATTCATTGGTTCCCGGGACATATGATGAAAACGCTTCGGCAGATTGCGGTCGATGTGCGGAATGTGGATGTGGTTGCCGAACTGGTCGACGCGCGGCTTCCGTATTCCAGCAAAAACCCGGAGATTGCACGGCTGACAGCGGGGAAACCCCGGCTGCTTTTGCTGAATAAAAGCGATCTTGCGGACGAGCGGAAAACAAAGCTCTGGATTGATTATTACCGCAAAAAAGGCTACGGCGCGATTTCGCTGCAATCCAGAGACAAACGCAGCGGGCAGCGCTTTACGCAGGAGATCAAACGCCTTGCCGCCCAAACGGAGGAGGAGAAAGGGCGCAGGCAGGCCGGAAAACCCCGCGTCATGGTGGTGGGCGTTCCGAATGTTGGTAAGTCAACCTTCATCAACATGCTTGCCGGCAGCAATCGTGCCAAAGCGGAGGACAGACCGGGAGTGACCCGCGGCAAACAATGGATTTCGCTGCCTGAACTGGAACTTCTGGATATGCCGGGTGTGCTTTGGAAAAAGCTTGAAAATCAGCAGGGCGCATTAAAACTGGCGATTACCGGAGCGATCCGGGACGAGATTCTTAATCGAGAGGAGATCGCCATGTGTATGCTGGACGCGCTGAAGGCGGCCGGCTATGCTGAAGCGCTCTGTGCGCGCTTTAAATTGACGCCCGAACAATTGCAGGAGCTGGATGGCTATGCGCTGCTGGAGCAGGTCGGCCGCAATCGCGGCATGCTCATGGCGCGCGGCGAAGTGGACACCGAGCGCGCTGCAATCATGGCTTTGGATGAACTGCGCGGGGGCAAGCTCGGCAGGATAACCTTTGAGGAGCCTTCGGATTATGATTTATGATCAGCTGTATGCATTTGACGCACAGAAAAGAGAGGTATGTGCGCACGGCCTGCTTTGCGGGGTGGATGAGGCGGGAAGAGGCCCGTTGTGCGGCCCGGTTTGCTGCGCGGCGGTCATTTTGCGCCCGGAAAGCCGGTTCGATTACCTGACCGACTCCAAGAAAGTGTCCGAGAAGCGAAGGGAAAAGCTTTACGAGGAGATCGTCGCCAACGCGCTGGATTGGGCGGCCGTTTTGGTGGATAATGAGCAGATTGACCGCCTGAATATTCTGGGCGCGACCATGCTCGGCATGCAGCAGGCTGTGCAGCAGCTGAAATCCGCACCGGAGCTTGTTCTGGTGGACGGCAACCGCGCCCCGGCATTGGCGTGTTTAAGCGAGACGGTTGTCAAGGGCGACGCGAACTCGGCGTCCATTGCGGCGGCTTCGATTCTTGCGAAGGTCACTCGTGACCGCTTTATGCTGGAACTGGACCGCAAGTACCCGCAGTATGGATTTGCAAAACACAAAGGCTACCCAACCCGGGAACATTATGCAGCGATCGAGGAGTATGGGATATGCGAGTTTCACCGCAGGACCTTTTTGAAGGGCAGAATCTGATGCGCGGCAATATCGGCGCGATCGGAGAACAAACTGCGGCCGTCTACTTTACGGCAAACGGATGCAGTGTGCAGGCGCGCAACTGGCGCTGCCGTTTCGGGGAATTGGATCTGGTGGTGCGCGCAGGGGAATATCTGGTTTTTGTCGAGGTGAAAACCCGGGCCAAAGGGGCGCCTGTCAGCGGCGTCGAGGCAGTTGACCTTCATAAACAGGAGAAGCTGCGCAAAGCGGCACAGATGTATTTGCAGCAAAATCCGACTGCGTTGCAGCCGCGCTTCGACGTTGTCGTAGTCGAACACGACGACCGGCGGAATTTCCGAATCAGCGACCACATCACAAATGCTTTTTAACGGTTATGTTATGGGGGCGTTATGAACTTTTTTGATCTGCATTGCGATACGGCGACGGTCTGCATCGACCGCGAAATCGATCTGAGCGGGGATACGATGATTTCGCTGACAAAGCGGGAGGAACTGAACAGCTGGGCGGAGGTGTTTGCGATCTGGCTGCCCAGTACGCTTTCGGACGAACAGGCCCGGACAGAATATCTGCGTTATCTGAAGAGATTTAACGCGCTTTTGGAAAAGCATCGGGCGCAAATTGCGCTTTGTACATCCGACGCCGCGATTTCCGAGACGCTTGCACAGGGAAAATGCGCTGCGCTGCTCGCAATAGAAAACGGTTCCGCGCTGGGCGGAAAGCTGGAAAACATCGAGCGGGTCGCCGCGGATGGCGTGCGGCTGATCACGATTACCTGGAACGGGGAAAATGCGCTCGGGTATGGAAGCGATGTCGGCGGCCGGCTTAAGCCATTTGGCAGGGAGGCCGTGCCGGAAATGGTTCGCTGCGGTATCCTGCCGGATATTTCCCATCTGTCCGATGAGGGCGTAGAGGATCTGCTCAGCCTGACCGACACGCCGGTGATCGCAACCCATTCGGATATGCAGGCGGTTTGCGGGCATTGCCGCAACCTCAATGATACCTTTTTCAAGGAGATCGCGCGCCGGGGCGGACTGGTCGGTGTGAATCTGTATACCTCCTTTCTGAGCGCAGGCGATACCGCGGAATGGGACGATCTTTTCCGGCATATCGACCGGATGCTGGAACTCGGCGGCGAAAATACAGCGGCGTTTGGCAGCGATTTTGACGGTGCGAAAATGCCTGCGTTCTGCCGGGATCTTGCGGATATTCCGGAGGTTTACAGCCGCTGTGTGCAGCGGTACGGAAAAGCGCAGTCGGACAAAATCTTCTTCGAAAATGCGCGGGCGTTTTTTGCACGCCGGTTTTCGAAAAAGGCGGGGTGAGCTATGGCATTATTTGTGATCGGCGACCCCCATCTCTCGCTTGGCACGGAAAAACCGATGGACATTTTTGCGGGCTGGGGAAACTATGTAGACAGGCTTACGGCAGGCTGGCGGGGAAATGTGAAAGAAGAGGATACCGTTGTGATCCCCGGAGACATATCCTGGGCTATGCGGCTGGAAGACGCCTTTGAAGATTTCCGATTGCTGGATTCTTTGCCGGGAAGGAAAATTCTGTTAAAGGGCAATCATGATTACTGGTGGATCACCCGCAGGAAGCTGGACAACTGGTGCGCGGAAAACGGATTTAACAGCATACATTTTCTGTTTAATGACGCTTATCTTTATGAGCGCACTGCGCTGTGCGGCACCCGCAGCTGGTTTTATGACGCGCAGGAGGCGCAGGACGACAAGGTGTTTCAGCGCGAACTGGGGCGGTTGCGCGCCTCTTTGCAAGCCGCCGGACAGTTCGAGCATGATGAGGTCTTTGCGTTTTTGCATTATCCGCCTGTTTTCAGCGGCGCGCAGGTTGACCCCATCCTGGATTTGCTTCGGGAATACCGGGTTTCCAGATGCTTTTACGGCCATGTGCATGGCAAAAGCATAGGGGGCGCTTTTAACGGTGTGCTGGACGGAATACGTTTTCAGCTGGTTTCGGCGGACTATCTGAAATTCATACCCTATCGTATTCTTTAAGAAAGCTGCGCAGCGCGCCGGAAAAATACCGCCGAAAGGCGAAAAAGGCCGAAAAAGCTATAGAAATTCAGGATAAAGTGTGCTATAATCGCTTAGATATATTTTTGGAGGATTTATAATGTCACTGATTGAACACAAGAAAAACGAGGACGGCAAGTACGAGCTGAAAGTCTCGATCGACGCCGATGCGTTTAACAAGGCCATTGACAAGGTTTATCGCCGTGAGAACAAAAAAATCACCATCCCCGGTTTCCGCAAGGGCAAAGCGCCCCGCACGGTTCTCGAGCGGATGTACGGCGAGGGCTTTTTCTATGAGGACGCCATCAACGAGCTGCTGCCCGAAGAGTTCGACGCTGCTGTCAAGGAGGCTGACATCGAGATGATCGGCCGTCCGGAGGTCAACGTTGAGGAAATGAGCAAGGACAAGGGCGCGACGGTTCTGTTTACTGTTGAGCTGCGTCCGGAACTTGAGGTCGGCACTTACAAGGGCGTCGAGGCGACCAAGACGGTTGAGCAGGTCACTGATGAGGACGTGGATGCCGAGATCAAAAAGCTGCAGGAAAAGGGAAGCAGCATTGTCGCTGTGGACGATCGCGCGGCTGAAAACGGCGATATCGCCAACATCGACTTCGAGGGCTTCAAAGACGGCGTTGCCTTTGAGGGCGGCAAGGGTGAAAAATTTGATCTGACCCTTGGTTCCGGCCAGTTTATCCCCGGTTTTGAGGATCAGGTTGTCGGCCACAAGATCGGCGATGAGTTCGATATTCAGGTTACCTTCCCGGAAGATTACGGCGCGGCTGAGCTGGCGGGCAAAGAGGTCACCTTTAAGATTAAGCTCAATGACCTGCATGTCAAAAAATACCCCGAGCTTGATGATGAATTTGCCAAGGACGTCAGCGAGTTTGATACGCTGAACGACCTGAAAGCGGATATCCGTTCCAAGCTGGAAAAGGTCAACGCCGACCGCGCTGACACCCAGCTGGAAAACGACCTGATCGACGCGGTTGTTGAGACGCTGGAAGGCGAAGTTCCTCAGGTCATGATCGACGACAAGATCGACGACATGGTCCGAGACTTCGACTACCGTCTGCGTCAGCAGGGCCTGGACATGCAGACCTATATGAAGTATATGGGCGGCAACGCGGAGACCTTCCGCAAGCAGTTCGAGGAAGGCGCCCGCAAGCAGGTTAAGACCCGTCTTGCTCTGGAGGCTGTCGTGCGCAAGGAGAACCTGCAGGCAACCGAGGAAGAGATTGAGGCGGAGTACAAGAAGCTTGCCGATCTTTATAAGATGGAAGTCGAGAAGCTCAAAGAAGTGCTTCCGCTTAAGGATATCGCGGGCGATATTAAAACCAACAAGGCGGTTGACCTGATCAAGGATTCCGCCAAGGTTACCGAGAAGGCTGCCGAAAAGAAAACAGAGGAAGAGAAATAATTCCTGTTTTGTAATTTGCGCCCGCCTGCCCGCATGGGCAGGCGGGTGTCCGAATATGATGAAGCAGCAGTTTTTTCAGAACTTTGTTTGCGGATGCTGCACGGTATGCTGAAAGCATTTTGTTTGCTGTGCGGTTTTCGTGTATTTCTGCGCCCCAAACGGCCTATACTTGAAAGATCGACGGCGGCGCGGCATCTGCCTGCCCGAAATCCGGGGCGCGAGCCCTCAACTTTCCCACAGTGGAGGTATTACCATGAGCTTTGTTCCTTATGTTATTGAACAGACCAACCGCGGCGAACGTTCTTACGATATATTCTCCCGGTTGCTGAACGACCGCATTATTGTGCTGTCCGAAGAAGTCAACGATACCAGCGCGAGTCTGGTTGTGGCCCAGCTCCTTTATCTGGAAGGGCAGGACCGCACCAAAGACATCAGCCTGTATATCAACAGCCCGGGCGGCTCGATTACCGCAGGCATGGCGATTTACGACACGATGAACTATATTTCCTGCGACGTCTCCACCATCTGCATTGGCATGGCGGCGTCGATGGGCGCTTTCCTGCTCTGTGCCGGCACCAAAGGCAAACGCTATGCGTTGCCGAACAGCGAGATCATGATTCATCAGCCGCTGCTTAGCGGTTTGCAGGGACAGACGACCGACATCAAAATTCATGCCGAACATCTGGTGCGCACCCGTGCAAAGATGAACGAGCTGATGGCGCAGGCGACCGGTCAGCCCCTTGAGGTGATTGAGCGGGACACCGAGCGCGATAATTTCATGACGGCGGAGCAGGCAAAAGCCTACGGACTGGTCGATGAGATTATGTACAAACGATAAAAGACAGATTGCGAGTTAAGCTATGGCGAATAACCGGAAAATCATGAGATGTGCTTTCTGCGGCAAAACCCAGGATGAGGTCGAGCGCATGCTGGTCGGCCCCAACATCTATATCTGCAACGAATGCGTTTCTCTTTGCTATTCATTATTGGAGCAGGATGGGGTCGTTGAGCCGCATGAATCCCATCGCCCGGCTGCGAAAAGGGCCACAGCCCGTATTAAAGAAGAGCGGAAACTGCCAAAGCCCCGCGAGATCAAGGACGTGCTGGATCAGTATGTCATTGGGCAGGACGAAGCGAAGATTGTGCTGTCTGTGGCAGTTTATAACCACTATAAAAGAATTGCGAATAACGAGCTGAAAAAAGACGACGACGTCGAACTGCAAAAGAGCAATATTCTGCTTCTCGGGCCCTCCGGCGTCGGCAAAACCTATCTTGCACAGACCCTTGCAAGGGTTCTGGACGTTCCCTTTGCCATTGCGGACGCGACGACGCTGACCGAGGCGGGATATGTCGGCGAGGATGTCGAGAATATTCTGCTCAAGTTGATTCAGGCGGCGGATTTTGATATTGAGCGTGCCCAGAAAGGCATTATCTATATCGACGAGCTGGATAAAATCACACGGAAAAGCGAGAACCCCTCCATTACCCGCGACGTCGGCGGGGAGGGCGTGCAGCAGGCGCTGCTTAAGATAATCGAGGGAACGGTTTCCAACGTTCCGCCCGGGGGCGGCCGCAAACATCCCCAGCAGCAGTTTATACAGATTGATACAACCAATATCCTGTTTATCTGCGGCGGTGCCTTTGACGGCATTGACAAGATTATTGAGCAGCGGGTGTCCAAATCCTCTCTTGGCTTTGGCGCGACCCTGAAAGAACGCCCGGAAGACGCGCATGATAAGCTGGTCAAGCAGGCAACTGCGCACGATATCGTCAAGTTTGGCCTGATTCCGGAACTGGTTGGCCGTATTCCGGTTATTACCGTGCTGGATTCGCTGGATGAAGATATGCTTATCCGCATACTCAAGGAGCCGAAAAACTCTCTTGTCAAGCAGTATGAGCGGATTATGGAGATGGATGGCGTAAAATTAAGCTTTACCGAAGAAGCGCTTCGCGAAGTTGCAAAGAAAGCAGTTGAACGCAAAAGCGGCGCGCGCGGCTTGCGCTCGATTATGGAAACCTTCCTAATCCCGATTATGTACGATGTTTCTTCACGCGGCGACGTTCAGGAAATCGTGATCGATGCGGATGCGGTGAACGGTGCACAGCCCAAATTGATTCTGAAAGCATCCTGATATTGCGGCGCCCCAATTGTGAACAAATGTTTACAATTGGGGCGCTTTTTTCGGTTGCAATATGTGCTGGTTTTCTTTATAATATATTCTCAAAATATATTCGTTTTCTGTGACGGTTCGCTGAAAGCGTTAAAGATAGAGGGATGTTTATGATAACAAAAATTAATGTTAAACCGAAGAGCGCGATCACCCTTCCGTTGGTGGCAATGCGCGGCGTTGTGGTATTTCCCAATACGGTCAATCATTTTGATGTCGGTCGTGCAAAATCGATTGCCGCGATCGAGTATGCCATGAAAACGTCAACACCGATTTTCCTGCTTACCCAGCGGGATACGGGGGTAGATGAGCCGACCCGTCAGGATCTTTACAAATATGGTGTGGTTGCCGAAGTGCAGCAGGTTCTGCGGCTGTCCGAAAATTACATCAAAGTGCTGGTAAATTGCGGCTACAGAGCCAGATGTGTGGATGTCCATGACGGAGAGGCTTTCTATACCGCCGACATAGCCAAAGCGCCTGTTCGCGCGCTCAAAGCGGCGGATTCGAACGAGGCGGACGCGCTTATGCGCGCGCTGCGGGAGCAGATGGATCAGTTTATTGAGCATTACCCCAAGCTTTCCGCCGACATTGTTGCCGGCGTTTATACCATCACCGACCCGGCAAAATATGCAGAGTATATTGCCTATAATCTGCCTTTTGAATTCAAAGACAAACAGGCGGTTCTGGAGAAATCCCAGGTGCTTGACCGTTTGAAGCTTTTGCTGGAGATTCTCGCGCGGGAAAACAATGTGCTGGATATCGAGCACGATATCAACGAAAAGGTGCAGGAAAGTATCGACCAGAACCAGCGCGAGTATTATCTGCGCGAGCAGATCAAGGTGATTTCCAACGAGCTTGGAGACACGGCGGACACCATGACCGAAGCGGACGAATACCGCAAAAAGATCGATGCGCTTCCTCTTGAACCGGAGTATATCAAAAAACTGCGCAAGGAAGTGGATCGTCTGGTGCAGACGCCCGGAAATTCACAGGAAGCGGCTGTAATTCGCACCTATCTCGATACGGTGGTTGAGCTTCCCTGGACTTCTTTTTCCAAGGATACATACGACATTGCCAAAGCGCAAAAAATCCTTGACCGCGACCATTATGGGCTGGAAAAGGTCAAAGAGCGGATTTTGGAATACCTTGCCGTCCGCAGCCTTACAGACAATCTCGGCGGTCAGATTCTTTGCCTTGTCGGACCTCCGGGCGTTGGAAAAACCTCCATTGCGCGCTCAATTGCGGAGTGCATGAACCGCAAATTTGTCCGCATGTCGCTCGGCGGTATCAAGGATGAAAGCGAGATCCGCGGCCATCGCCGAACCTACGTCGGTTCGATGCCCGGCCGGATCATCAGTGCGATCGATCAGGCAGGCACCTCCAACCCGCTCATCTTGCTGGATGAGGTGGATAAACTCTCCAACGATTACCGGGGAGATCCGGCTTCGGCGCTCCTGGAGGTGCTCGACCCTGAGCAGAACGCGACTTTCCGTGACCTGTTCCTCGATCTGCCTTATAACCTCAGCAAGGTCATGTTCATTACCACCGCAAATGACCTGGGGGCTATTCCTGCGCCGCTTCGCGATCGCATGGATGTCATAGAACTTTCCAGTTATACCCGTGAAGAGAAATTTAAGATTGCTAAAATGCATCTGGTCAAAAAGCAGCTGGCAAAGCACGGATTGCAGAAAGAGCAATTCAGCATAACGGACAAGGCGCTTTATGACGTGATTGACAATTACACGCGGGAGGCGGGCGTCCGGTCTTTGGAACGGACGATTGCAACGCTGATTCGAAAATCCGCAAAGCGAATTGTGGCAGGGGAGGAGACCCAGGTTCGTGTAAACAATGCTGAGGTCGAAAAAATGCTTGGCCCTGCGCTGAATCGTGGGAGTATCGCTTCTCACGGTTCTGAGGTCGGTATTGTCAATGGGCTTGCCTGGACCTCGGTCGGCGGTGAAGTGATGCCCATAGAGGTCGTCGTTGTAAAAGGAAGCGGAAAGATAGAGATTACCGGCAGCCTCGGCGATGTAATGAAGGAGTCGGCGCGCCTGGCGGTTACCTATATCCGCACGCTGCCTGCGTTTTATAAAATACCCGCCGATATCATGTCGGCTTATGATATCCATATCCATGCGCCGGAGGGTGCGGTGCCCAAAGACGGCCCTTCTGCAGGCGTAACGCTGGTGGTTGCGCTGGTCTCGGCGATCACTGGCATTCCGGCAAGACAAGGGGTCGCAATGACGGGCGAGATCACGCTGCGCGGCAGGGTTCTGCCTATCGGCGGCCTTCGCGAGAAATTGATCGCTGCGTATAAAGAAAAACTTTACAACGTAATTATTCCTAAGGAAAATCTGGTGGATCTGCGGGAAATCAGCGAGGAAGTGAAGGGTAAACTCTCCATAACGCCGGTTGATAAAATCGAAACCGTTCTGAAATGCGCTCTGGATTTTCCGCATGGCGCCGATAAGGAAAAAGGCGGCAGGGCGATCCCGAAGGAATCGCCTGCGCCTATGGTGACAATATGATTCTACCCTTTCAAAAAGCTGAATTTTATAAAGCATATGGCCTGCGGGACCAGCTCCCCCCTTCCAAAGGGGCGGAGCTGGTCTTTGCGGGCCGTTCTAATGTTGGAAAGTCCTCGCTGATCAACAAGCTATGCGGGCGCAAGGCGTTGGCAAGAGTAAGCTCAACGCCAGGGAAGACGGCCACGATCAATTTCTTTACGCTCTGTGCGGAAGTCAGCCTTGTTGATCTGCCCGGATATGGTTATGCGAAGCGTTCGGACGATGAAAAGCGCCGCTGGGCGTCGCTGATGGAACATTATTTCAATTCAGGCCGGGACATCCGGTTGGTTGTTTTGCTGCTGGACAGCCGTCATAAGCCCTCTGCGGATGATTTTAACATGCTGGATTTTTTGCGGCAGGCAGAGCTTCCTTTTATGGTTGTGCTGACCAAGACCGACAAGCTGAATAAGACGGAATACCGGGAAAACATGGCGAAGTTTGAAGAGTGGCTGAGACCTTATCCGGTACTGCGGACGATGCCCTTTACAGTGAATGAGATGCAGAGCACAGAACAGCTGCGTGAGCTGTTAGAGGAATTAACGAGGTGATGGGAATGTTTGTTTCGGATTTTCTTGCAGTTGACCATCAGGGACACCTGACAATTGAAGGCGCGGATACAGTGGCGCTTGCGCAGCAATACGGAACGCCTCTGTACGTGATGAGTGAAGGGCAGGTGCGGGAATCCTGCCGGCGCTTTACTTCGGCGATGCGAGACTGCTATGGAGAAAACAGCCTGGTGATCTATGCCAGCAAAGCGCTCAATTGCAAGGAAATGTGCCGGATTATCCGCAGTGAAGGCCTGGGACTGGATGTAGTTTCGGGCGGCGAGCTTTATACGGCGATGGCGGCGGATTTTCCCGCAGAGCGGATTTTTTTCCACGGAAACAATAAAACGCCCAGCGAGCTGCAATATGCGCTTGAGTGCGGCGTGGGCACAATTGTAGTAGATAATATGACCGAGCTCGAGCTGTTGGATAGTCTCGCTGCGGCCGGCTCGAAGGTGCAGGAAATCATGCTGCGCATTAAACCCGGCGTCGAGGCACACACCCATCAATACGTTATGACCGGCAGCATAGACAGCAAGTTTGGATTTGCGTTGGAGAATGGGGAAGCCTTTGAGGCGGCACGATTCGCGCAGAAATGCAAAAACCTGAAACTTCGCGGACTGCACTGCCATATCGGCTCGCAGATTTTTGAAATAGAGCCTTTTTGCGAAACAGCGCGCATAATGCTCAGGTTTATGCTGAGGCTGAAGGAAGAGCTTGGGCTGAAAATCGACAAGCTCAACCTTGGCGGTGGTTTTGGCATTCCATATATCCCTGAGCACGATCCAAGGCAGCCCGTCGAATTCCTCAGACAGGTTTCCGCTGTCGTCCATGAACAGTGCGAACAACTCGGCTTAGAGTTGCCGATGATGCTCATTGAACCGGGTCGTTCGATTGCGGCAACTGCAGGGATTACTTTGTACACAGTCGGTGCGGTAAAGGAAATTCAGGGCGTTCGTACCTATGTTTCGGTGGACGGCGGCATGCCTGATAATCCGCGCTATGCGCTGTATGGTTCCGAATACACGGCGATAATTGCCAACCGTGCAAAAGCACCTGCAGACTTTAAAGCAACTATTGCGGGGAAATGCTGCGAAAGCGGGGATCTTCTGGCTGAAAATATTTATATTCAAAAGCCGGTTCCCGGTGATTTGCTTGCGGTTTTGGCTACCGGCGCATATAACTATTCAATGGCTTCGAACTATAACCGTATTCCCAGACCTGCCATGGTTATGGTCCGTGACGGCAGCAGCAGAGAAATTATACGCCGGGAAAGTTATGAGGACCTTGTCCGCAACGACATCTGACATCGGAATGAGGAAAAACAACGTTTGCGCCCTTTACTTTCGGACTTTTATATGGTAAACTGTAAAAGCATTAAAAAAGGCTGGAGGAAAATGGACGTGAACGACAAACTGCGGTCGGAAGCGCTTGACAATCTGTTTGAGGCTGTGCTCGCGCTGGAGACACGGGAAGAATGCTATGCGTTTTTTGAGGATTTGTGCACCGTGCCGGAGTTGAAAGCGATTTCTCAGCGGTTCCAGGTTGCAAATCTTCTGCTTCAAAATAAAGTCTATAACGATATCGTCAAGGAAACTGGCGCTTCTACTGCTACAATCAGCCGCGTGAATCGTTCGCTGACCTTTGGAAGCGACGGTTATCGGACGGTTTTGACCAAGTTGGGGAAACTATGACAGGTTATGAAGCGATTTCCGGCGCATATGATGCGCTGACTGTAAACGTGGATTATGACCGCCGCGCGGACTACATTGACTGCGCGTTTCAACAGAATAACATTAATGGAATCGTGCTGGATGCCGGTTGCGGCACCGGCACGCTTACTTTATTGTTGGCACGCCGGGGGTACGACATGATCGGCGTGGACTGTTCCGCGGCCATGCTTAACCAGGCGTATGCCAAAAGCATGGACAGCGGGCTGGATGTGCGATGGCTCAATCAGGACCTCACACGCCTGGATTTGTTTGGAACCGTGACGGGCATCGTATGTATGCAGGATACGATCAATCACATAGAAGGCGCGGACAAGCTGCGGGAGGTATTTCGCCGCTTTGCTCTTTTTACAGAACCGGGCGGCATGCTGATTCTGGACTGCAACACACCTTATAAGCACAGCAGCGTGCTTGCAGACAATGCGTTCGTGTTCGAAACAGAGCAGGGGCTTTGTGTGTGGAGAAACGAGTATCAGCAGGCCCGCCAGCGGGTTGGAATTACAATAGATCTGTTTGAACGCAGAGAGAACGGCCTATACAGCAGGGGAACTGACAGCTTTTACGAATACACTTATGCCCCTGCGCAGCTCCAGGAGCTTCTTAAGGAGCAGGGGTATGATGTGCTCAGTCTGTGTGACGGCGAAGAATACGGGCCTGTCAGGCCGGATACACAGCGAATACTAATATGCGCAAGGAAAAGATCATGAAGAACAATCTTGTCAGAACAATATCAAAAAATGGCGGCGCAATCGTCTGTGCAATAGATTCAACGGATATCGTCCGAAACATGGAGCAGATCCATAAAACTTCGGCGACAGCTTCAGCGGCGCTCGGCAGATTGCTTACGGGCGCGGCGCTGATGGGCTGCTTTTTGAAGGGGGAAGAGGAGAGCGTTTCCCTGAAACTGAAAGGCGGCGGCCCGATTGGCACCGTTCATGCAATCTGCGGCACAGACGGCAACGTGCGCGGCTATTGTGACCAGCCGCTTGCCGATCTTCCGCTTAACCCGGCAAATGGTAAACTGAATGTCGGCGCGCTGGTCGGGACAGACGGCACACTCACGGTTATCAAGGATATGGGTCTAAAAGAGCCGTATATCGGGCAAATCCCGATTGAAACAGGGGAAATTGCGGAGGATATCACAGCTTATTATGCAAAAAGCGAGCAGATTCCCACTGCATGTGCGTTAGGCGTGCTTGTAAATCCGGATCTTACGATTCGCGCAGCCGGTGGTTTTATGCTGCAGCTCCTTCCCGGCGCTTCCGAGGAGGAAATATCACTGATTGAACAGAATCTGTCAAAGCTGGATGCGGTGACAACAATGCTGGACCGTGGAATGACGCCGACGGAAATTGCGTTTGCGGTATTGGATGGATTTGAACCGAACGTGCTGGACGAAAGCGGCGTGGAATATCGCTGCAACTGCTCAAGGGATAAGATGAGGCGTGTGCTCAAGGGATTGGGCAAAGAAGAGCTGGAAACGCTCGCTTCGGAAGATCCGGAAACAGAAATTGTTTGCAGTTATTGCAACAAAAAATATCTGTTCAGTGCAGAACAGCTGCGGGAATTGGCGCAATCAAAATAAGGAATACAATTTATTTTCAATTTATTCCAAAAATATGCTTTAAATTTCGATTTTGGTGTTGACAAACGCAGGATTTTTTAGTAGAATAAACGAGCGTTCTCCGAGAGGAAAGCGCAAGAGAAAAGAGATGTATGGGAGCATAGCTCAGCTGGTTAGAGCGCCTGCTTCACACGCAGGAGGTCGGGGATTCGAGCTCCTCTGCCCCCACCACTTTTCTTTCAGATATGCGGGTTTAGCTCATCTGGTAGAGCGCCACCTTGCCAAGGTGGAGGTAGCGAGTTCGAGCCTCGTAACCCGCTCCACCTTTTCTTTTGTGAAAAGGAAATCGATTTGGTAGTTTGAAATAAAATTCAAATTTATCCAAATTCTGCTTGACACAGCAGCACAAGATATGGTATAATATATAAGCTGTCAACAACAAAATGTTGGATGGGGGAGCATAGCTCAGCTGGTAGAGCATCTGCCTTACAAGCAGAGGGTCACAGGTTCGAGCCCTGTTGTTCCCACCAAAAGATGGCCCGGTAGTTCAGTTGGTTAGAACGCTAGCCTGTCACGCTAGAGGTCGTGAGTTCGAGCCTCATCCGGGTCGCCATTTGCCTCTGTAGCTCAGTCGGTAGAGCAGGGGACTGAAAATCCCCGTGTCG
>CALWZE010000059.1 GCA_944385925.1 uncultured Clostridia bacterium
GCTCCATGAAAACGCTGAATTTTTCTGCTCCGTTGTTCGCAGCCTTAAAATCAACTCGTTTTTCTTCGGCATATTGTGCATGAATGTCCGCAGCAAGCCGTTCGACATCCTGCTCCGTATACCCAACATCAAAAAACTCCTGTGCGTGTTTGGCTCCCGGTTTCAGCAAAAAGTCTGTTAGTTTTCGCCTTTGTATGACGGTCTTTTCCGCCTCAATTATATCATTATCGCCGGCACTTGGCAACTTCCTCTCCGCATACGCCGCCCGCTTCAGTGCATTGATTTTATCCTTGTTCTGGGCGTACTGCTCCCGGCGCATGGCGTTGATGTCCCCGCCGGCGGCGTTGTATTGCTCCAGGTATTTGTCCGGATCGTAACCCTCCACCGTAGATTTGCCGTCAAACCGGATGGCGTATTCGCAGTTGCAGTGGGCATGGATGTGCTGAGCGTGGTCTCCCTTGAGCGCCTTTGCGCTGGCCCGCTGCCATCCGCGGCTCGCGAGGGCAATGCAGAAAGCGCAGGTGTCCCCATGGGGCACCCACGCCCACTCTGCGCCGTCTCGGATGGCGTTCTTCATGGTGGTGTCCGCGCCGGCCAGTTTTACAAGGCGGCTCACCCCGCTTGCCAAAAGCGGGGGACTCTGCTTTGTGCCGTTCACCATTTTGGCGGTCTCGCCGTAGTCGGCGGGCTCCGCCGGTTCTGCCGGCGGCACAGCCGCGCCCGACGCCTCTGCCACCGCGTCATACATCTGGCAGGCAAGCTCTGCGCTTCCTTCGCCGTATTTCTGTACCAGGGCGCTTGCATAGGCGATCAGCTCGCCGGTGTTTTCGGTCCCGTGCTTTGCTATGTAGTCGGCCATCTTCCGCCCGGCCTCTTCGTTCAGCCTCGCCAGGCGGTCAATGTACTCAACCCAGGTTTTCTCGGTTATCTTCATTCTCAACCTCAAGCAGCAGCTGCTTGCCGCGCACCCGCTGTTCCTGCAACTTGATGCGGCGGATATCCGCCTGATCAAAGCCGATCATTTCCAGGAAGGTATCGGTGCCGGCAAACTCGGTTCGTGCGGAGGCTATTTTAATGGCGGCATCGGCGGTCACCGCCACGCTGGGCATGGCCGGGTTTTTGAAGTGCGCCATGACATCCAGCTCCTCCTGCGTCAGTTCCTGCGGCGAAACGTTTCGCGCGATCGCCTGCGCCATCCGAATGATGGTGCGCAGCGCGTCTGCGTTGCCGGTATTGAGCTGCTGGGCCATAAGCACCAGGGTTTGACTTTGCGCGAGAATCGCGTCGCTGCTTGTGGGGTTGGCGTCGTTGACAATGCCGACATCGGTAATGGTCAAACCGGTCGCCGCTGAAAACTGGGTGGCCGTCATACGCATCTTGTCCACATGCGGCTGCAGGCTTCCCTGTGCCAACTGGCCAAACGACGGGCTTTCCCCGGTCTCGGGGTTGCTGGTAGCGGCCAGGATGTTGCCGATATACTGTTTGAATTTGTTGGATACGATGGCGTCATACTGATCGTCGGTCACGCCGAGCAGGTATTTCTGGGGCGTGGTGTCGAATTCCAATGCAATGGTGGCATTGGCCACGATGCGGATATAGTCGTCGATCAGCGAGCGCACCGCCCGCTTGAGGCGGGAACGGCCGAAAGGCTTGCCGGTGGTGGCGTTCCAGATCATCGGCTCCATCAACGGGCGGCCCATCCTGTGCTCGTGCCGCTGTGCCTGCCAGGTTGCGCCGTGGGCGGTGAGCACGATCACGGCGTCGTCGGTATACAGGTTGACGATGTGAGGCCGCCAGGTGCCTTTATATTTCTCGTCCGGCACCGTGTCGATGATGGCAAGGCCGCAGTCTATGCGGCCCTTTTCGCCGTTCCACAGCGCAGAAGCCGCCGCCGGCGAATGAAACCGGATGCGGCAGCCGGTGCTCTCATCCGCAGAGAGGGTGGAGAATACACAGCCATATTTAAGCTCGTCCCGGCAGGCCTTTCCGTACTCTGCAAGCAGGCGATTGTCGGATACAAGCTTTGCGACGGTATCCGCCGCCTGTCCGCTGCCCACAAATCCGTCGAACATACTGCGGGAGGCCAGCGCATCCACCGCTTTCTGCCCCCAGTTGCAGCCTACTTCGATCTTTCGCAGTCCATCCGGCAGTGCAATACCGAGATTCACGTCGGACAGGGTCACATGGCCCTCATAGTATTTGTCCTTGACGGCGTTGTGCGCCTGGTGATACTGGAACACGTCCGCCAGCTCCTGCAGCATCCGCTGTTCTTCACCGGTCAATCCCTGCACCCTGCCGAAGTTCAATGTCGTCATTGATACTCTCCTTTACCCGATACGCATCCTGCGGGTGGGGTCCCGCCGGCTTGTTTTCGCGCCCCATAAAGCCAGGGCGCAAGCCTCAACCGGCAGGCTGTTGTCTCCTCCAAAACCGAAACCGCCGCCGATCGGCCGCTTGATGGCGTTCACGGCGCTGTCGCACAGCACCTGCTGCGGCCGGTACCATGCAAGGGTCTTTTCCTCGACGCCTGTAATCAGCATCGCCGACGCGGCCACTACCTCTCTAGCCGCCGGGCGGACGACGGCGTTTTTTGCTTTCCAGGTGTCGCGGATTCTGTCCACCAGCACGTCAGCACCGCCGCGCCCGTCAATCACCACGCAGCTTGCTTTTCCGTATCGCTCGTTCAGCCAGTCCGCCAGCCAGGCGATACCGCGCCCGCCCGGCGCAAGCTCAATAAGCGATATCCTTGCCGGTCCCTCTTTGGGGATCACGGCGCCGCAAAGGCAGATCGCGCTGCCGTCCGCGGCGAACTTGACGCCGTAGGCTGTCTTTCCCTCCGGCTTTGCCTCGTTGCTGGCGCAGGCGTCCCACGCCGCTCGGTTAATCGCGTAATCAATCCGCTCGGCGTTCACGGGGCTCCACCATCCCAAACGCTCCCGCGCAAATGTGTCAGGTTCCATCTGTTCCGCCTCGCCTTCTATCGTTGAAAGCTGGATGCGCCGTCCCAGGGCGGGGTTGGTGGCTGCCCAGCGCTTTTTGTCATGAATGTCCCCGATCTCGGGAACGGAAAACTCAAACCACGCCGTGCGTCTGGATTCCTTTTCAAGCGCCCTGCGGCGAAGTTCCCGGAAAACAGTGCCGGTCACATCCGGTCCCGGAGGTGTTCCAACATAAATTGTCTGAGGATTGATGCTGGCGGAGACAGCCGGCAGGAAAGAGCCCTGCGCGGTCTCGTCCAGTTCCTGGGCTTCGTCGAAAATCAGCAGGTCACCGTGCTGACCGCGGCCGCCGTTGCGGGTACGGGCCAGGAATTTTATGCGCGCCCCGCTCTTTAACAGAATCTCTTCGCGGCCCAGGGCGTTTTTGATGTCCTTCACATAAGGCTTGAGCTTTGGATCCTCGAAGATGTCCCGCATCTCGTTAAACGTCTCGGTTGAGGTTTTTTGAAGATGAGAGGTATAGATGACGTTCTCGTTAAAAAGGATCATACCGGCGGCCGCACGTCCCTGAATGAGCAGAGTTTTTCCGTTTTGCCGCGGCACACTTCCGCCGCCGGTCGGGGCTGCCCATCGTCCTGCGGCGTCTCTGCCCATCCAATCACTCAAAACATCGCACTGCCATGGGTCCAGGACAATACCTGCAATGCGCAGCAGCCGGACCGCGTCCATCCCGTCGGTGCTTCTATAGGCCGGCGCGATCCTTTCGGACGGCTCCTGGCTTCCCATCAGCCTTGCGCTGCGCGAGGATCTCGCCGATTTCGTCGCCATGGTTCTGCGCTCCTTCTATCTCCTCAATTTCGCGGATGGTCTCGCGGTATTGCTTCGCAAGCGAGGACATGGACCTTATGTCATCGCAGCTGTCAATGTTTTCGGCCAGCACCCCGGCAAGGGTTTTCAGCTGTTCCAGGCGGCCGCCTCTGGCAGTAGCTCTTTTCATCTTCACGACTCTGTCAACCCCTTTGAAAATTGCCTTGTGTGTAAATCGGCGCTGGCGGCGTGGGAGTCGCCGAGGGCCGGGGTGGGGACCTCCCCCCACCCTTCACCAATTTCCGTCATGAATGATAATTCTTTTTATTATTTGAGGCTCCCGTCCGGGCGTTTTATTGCTTTTTGCGGCGTTGCAGCAGTAATGTGCTGCCTGAAGGTTGTTCCAATCCTCCGCAGCAGCCCTCGGAGAGTCGTATCCGAACTCTTTCCATCGGGAGACCGGTTTAATCTCGTCGATGACGAAGGACAGAGGGTGCCGTGCGTCAGATGGTTCGTTGTAGTGGATAGGACCCAGTCTGCCGCCGCATATACCGCATTCTGCACTGATTGCCCGCATCCTCGCCCGGTACTTGCGTCGGAGGTTGCCGTTTGCATACCGTGGATTGCCCACCGCCTTTCCTCCTGTTCGAACAAATTAACTTGCCTCAAAGGATTTGTAGAATCGTTTTGCAAATTCTTTCATTTTCCCAAAAACTTTTTAGAAAAGCCTCGACAAATGCGCATAATATGCGTATAATATAAACATGAGGTGAGGATATGAAGCAAAAAGATTTGATAAAACTCCTCGAAAAGAACGGATGGTGGAAATCCCGTGAAGGTGGAAACCATATCGTCTACACCAACGGAAAGGAGAGCGAGACAATACCGCGGCACAGAGAGCTGAACGAACTTCTTGCAAAAGCAATCATCAAGCGGCGGGGGCTGAAATAAGCCCCCCGCCCTCCAAATAGAAAGGGGACTAAGTGTATGAAAACCGTTTATCCCGTTATCCTGACGCCTGCTGAAAGCGGCTATGTCGTGTTTGTGCCTGATCTGAATATCAACACTGAGGGCGATACGTTGGCCGATGCTATTGCTATGGCGCGAGACGCCATAGGCTTATGGGGAATTTGTGAAGAGGACGCCGGGCGTATTATTCCTGTCGGGTCGAGCGATCTTCCCGAGTGCGCTGACGGTGAGGTCGCCACGCTGGTTGACATTGACTTCGACGCATACCGCCGCGCCCATGACATGCGCGCTGTGCGCAAAAACTGCACAATTCCAAGCTGGTTAAACGAGGCCGCCGAGGCAGCTCACATTAACTTTTCCAGCGCGCTTCAAGCCGGGTTAAAGCAGCAGCTTCATATTTCGGAATGAGCATATCAAAAGCCGCCCGGGGAGACCGGGCGGCTTTCTACATGTACAATTCTAGCAGGGAATATTCGGCTTTTTCGGCTAAGTTTCAGTTTTGAAATATTTTTTGCAGATTCGCCGCGGTGAGCACTCATTGGCATATCCCATCCGCGACGCCACAGCCTGCCAGCTCAGGCCATCCACGTACCGCAGCCGGAGCACCTGCCGCGTGACGCTGTCCGGTACCTCGGCGATTTCCCGCTCGCAGCGGGTGATCTGTTGTGCAATGCGCAGCCGGCAGCGGGACAGCAGTTCTCGTTGCTTGGCTATTTCCTTTTGAATTTTCCTGTTTGCCTCAATATCTACTTCCCCCTGCAGCAGGAACGAGCGCAGCGAATACGGAAAACAGTCGGATGATCCTTTTACCGCGTCTTGTACGGTCCGTGTTTTTAACTGTCCGCGCAGCGATTCCAGCCGCATTTCAATCTCGCGCAATTCAGCCCGCAAAGCGATCAGTTCATCGAATTCGCTTTTTTTCATTCGGTACTCCTTTTCGTGTTTAATTCAACTCAGGAATTCAGCGCCTCCATCCCGAGCCTTTCCCGCTCTTTCTCGATATGATAAAGGGTGCTGTCCGCAAGGTCGAACAGGTCGGATTGCTGCCGGCGGATGGTCTGCTTCGGATCGGCGTCGAACTGCTCGTCAAATATACGCTTCATCTCTTTTTCGGTTTCTTTCACAAAATCAGCGTACCGATCCTCCTGAATAAATTCATGCTCCGCCTGCACGTTCTTTAGCGCAAGCAGCAACAGCAGCAGCGCGCCCTGAAAGCCCTTGTCCATCCCTTGTGAAAAGCCCTGATTTTTTATCAGCGCTTTTTCGAGCGCCGGGTTCATGTGTTTTGTTTTCATGGTTGTATTCCCTTTCACATACGGAAAAGACTCAACTGTGAAATGTACTTTTGGAACCGCTCTTCTTGGGCTACAAAATAATACTTTTCCAGTTCAAATCCTACAAAGTCAAGATTTTGCTCATACGCGGCAATACGGCTTGACCCGCTTCCAAGGTGGGTATCTAAAATTCTGTCTCCCGGTTTGGCATAATTCTGCAGAATCCATGTGTATAAGGCAATCGGCTTTTGCGTGGGGTGGATTCTTCCATCTTTGTCCGCACCAGTTCCTCCAAAAAACGGATAATCAAAGCATTTTGCTGTTTTTTTGAAACTCGTGTAAGCAAGTTCACCATCCGCATATGTATTTACTGGCTGGTGTTTGTACCAGAAAATAAATTCTGAAGTAGGCGGCAAAATATCGCAAAGGTGGTTGTACCCAAAAACAATTTGATTTTTAGAAACTCGAACCAACTCTTGAAACCATTCTTTTGTTGGCCTTGAATCATTTACACTTTTTAAGCTACCGTATTTTCTGAGCCTTGACGTTTCCCCGTTTTTGAACCGGTCTATTGCATAAGGAGGATCGCATACGGCCAGGTCAAAGTATTTATCTGGGTACCGCTTCATACCTTCCATGCAATCAAGGTTAAAAATCTCTGACTTGCTCATTTCCTACCCTTCTTCCTCTTTCCTGCGTTGCCTCTATCCTTACCCGGCTTCGCATGACATGAAACCATTGTCTTGCAACGTCTGTATGCTCCGCCTCCGTGGCGGTGTTTACTGGTGTTCACGACCGGCCAGCCTCCTTTCCAGCATATCCCATGCCGCATCGGTCAGTGGGCGGCGTTCAAGGCCGGTCATTATGTTTCTCCTTTCAGCTCTGGTACGGGCACTTGTATTCGAAAGGCTCCCATGGTCTTATTAAGACTTCAATGCTTTCCGGGGTGTATGTTACCTGTATTTCGCATTCTTCTTTTTTCGCCATTTCAAACAGCTCTTTGTAGTCAATTGGATTCATCTGATTTGCTCCTTCTGTAAGTTCCGACTATCGTCTCTTTAAAGCAGCTCGGCCAGACGCATGGGCGGGTTTGGTCGCTGTGCCATGCGCAGCCCCGGCACTTCGGCCGCCCGATCTGTATATTGCCCGGCAGATATTTTTCCAGCCTTCTCCATTGAAATCGGAAACGGTCAATTCGGTTCATGCGCTCTGTCTCCTATTAACTGCACAGCGCGCTCATAATTTGATCTGAGCGCACAGAATTCCGCTTCTGTCCCGCCCGCGTCCGGGTGCATGACCTTCGCAAGTCGCTGAAACCGCTTTTTTATTTCTTCCGCGCTCTGCGGCGTTTCGTCGAATCCCAGCGCGGCAAAACAGGGTTCTATCTCTTTCGGCGCCGGCAGCGCCCGCATCCCCTCAATCCAGCTGGACAGCTCATAGATTCCCCGCTCGGTCATGCGCGCGATATCTTCCAGCGACATGACCAGCTGGGCAAAGCAATCGCTCACAAGCCCGATCGGCTGCCCGGCGGCCTTTGCCTTTTCGAGTGAATGCTCAAAGCGGTATGTCTGCCCGCGATAGGTGAATTCTATGAAGCAGCTCTGCCGCGTCCAATCGTAGTTGTACTGCGTGACGCCCAGCCGCTTCATGACCCGTGAAAGTTTTTCTTCATATCCCGCTCCGTAAAGCTTTTTCACCGTCCTGTCCTCCTTTTTCTGCAGCTCTCGGCAACGTATTTTCCATAAGACATTCCCGCCGCATCGGCTGCCTTTACCACATCCTTTATTGTCATTCCCACAGTGGGTTGTATCAGCGGCGGGGAACTCGAGCCGCTGGGCGCCGTGTCCTTTCTGCCGCGGCTTTTTTTATTTCCTTCCCGTGTCATCTGCCTGTCTCCTCAAGCGTTGTTTGCCCGTCTTGGGCACCGGAAAAGCTTTCCGCCCGTTCCTGCGCTTCCATCAGCTCGGCAATCACCCGCAGCTTTTTCAGAAATTCCCTGGCTTCAATCCTTTCCGGCAGGATGATCCCCTGTAAAATCATCCCTGTTTTTGCGGCTATGTACAAAAGCCCGTCGTCCGTCTCCCGCTCGTATAATTCCAGATAGTCGAGCGAATCCCCTAACGGTTTGAGGCTGGCCGCGTTCAGGAACAATATCCCCCGGCGCGATTGATATGGCTGAACTATGGCCCCGCCGGCTGAAAACGCCGGTTCCAGCGGTGAAATGGCGCTCTCTGTCTCTTCAATATCGGCGAAGGAGATCATCGGGGACGCCTGCGAGCGATTAAACAGGATTTTGTCCTTGTCTTTCTCCGGGATATCGAACATGGTGCATATCCCGTCGATATCCAGCTCCGGCAGGTTGTAAAGCGGGTATATGCAGCTTCCGTCTCCTATCCACTGGGTCAATCCGTCTTCGGAAATCTGGTCAAACAGGTAAATCCGTTTATTCCTTTTGCACATGGCGGCTATTGCTTTAATTTTCATTTCCTAACACCTCGGCGGTTTTGTTGAGCAGCGCGCGGATCGCCGCTGCAAGCTTCTTCCTGTTTTCGGCCTGGGCGCGGGCGGCGAGCTCTACCAGCTTGTTGAGCTGCTCCTGCGCCGCCTGGAAATAATACCCAAACTCCGTCATTACCGGGTCCGCGGAGATTTTGAGCTGTTTTTCCAGCGCGTTCGCCCGCTCGATTGCCTCTGCCTTTTCCCGCTCGATCTTATCGAGGCTCCTTTTGATTTCTTCTGCTGCTTGTGCCTTTGCGGCCTTTATCTTCTCTTCCGCCTCGGCTTCGGCAGATTTTTTTGCCTGCTCGGCGATCTCCTTTCTGGATTCTTCCACCCTTCTGCTGATTTCCCGCTCGGTCTCGGCCTTCGCTTTTTGGGATTCCTTGCGCAGCTTTGCCGCCTCGTCCTTTGCTTTATCAAGCTCCTGCCGGCTTTCCTCCAGACGGGCCAGGTATTCCTTTTCGATTTCTTCGCGCAGCTCGGCCTCGTCTGCGCCCGGCGATCCTGCCCGTTCTTTCTCGATTTCAAGCTCTTCCTGCAAAAGGGAGAGCTGCTCGCTCTGATCCTTGTATTTTTTCAGTTCCTCTTTCAGCTGTGCGACCGTCATCTCCTCAAGGTCGTGATTTTCGGCAAAATCTTCCCGCTCCTGCGGCGGCACCTGGGTAAGCAGCTGCAGCTTTGTGATCCCGATGACCGCATTTTTCTCGATCATCGACGGAGTCAGGTTTTCGAGCACCCTGATCCAGTTGTAAGCCATGCTCTGCTTTATCCCTACAGCCCTTTCGGTATAATCCGCAAAGCTTTCAAAGCCCAGCTGCTCGTAGAGCCGCGAGTCCCGCATCTGCTTGAGCCCGCTCGCAAAATCCACGATCGCCTCTGCGGCAAGGGACGCGCTGTTCTGTATCTGCATATGAAGCCGCATCGCCTGCTCATGCAGCGCAATCTTTTTTTCCTGTTCCTGCGCGATATGCTGGATCATATTTTCCGCCATAGTGATTCTCCTTTTTTCCAATTGATTGCAATTTCAGTTTCAGGCAGCTCCCTCGCTTTTTTTGTCCGGTTTGCCGGGTGTCTTCTGCACGATCGGCTTTCCCTGCGGCGTCCGCGGGCTGCCCTGGGCGACCCACCTGGTCCAGATCTCCAGAAAATCGCCGCAGGCGTCAAAAGGCGAGGGGACTGAATAACCGTTTTCGTCCTTCCTTTCATTTTTGTATCCGTGCGCCTGGATGAGTTTTCCCTCGCGCATCTCTATTGTGTACAGGGGTGTGTTCGGCTCTTCTGTGCTGCGCAGGAAAAGTATGTCCGTTTTTCCGCTCAGATGGCGTTCGGCATAGCCGCCGACACAATGCCTGAGCGCTTTTCCCTCCCGGATGATCTCCTCATCGTCCTGCGGCACGACGATCATCAGCCCGTCCATCTCGAACATATATTTTTTCCGCAGCGCTGGAAGCCGATTTTTTTGGTACGCCTCGATCTTTTCCCGGTTGCTCAAATACCTCGCCTGCGCGGTGATCCGGTCGTGCTGCCCGATCATATCCTTTGGCATTGCAACGGTCTGCACGCGCAGATCCAGTCCGCAGGACTGCGCCGCGTCTATATAATCCTTCCACATCCCGAAAACGTGCGCGTTTCTTCGTTTTGTTTTTTCCGCCGTCCGGGTAAAGTAATTGCACAGCGTCTTCAGTTCAAAGCCGTGTCTTTCGGCAAATTCCCTCGCTGTTTTTTTATTCTCGATCCCTCCGCAGCTCTCGGTCATTTTCAGACTTTCAGACAGGGAAACCGGATTTCCCGCCCTGCGTTCCTGCTGATATTCCCGCAGGTCATCCAAAGTCCCGCCCATTTTCAAAAACACGCGCGTCTCGGCCTTGTCCAGTTTAAGCAGATCGCTCGGGCAACGCGCTTTCCAGTTAATCGTCCGGGCGTTTGTTTTATGCCTGTAAATGAGATCTTCCACAATATCGAAAAGCTTCAAGCGGCTGATCATTTCAAGCTGCGGCCGGCCGGTATACTCGCCGAGATAGGTGAGCAGCTTGCGGATGTACTCCCCATCCGTCAAATCCATGCCGCAATAATCGCGGAAAGCGTTGTAGCGGACGTCCGAGTTATCCAGCTCATCCAGTCCGAAAACATAATAGCCGCCGTCATATCCGTCGCTATATCCCCTTGCCGGTTGCACCGCAAAAGGCTCTATTACATTTTTGCTCATCTCCCATCTCGGCGGCTCGTATCCTCCGCAAAACCAATAGCCGCCCCGGTTTTTCCACATTGCGCACGCTCCCAGCCGAAACAGATAGAATGCCCGCTCGTTGATGATCAGGGTCGGCTCTTCCTCAATGCCGTATCCTCCGCCCTCATACGTGACGTAGGCGTGCGCCGCGCTGGCGAACAGTCCGTGTTCTGTATTGCGGAACACGACGATATTCCGGCTTTCATCCAGGCTTCTTCCCGTTCTGTATCTGCCCTTAACAAGCAAGGTCACCCTTTCCCCGCACCTCGGGCAGATGACGGTCTGCCCGTGCGTCTTTTTGAGCAGTTCCTTTTCCGGGCCGGTATGCCGTTTGCTCACCCCGAAGGACTCCCGGCAGCTTGTGCAGAAAAACCGCTTTCCCTTTATTCCATATCCGAGCGCAAAGGGGTCCTGCTCATCCAGCGGCTCGACGAACAGATATTGCGTAAAAACATGCGCGATCGCCCATTCCTGTTCCTGTGTATAGGTCGGGGCCGCGTCGATCAGCTTTTTTGCCTCTTCCGGGTCAATATTGCATTTCATCCGCTTTTCCCCCCTTTACAGAAAATCCGTAAGGTCGAGCACGATGGCAGCTTTGTTTCTGCCCACAGCGTCGGAATGATCCGCGCCGGCAGTGTGCTGCCCGCTTTCTCCGTCCACGGAAGCGCACAGATTGATGGTCATCTGCATGTCTATCCCGGCGCCCGGAAAATAGGCTGCGACTGCTCTGCGGTATATCTCAAGGTCGCTGCAGCTCTGGCCTATATCTTTGGTGATCTCCTCGCAGCAATCCGCGAGCGTCTTGTCCGACTGAACAATGGCCTGCGCAAATTCTTCATCCTGTCCGGCAAATACTGCCAGGGCGTCGGCGACAGCCGGCAAAACCGCGCGCGCTTTCATTCCTTTTGGGGTTTTCTTTCTCTGTTCTTGGATTTTTTGCAGTGCTTTTTCTAAAAATTCCATGGATTTGCGTCTCCTTTTTTTATTCTGGTATGTACTCCCGGAACTTCCACCCCTGCGGCCTTGCGATCAGGTCGATAAAGAGCCTGCGCCGGTAGATGTAATCCCTTTGCAGTTTTCGGATCGTTCGGTGCTTCACTTCCACGGCCTCGACCGTCCCGCTCTTGTAGGTCACAAGGAAATCGACGGTATAGTGCGCCGCCGGGAGCTTAACGCCGCAGTATTCCCCGGCCGGCAGCAGCAGAAATTCTTTGTGCGTCTCCACCTTTTGGATTTCTCCCGTCATGAGAAACGGGAAAATAAACCGCTCGTAATACGCCCGTTCCAGCTCGCTGTCAAACACCGGCGCCGCCGCGGCGGTTCGCCCTGCTCTTTTTCCTGCCGGTTCATGCAGTGCCTGCATGATCTGACGGCGCGCCGCCGGCCCGAGCCGCGCAAGGTCTTTCCCGCTCAGTCCCATGAGGTCAGTCCCTCCTTTTGTTCGCCCACGGCCTGTACAGCCGCAGGGTCACCATCCAGCCGTTGAGATCGTCATACCGCACATCCGGGTCCTCTGCCAGCTCATAGCCCGGATAGTGCTTTCGCCAGAATTCCCGGTCGTATACCCGACCGTCCTTGCAGGCCCTGTCCAGTTTGTTCGGCGTGAATTTCCGGTCGCTCGGGCGCCGAATAACCGGCTCTTTGAGCCCGCGGGACTGGAACCATTTCCGGCATGGCTGGCTCTCAAAGTACCGGCACAGCTGCGCTAGGCTTTCATGCTCCGGCTGCGCCCGGTCGGCGTTTGCCCGTCCGATTTTTTCACCGGCGCACGGCACGCCCGGCGTCCAGAGCTTCGCCCGTCTGCGCCTCTCCTCCGGCCGCTCATCCGGCAGCGCCGAGCCTTTGCGCCACATGTCTTCCAGCAGTTCGCGGGGCAGCCCGCAGGCAATCACCATATGGTGGTGGTATCGCGGCTTTCCCGGCGCGCCCGCCGTCACCCCCATGACCTTTGGCGGCGGCATTCCCCGGCGGCGGCATTCCCGCGCCACCCGGCGCAGGTAATTGACCCGGTCCGCTTTTGCCTGCCCGTCGTTTTGCGGCAGCATTTCCGGGCTGTATGTCAGCGACAGGTGGAAGCTTTCCCCTTCGCAGAAATTTGCGTTCATCAGCTGCAATCGCTTCCTCGCCGCGCGGCGCTGGTTGAGGTTGTCCTGCACCGGCGAAGACGGCCGGCTTTTCCCGGCTCGTTTTGCTTTATGCTGCCGCTCGGTGATCCTGAACAGATCGACCTCCATATAGCGGTCTGTGCTGACCGTTTTGATCTCTCGTATATATGTCTTTTTGCTCATAGTCTCCCCTTTGTTCCCGGCCTTGTCAGGCTGTAAATTTAATACGCTATACAAGGCCGCAAACGGCCTTTCGGCCGGGCGAAATTTGATTTTTTACGCGCTTTGTGGTAGACTATGTATGTGGATTTTGTGTCTACCATTTTTTGTGTTAGACGACAGCCGCCGCAGTGTGTCAGACTGTGGCGGCTTTTCCTTTGCTTCTCATATAATCCCGCTCGAAATCCCGGCGCTGCTGATCCGATAACGGACACCACTGCGGTATGCCTTTGGCGGTTTTCCATTGCTCATATGCGCTTCTGACCTCGGGGTCTCTGAGGCTCAGATAATACCCGTGTACATAGTTGTATTCGATCAAGGCGCCGCGCTGGACCCTTACCGGTTTTTTGCTGTTTGTGTGCTGTTCTTTGCGCAGCTTTTGACGCTCTGCCCTGGTCAAACCCGCTCCCCCTTTCCAATTGATTGCAAAACGTTTATTTCGGCTGTTCGCAGCCCTCTATCGCAAACATGTCGTACCTGTCCGCCGACGGGGTATAGTACACCGAAACAAACCGCTCGTGATTCTGCGCGTTGACGTCGCAGTAACTCGCAAGCATGAGGTGCTTGCCGGGTCCCAACCGCTCTTTTTCGGCCGCAAAGGCTTCGTCCAGCGTCTGCCGGTATCCCCTTGTGTTGTTGTGGGTGATCCGGTACATGGGGGTCACCCCCGGAAAACCGTGCGCGCTGACCTGCCCAGCTTGTCCTTGACCCTGTGGTCAAATACTACCGTCTCGCCTACTTCAAAATAATCCAGCAGCTCAGGCCCGGCGATCCCGCGCATTCCGGCGTCATAGACCATTTTTTGAGGGAAGACCGGCAGATTGCGCAAATAATAGTAGATGGATACAAGCTCATCGCTGTACACGTCTATATTGCGCACCAGGCACACCCTTTCTGCCCAGCGTTTTCCGTCCGAAACATAGATCAAACCCTCGTGCTCCTTAATCGCATACACCTTCCGATCGTCCATGACGGGATTCATCCCCGTCTTGCGGCATTTTTCCTCAATTTGGAGGAACGATTCGATCAGGTTTTCGACGTTGGTTTGTGCTGTGTTTTTCATGGTTTCTCCTTTGCTTGATTATCTTCTGCTAAGACGTTTTTCCGCTTTGTTCGTTGATAATACTCGCGCTGATAGTCTGCGATCTTCTCCCGGTTGGCTTCGCGGTACTCGCGCTTCTGGGCTGCGATCCTGCGTTGTTTGGCATCCATGTTTTCGAGGCGCGTTTCGCGATCCCTGTCCATTGATTCCGCAATATCCGCGCAAGTTATACGATCGAATATACAATCTTCATATTTACAGGTCAGGCAGTTTTTTCCGTTGCTGCAATAATCGTCCATCTGCATAAAATCACCACACGATCAGCATTGCGCACACAAAAAGTCACATGACAAACAGCCCGCCCAGCGCAGAAACAATCACTTCTGCCTTTTCGGGGAACGTCAGTTCATTCCAAAAATCCATGAGATTTTTCCTTTCTGCTCCTAGCTTTTGCCTTTCCCTTCGATAAGCGCCGTCACTTCATCCAACCCGATCCCCAACACCGCGCACATCCGAACCAGGTCGCCAAGCCTGATTTTCAGCGGGTCGCGGCTCCACGCTGCGGCAGTGTTGCGGTTGCAGTGCAGCCGCTTTGCAAGCTCGTCCAGCGTGCCTATCCTGAGCATCCCCCGCCGGTAGCCAACAAGCGCTTTCCAGTCCGCTCGGATGCGGGCAGGCTCCGTCTCTCTTAATCGCGGCATTCCATGGTTCCTCCTTTGTCAAAAAAAAATTGCCGGCAGGATGATAAAGGCTGCCATCACCAATAGACCGACCGGCACCGCCCGGATCACCTGCATCCGTTCTTCGCGGCTGAAGCTGCGCCACAGTTCTTTGATTTCCCGCATTGTATGTATCGCCTCACGAACCTGACAGTAGACGGTATACAATGGTTGTTACCGCAGCTACAGCAATGGTTTTCCAGTTTTCTCTGATGAACTTTCTCATAGATACCCCCCTGTATCAGCTCAAGTTCGACTGATTTGATTCATTTGGCCAAGGCATCTCCAATGACCTGGCTTTTTTATTTGGCCGGGTTTGGAATGTCCAGAATCCGGCAGATGCTTTCAGTTACCCGCTCAGACTTTCTTACTCCTTTTAGTATTTTGCTTATATATGGACCATCCACGCTCATTCCAGTATCCTTGTTAATTTCAGCAGCAAGCCACTCCTGAGTTCTCGGAGGGTCTAATAATTTAGTTTTTACTGCTAATCCAAATGGCGTATATTCTGCCATTCTGCCGAAAAGCCTCCTTTCTGTTCTCATTATGTTGACTTGTACAATTTATTGTATTATTATGAAGGTGCGAGAGTTCATAAAATACATTTTTTTGTATTGTCTGACACAATGATAATACAAAAATTTGTATCAGTCAATGCAATTAATACAAAATTATGTATTTTGTTGTATTGCACAAATTCGAGGTATTATTCATGGGTAAAGTGTCAGATATTATTGATGCACGTCTTAAAGAGCTTGGAATTAAAGGCAGTAAGATGTGTGATGATTTAGGGATTAGCCGAAGCACTCTTACAGAGCTTCGTAAAGGCAGAGCAACCACGCTGAAAGCCGACAGAGCGGTTGCAATTGCAGATTATTTAGGAATTTCTGTTGAACAGCTGCTTGGAAACGAAAATGGAAGCGAAAAAGAACAGCTCCTTGTCAACGGGGACGAGGAGCTGACGGAATATCTGGAAGAGCTGAAAACGCGCCCGGAAATGCGTATGCTTTTCAGCCTGACCAAAGGGGCCACTAAAGAGGACGTCGAGCGCGCGGTGCGCATTATTGAAGCTGCTCTTGGGAAGTGATACGATGAACCGCATATTCATTCGCAGAATCTATATGCCTGGAAAGGTGCGCGGCGTCACCATCGCCGCGCCGGACGATGACTTTGTTGTATTGATCAATGACGCCTTGTGCCCGGAGATGCAGCGAGCGGCCGCGGAACATGAGCTGCGCCACATAAAACTCGATCATTTTTACGATGACGATCCGGTGGTTATAAGCGAACTGGAGGCCAGTAAAAATTTTGAGATTTTATAGAAACCTATAGAAATACCCGCTTCGGCGGTGAATTTGGGGAGGAAAAACATGGCAAAATGTAATCGTTGCGGACGAAAAGGCCTCTTTTTGAAATTGACCAATGGAGTATGCGATAATTGTGCCTCTACAATCCGTATGGAAGAGGAACAGGCACACATCCAAAAAGAAATCGATCGCCTCAAATCTGAGCTTTCTGACCAGGAAACTCTTTATAATAAGATTAAGGCGGAAGCGATTGACGCCGCTCTTATGGAATCCAAGAACAAAGAAAGCGCTTTGCTGGCCAGACTGAGCCAACTCAAAGAGGATGTTGATAGGGAAACCTCGCATCTCCACGAATTGACCGATAAGCAGGAAAAATCGGAAAAGAGTACCGCATCCGCAGAGCGAAAGCTTCTCCGTTGCCGTGAACTGATCAAGGCAATTCAGCATGCCGGGGAACTTTTCGATCTTTCGGTTACCGATTCCAACGTCGACAAGATCATTTCCGAGACAGAAGAACTGCTTTCCCCTACCATCACCTTGGAACTGCAGTGCCTGTCTATGCGCGATCTGCGCAAACGCTACCGCCAAAACGAAAAGAATATCCAGGCCACTTTTGAGAAATACAAAGGCCGCTACACAACCAAAGCCAACATCACCATCTATCGTTTGATGGTCATTGCTCTCTCGGCAGAACTGCAGAACGTGCTGCATAGTATTAGCTACGGAAAGCTGAATGATGCTATCGACTCCATTAAGACGATCACCAATAAATACTATGTTATCGCAACGGACGGCAACCAGAGCATTGCTCCCACCGTCAAAAAATTCATTGGTGAACTGGACTACTATTTCCAGGAAGCAGTCAAAATCGAATACGAATACTATGTCCAGAAGGAGCGTGCCCGCGAGGAACAGCGCGCAATCCGGGAGCAGATGCGCCAGGAGGCGGAAGAGCGTAAGGAGCTGGAACGCCAGCGCAAACAGATTGAAAAGGAAGAGAGCAAATTCCAAGACCAGATCGGTCAGCTGTCTTCCCAGCTGGAACAATCTGCCGACGATGAAAAGACCAAACTTCTGCAAGCCCGCATTGAAGAACTGCAGCGGCAGCTTAGTGCTGTTGCCGAGCAGCGAGAAAAAATCGTCCAGCTACAGAACGGCAAGGCTGGGAATGTTTATGTCATCAGTAATATCGGTTCTTTCGGTGAGGATGTTTTCAAAATTGGCATGACGCGCCGTCTGGAACCGATGGACCGCATCGATGAACTGGGTAATGCGAGTGTTCCTTTCCCGTTTGACGTCCATTCTATGATCTTCTCGGATGATGCTGTCAGCCTGGAAAACCAACTGCACCACATTCTGAACGACCAGCGTGTGAATAAGGTCAATCTCCGAAAAGAGTTTTTCCGCGTATCCCTGGATGACGTGGAAAAGCTCGTGCAGGATATTGCCCCTACCGCAGAGTTCAAACGAACCGTGTTGGCGGAACAGTATCGTCAAAGCCTGTCCATTACTCGTGTCTCCGATAATCCGGAGGATACATCTGGCGATGATGATGAAGATGAGGATGAGTAACTCGATCGATAAAATGGATGTCGACAGATAAGCTTTGCCGCGCTGGTGAGAAACCGCGCAGAAAAAGCCGCTCTGCGGGAGCTGCCTTGCGCCCGGAGGTTCAGCGAGCGGCCGCGGAACATGAGCTGCGTCACATAAAGCTCGATCATTTTTACGGCGATGAACCCGTCGCAATTGATGAAATAGAAGCTAGTAAATGATGGAGGAAAACTAAAATGAAAAAATTCCTGGCGATTCTTCTTGCATTGGCAATGGCTTTTTCACTTGCGGCCTGCGGGTCTTCTGCAGAGACCGATTCACCCTCGCCCGATTCCGGCGCCGATACGGGTGATGAGATTGAGGTCGATGAGGGGCTGCTCAACGTTGAAATTACAATTCCCGCCAGCTTTTTTGAATTCTTTTCAGAGCTGGATGAAAGTTTCAGCGCCGAAAGTCTGACCGCGGAGGACATGGACAGCCGTATTAAGGATTTCACGGTAAACGAGGACGGTTCACTTACCTTTACCGTTTCCAAGGCGGATCATGCCGACATGATGGCCGAGATGCGCCAGACAATATTAGATTCTCTGCCGGAGATGCAGGAAAGCGTCTCATGTTTGAAAGGGCTGGAAGTCAATGACGATTGCACCGAAATTACCTTGTCGGTGGATTCTGCCGAATATGATGAAATGTATGGCGTATTTGCAATCCTTTCGTTTGAGATTCAGGGACTCATGTATCAGGCCTTCAACGGAACGTCCGATACCCCTGTGGTTGTGAATGTTGTTGACGCGGCGACCGGCGAAGTGCTTGACAGCGCCAACACCGAGGAACTCGGCCAGTAATCGCAGAAAATAAAAAAAGCCGCTGGAATCCCTGACCCCAGCGGCTTTTTTAAGAATCATATTTTAAAAATGGAGTGAACCGATTATGGCAACCGCGCGGAAATTGCCGTCGGGCAAATGGCGAGTGCTGGTATATGCGGGGATGCAAGACAAGAAGCGTGTATACAAGTCCTTTACTGCGGACACCAAAAAGGATGCCGAGCTGCTGGCGGCGGAGTGGTCCGCACGAAAGCAGCCGCAGCGCGTTGAGGACATGACGCTGGGCGAAGCGTATGACCGCTATATCGCTTCTAAAACGAATGTGCTATCTCCCCGGACTATATTGGATTATAAACAGCATCGCCAGCGAGATTTACCTGATCTCATGTCAAAGAACTTATCAGACATAAGCCCGGAATTAGTTCAAGACTGCATAAATGAATATGCAGCATATCATTCCCCTAAATCTTGCCGAAATGTCCATGGACTGCTGTCTGCGGTGCTGCGTGCATATGCGCCGGATATAAGACTTACGACAACATTGCCACAGCCTATCCCCCCTACAATTCATGTTCCTACAGATGCAGAAATCGCCGCCCTAGTTGCTGCTGTGAAAGATACCCCAATTGACAGCGCCATTCTGCTTGCGGCATTCGGAAGCCTGCGCAGATCGGAGGTCTGCGCGTTGACTGAGAGCGACATTGACCGCGGCGCCTGCACGGTAACCGTGGGAAAGGCTATGGTGCAGTCCCAAAAAGGGGAATGGGTCATAAAGGTGCCGAAATCCGTTGCAGGTTACAGAACTGTCAGCCTTCCGGCGGAAATTATGCCAAGAATTAAGCCGCTTGGTATGAACCCAAACCAAATTTACAAACGATTCAAGAAAGCGCTTGCGCTTGCCGGGCTTCCTGACATGCGCTTTCACGATCTTCGCCATTATCAGGCGTCCATCCTACATGCGCTCGGCGTGCCGGATGCTTATATCATGCAGCGCGGCGGCTGGAAGACGGACAGCACATTGAAGCGTGTATACCGCCATGCAATGGGAGATAAGCAATCTGAATTCGACCAAATTGCCGAAGCCCATTTTATTGGATTAATCTCTCCTAAAAAATAATTATGCAACACAAAATGCAACACAATCGCAAATAGATCGCGTATTTTCGGCCATTTTACTGATATACTGACGGGTTCGATTCCCGTCATCCGCTCCAAAAAAGCCCATGACATCAAATACTGATGCCATGGGCTT
>CALWZE010000060.1 GCA_944385925.1 uncultured Clostridia bacterium
CCCGAGCTGACCAGCGCGAAGTCCTCAACCTCCTCAAATTCAAGGTCTTTGACCTTAATTGTGCACCCGATGCCGACATGCTCAGTCGACAATTCGTCCTCGTCGATTACCTTGGCGTTCTGGAGAATACTCTCAATTTCCGCGATGCGGCTTTCCATCAGCGCCTGGGTATTCTTTGCCTCATCATATTCGCTATTTTCAGAAAGATCGCCGTGAGATCTGGCTTCTTTAATGACTTCGGCAATCTCTTTGCGTTTGGTTGTTTTGAGATATTCAAGCTCCTGCTCATACTCACGAAGCTTGTTTTTGCTCATCAAGGCTTCTTTGCTCATGATTAACGCTCACTTTCTGCCTGATAAATCTTCAAGCATATATTATAGGTCTTCATTCAATCCGTGTCAAGTAATTCTTTTTCGCAGCCGCTTCGGCCCGACCCCTTTTGCACAAACAAAGTTTGATCAAAAGACCCGCCTTTAAACAATCTGCAAACCATGTATTCGCTTTATCTAAAAGTATATATAAGATAAAGCTCGATATTTCGCCTTTTTCGCCTCCTTGCAGATAAACGGAAAAATATATGATCCAAAAACAGGACAGTCCGCACGGCGGGCTGTCCTGTCATTTGATTAACCTGCAGGATCACTGCGCCGCAGCGCGAATAATCTCTGCCGCTTTCGCATACTGCGGATCATCCTGCTCTGTCGGCGTCGCTAGGCGAATAAAAGATTCCGGAACATTCACGGTATAATCCGGTGCAACACCGGTCTCATTATAGCTTTCGCCGGAGGGGGTGCGAAGTTCCGCAACCGTTACATTAACGCCGCTTCCATCGGTCAGTTTGATGAGCTGCTGAAGAGTGCCCATTCCATCCGTTGTTGTTCCGACCAGCGTGCAGTTATCCGCTTCTCCCATGACCGCCGCAAACAGCTCGGAAAAGCCGGAGGTAAATTCGTTAACCAGAACGGCAACCGGCATATTGACCGATTCCTCGTCCGAAGTGTACAGCACCTTATTTTCGCCGTCCTTATAAACACCGCTGACAATCGTACCGGTCGGCAGCATTCTGTCCAGCATACCGGCGACAATAGAGATGTCATACCCGCCAAACAAATCGCGAAGATCAATGACAATCCCCTTCACGTTTTCCGCTTCCTGTGCTGCGACAATCGCGCTTTTGAATTGATTTAAGGTAAGATCGGTAATTCTATCGACTCGAATAAAATAAATGTCATCAATCTGGCTGTGAATAACCGTCGTCACTTCGACCGCAGTGGGTATGATATCAACCGAATGCTCTTCACCGGCACGGTTGTACGTGAGAGTGATCTGTGTGCCCTCTGTACAATTCAGGATGCTGGAAGCTGCTTTTTCATATCCAATGGCCAGAACGTCTTCTTCGTTGACCTTCGTGATGATATCTCCAACCTGCATTTCCATTTTTGCCGCAGGAGATTCCGGCGCAACATTGTTGATGACCGCGTATCCATTCGTGTTTTTTTCAAGGCTGAGTCCGGTGCTTACTGTCGAGCCCTGCATTTCCGCGTTTCTGGCCGCAATCTCTTCCGAAGTCAGATAGCTGGAATAGGGGTCGTCCAAGCCGGCAACCATTCCGCGGGAAAGTGAATCCGAAATAACCGCATCGTCAATTGTGCCATAATAGTTCTGCCGGACGATGTTATCGATTTCCGAAATCTTTTCATACATCTGCGCACGCTCGGTGGCGCTGCTCACCTTGCTGTCAAACAAACGCATGGAAAAGATCATGGTGGCTGTAAACGTTATCGTCACCGCAACCAGTATTAGAGAAGTCGCAATGCCGATGGAGATTTTTTTGTTCATATTTCTTCTCCCTTATCTGGAAAGCGTGCCGGCAAATGCAGGCCGCCGTTTCGTTTCGGGATTATCGGAAGGCGCGAAAATGCCCAGCGGTACCGAAGCCGCAAGGCATTTTTCACTAAAGCCGCTTACCTATCAGAGATAAAGCAGCGGGTTAACTTTCGTACCGTTAAGACGGATCTCAAAGTGCAGGTGCGGGCCGGTGGAATTCCCGGTACTGCCGACTCTGCCGACCATCTCGCCCTTGCTGACATATTGGCCATAGCTGACCGCAATGCTGCTCAGGTGTCCATAAACCGTCCAGTTGTTGCCGCCATGGTCGATCATGACATGATAGCCGTACCCGGTCGTATAATACAGTGCACGGACAACCGTGCCGGAGTCGGAAGCGACAACCGGCGTTCCGTATATGCCGCTTCCGGCAATGTCAATACCGCCATGGAAATTGGGCTGGCCATAAAGCGTGCGCCACCCGAATCCGGACGAGATATATGTAAAGCCGGGGACGGGCCATCCATATTCTCCGGTGCCGTAAATCGTGTCGCTGCCGGTACCCATGATCGCGTCCAGCTCAGCATCCGCCTGCTTGAAGGCTGCATTAATTTTATCGTATTCTTCTTGAGTGACCTCTTCCAGTGCTTCCGCCGTAGAAAGCTCACTGTTTGCCTCCTGCAGCAGCGCTGCAAGTTCGGATTGCTTTACGGCAAGCGCTTCCTTGTCCTCTTCCAGAGAGGCCAGCTCTTCCTCGATCACCTTCTGCGCCGCTTCGATCTCCTCCTGCTCTTTCTTAAGCTGCTCAATCAGCTGCGTATCGTGCTCGGAGACCTGCCGCATCACCTCGGCACGCACCAGGAACTCTGAAAAACTGGAAGCACCAAGCAGGGTGGACAATGCACTGGTATCATTGGTCATATATATCGCGCGCAAGCGCTGTTTGAAAAGCTCGTAATTTTCCTGCTGGGCTGCTTTTTTCTCGTCCAGTTCCTGCTGCCGCAGTTTCAATTCCTCTTCTTTTAAGGTTATGCTCTCCTGGATTGCATCAATCTGCTGCGTCACAATCCATTTGCGGTCGGCATAAGAGTTCGCCTTTTCCTCGGCGCGCTCTACATCATCCTTAATTGCAGAAAGCCGCTCCTCGATTTCTCTGAGCTGCTGCTGGAGCTCATCGCGTTTTTGCTGCGCAGCCAGCTTTTCTTCCTCAGTCGCTTCGGCAAAAGCCGCCGTCGGCAACATGGTAAACAAAAGTGTCAGCAGCATAAGCAGCGACAGCAGCTTTTTGGAATGTTTTCTGTTCCTGGTTTTTATCATCTCTTTGCCTTTCTGTGAGTGCCGAAACATGGGTTCCAATCTTTTTTACAGTTCGATCATACCTGAAGGTGTTTGCGCATAGCCATGGAGCTGCCGAATGTGCCAATCAGCATCCCGCTTACCACAAATGCGCCGGCCACCCAATACCATACATCCCAAAAAGAAATAATCTCCAACGAACTGATTGCCGGGATCACCGAGCTGGACAGCATGCCGCCCAGGCTTTGGGAAACCGCTGCGAGAACGCCAAAAGCCAGAATCGCCGAGATAATCCCTATCGTCAAGCCCTCCACAATAAAAGGCAGACGAATAAAGCCGTTGGTTGCGCCGACGTATTTCATGATATTGATTTCGCGGCGGCGCGCAAAGACGGTCAATTTAATGGTGTTGTTGATGACAACCAGAGAGGCGATCAGCAGGATGCCGATAATGATCCCGCCCAGAATGGTCAGAGTCCGCTCAATGCCGGTCAGTGTTTCGGCAAGACTTGTCGGCGCAACAACAGACTCAACCTTTTCCATCTTCTGGATTGCGTTCTGGATCTCCACCATTTTGCTTTGATCGGTCAGCGTAATCCGGTAGGACGCGGGAATGGGATTGTCGTCATCCAGGCCATCCAGGAGGTAGCCTTCTCCGTCCAGCATCCCCTTGGCCTCCTCAAGGCCCTCTTCCTTGGAGATAAAGGTTATTTCATTAACCCCGTCCAGCGCCTTGATTTGTTCTCCGAGCACGGTGATCTGCGCCTGTGTCGCATCATCCTCAATATAAATCGCGACCTCAGTCTGATTTTCCATCGCAATGAAGATGTCCCGCACGTTAACCGACAAAAGGCCGACTCCGCCGAGAATAATCAGGCAGGCAGTCAAAATGCCGATGGATGCCAGAGACATAACCCGGTTGAGCCAGGTACCGTTGATGCCCTGGCGAACAAGATAGCCAAAACTTCCGCTGTTCATCTGAACACCGCCTTTCTGGTATCTGCCACAATCCTGCCGTGTTCCAGCTTAATTGTACGGCGGTGGAAATCCGCAACCATGTCCTGTTCGTGGGTAACAACAACAACCGTCGTGCCCAGTTTGTTGATTTCGGTAAGAAGCTCCATGATTTCGTAGCTCAGCTCAGGGTCAATGTTTCCGGTCGGCTCGTCCGCAATGATAATCGGCGGGTTGTGCACCAGCGCACGCGCCAGCGCAACACGCTGCTGCTCGCCGCCCGACAACTCGGTTGGATACACCTTCGCTTTGTCAGTCAGGCCGACGAGGTGCAGAATGTAGGGCACCCGTTTGCGGATCTCCTTTTTGGGGATATTGGTGACATGCATGGCGAACGCGACGTTCTCATACGCCGTCATGGTCGGGATCAGGCGGAAATCCTGAAACACCACGCCCAGATTCCGGCGCAGATAGGGGATGTCCCGATTTCGGATCTCATTCAGGTGGTAATCGGCAACCACGATTTCCCCGCTTGTCGCTGCTTCTTCGCGCAGCACAAGCTTGAGCAGGGTGCTTTTTCCCGCCCCGGAATGACCGAGAATAAAAACAAATTCCCCTTTGCCGATAAACAAATCGACGTCGTCGAGCGCAACCGTGCCGTTGGGATATACTTTTGTAACGCCCTTGAATTCAATCATAGACTAACATTGCTCCTATACTGAGTAGAGGCCTGAATGACATTCGGCGATAAAACGCCTAAAGTCTACTATCAATAGACCATTTTGTCAACCCGGCGAATGAAAGTCGGGCGCACCGCGCTTCCCATAAAGATAAGTGGCGCGCAGACGCCCGATTGTTGCTGGAAAATTAATACTTTGTGGGATTGGAATCAAGATATTTGCGAACCATCAGCGCAACTTTAAACACGATGGCATGATCAAACTCACGCAGATCCAGGCCTGTGAGCTTTTTGATTTTTTCAAGCCGGTAAACCAGCGTGTTGCGGTGAACAAACAGTCCGCGGGAGGTCTCGGAAACATTCAGGTTGTTTTCAAAGAACCGCTGAATGGTAAACAGCGTCTCCTGATCAAGCGAGTCGATCGATCCCTTTTTGAATACCTCTTTGAGGAACATCTCGCAAAGGGTTGTCGGCAGCTGATAAATCAACCGGGCAATGCCAAGGTTGTCGTAAGTGATGATCGAGTGTTCGGTATCGAAAACCTTGCCAACCTCCAGCGCAACCTGCGCTTCCTTAAAGGAGGTTGCCAGCTCTTTTATCCCGGTCACCGTTGTGCCGATGCCGACAACTGCCTTGATATAATGCTCGCTTTCCAGAATATCCACAATCGAACCCGCCAGCTTTTCCACGTCGCGCAGGTCGATGCCCTGACGAATTTCCTTAACGATAACCGTATCGGTCTCGCTGATATTAAAGACAAAGTCCTTTTGCTTGTCAGGGAAAAGCTCGGAAATGATGTCCAGCGCGGAAATCTCGTTTCCGGAAACGATGCGGACCAGCAGCACGACCCTGATCACATCCGAAGAGAAGTGCAGCTCGCGCGCCTTTGCATAAACGTCGCCGGGCAGGATATTGTCCAGAACAACATTCTTGATAAAGTTGACCCGGTCATACTTCTCATCAAAATACTGCTTGACATTTTGTAAAGCGACCGCAGCCATCGCCGCATAGCGCATTGCCGCCTCATCAGTGCCGCCGACAAAAACAGCGTACTCCGCCCGCTTGCCCTGTCCGCAATAGTGATAGGTGTAACCATCCAGCTTGACCACCTCTCCGGTGGGCGTATCATTCATTACGCCGGCGCGGACGCTTCCGATCATGGTCAGATCGCTGCATGCGATGACCGCCGCATTTTCGTCCACCACGCCGACCACACGGTCCACCGCATCCTTCATCTGGTAGACAATCCCCTGAAACAGCCTGTTTGACATCTTTGCTTTCCCCTTTTTTCAAAGATTTTTAAGATTGGATTCCCCGCAGGATCGTTTAGTCATTTTTACCAATTGACATTTGGATAGTTTTAAGTCCAGATATATATCTATATTACACAAAGAGGAAGGGAAATGCAACATATTTATACAAAAAAATTTACCATGCTATGTGAAATTTGCACCATTGCAATTTTTCCCACTCGGCGCACAGCAATTTCGACATTTTTTACTTTGTGAAAAATGCCAGTCTAATGGCCGGATTTCGGCCGCCTGCGGTCCTGACCGGTACCGATCTTAACCTGTTCAGCGATTGCAGGATTTTAATCCCAAATCAAAAAGCTCTCGCTGTGCGCGAGAGCTTTCCCAGCAATTCCCGTTTAAATAAGCGCGCTGAGCGCCGCAAAATCCGCCAGTGTCATCTTTTCCGGACGCACCGAGGGGTCCAACCCTATCTCAGCCAAGGCGGCGGCGACGACCGCTTTGTCAAGGCCAAGCCCGGCCGCGACAGCGTTTGCCGCGGTTTTGCGGCGCTGAGAAAAGGCCGCGCGGATAACCGCGAACATTCTCTTTTCATCCGCCGGCTTTGCGTTGCTTTGCCGCAGATCCAGCCGAATCACGCTGCTGGTCACCTTAGGGGGCGGATAAAAGCTGCCCGGCGACACATCGAAAAGGATGCGCGGTTCGCTGTAATAACGGATCGCAAGAGTGACCGCGCCGCTTTCCCGGCTGCCTTCCTGGGCACAGAAACGCTGGGCCGCCTCTTTTTGCACCATTGCAACAATATATTCCACCGGAACCCGCTGCTCCAGCAGTTGCATCAGGATCGGGCTGGTGATGTAATAAGGCAGATTTCCGGCCGCCGTGACTTTCATGCCGGAAAATTCCTCTGCCAGTATCGCATGCAGGTCCGTCTTGAGCACATCCTGATTGATGATTTTTACGTTATCAAATTCCCTGAGATTCTCCTGCAGAACAGGGATCAGCTCTGTGTCAATTTCAACCGCGACCACTTTTTTCGCCCGTTTAGCCAATTCCCGGGTGAGCGCCCCCATTCCGGGGCCGATCTCCAGCACGCCCCGCTCTGCATCCGGCACACATTCACTGGCTATCTTCTCGCAGATGCCCGAATTCACCAGAAAATTCTGCCCAAAAAGCTTTTTGGGCGCCAGACCTTTCCCTGATGCGGAAACATCTCTTTGTCCGCGCTCAGCCATGATAATCCTTATTGGGATCAAAGTTCATGAACGGCAGCGGAGCAATCTCGCGCAAAGTGTGCGTGTAAACCGGGCCGTCCGGACTGGTCATCAGAACCGGGACATCCAGACTTGCGCAGAATTCAGTCATAACCTGGCGGCAAAGCATACAGGGCGCCGTGTCGAAATCATCTCCGGTTGCAACCGCTATGGCGGTAAATTTCCGGCATCCCGCCGCCACCATGGTCAAAAGCGCTGTGCGCTCAGCACAGACTGTTGCGCCATAGGACACGTTCTCAATATTGCAGCCCCGGTAGATTTTTCCGTCCTCTCCGAGCACCGCGGCGCCCACCATATAGTGCGAATAAGGGCAATAGGCGTTTTGTCTTGCTTCCAGCGCCGCTTGCAGCAGCGCGTCTCTGCTTTCCTGAACCATGAGCCTTCTCCTTTCCTTTTCCGTCTTGGTGGGCCTATTGTAGCACATCCGTCGCAGAATGCACAACGCCCGTCCATATCCCCCACGATCCGATTTCTTGTCAAGCCGCTTAAAAAGTAATATTATAGATATAACATGAATAGAATACTGCACAATCCAATCGACAAGGAGATACTGGGTATGCCACGCAGAGACAAGATCAACTATTATCTGGATATTGCCGAAACCGTCAGCAAACGCGGGACCTGCCTGCGGCGCAACTTCGGCGCAATCATTGTCAAAAACGACGAAATTGTATCTACCGGTTACACAGGCGCACCCCGCGGCCGCAAAAACTGCTCGGATCTTGGTTTTTGCAGGCGGATGCAGCTGAACATTCCGCGCGGAGAACGGTACGAAATCTGCCGCTCGGTTCATGCAGAAGCCAACGCCATCATCAGCGCAGCCCGAAAAGACAGCCTTGGCGCAACGCTCTATCTCGTAGGATATGAGGTGGATACCGGCGAATATGTGAAGAACGCAAGCTCCTGCGCCATGTGCAAGCGTCTGGTAATCAACGCCGGCATCAAAAACGTCATCATCCGCAACACCCGCGACGAATACACCGTTGTGGATGTTGATGCGGAATGGGTAGCGGTCGACGACTCGCTGTCCGATCAGTCCGGGTATTGAATCTTGCCGAAAAACGTGCTATAATGCGGCGGCTTCATCCGGGTACATTTCCGTTTGTATTCGGAAGAAAAAATTTTTTCGCGTCACAGCCGCGAAAAGGCAGAGAATTTCATACCCTTCAAGTAGAAAGGAACAACAAAAAATCATGGACAATCTGCGCAGTGAAAAAACCGGTCGTCTGGTACGGCTTGCCATTCTGACCGCTATCCTGCTTTTTCTCACCTTTACTTCCTTTGGCTATATCAAGGTTGGTGTGCTTGAAATTACGCTCATGCACCTTCCGGTCATTGTCGGCGCAATCGTTATGGGACCGGGTTCCGGCGCTTTCCTGGGCCTTGTTTTCGGTCTTTCCAGCTTTGCTCAATGCTTTATGGGTTCGCCGCTTGGCACTTTCCTTGTACAGCTCAGCCCGCTGCGCACCTTCATTGTCTGCGTGATTCCCCGTCTTTTGATGGGTTATCTTGTCGGCGTAATCTTTCTTGCCATCCGCCGCACCAATCTGACAAAGACCGCTTACGTCGTTGCAAGCCTTTCCGGCGCGCTGCTGAACACCATTTTCTTCATGGGCTCGCTTTTCCTCCTTTTCGGCTCCTACCCCAGCTTCCTGAGCTTCCTCGGTACGGATAAGGTTACGCTTGCCTTTATCGCCTCGATGATCGGCATTAACGGCGTTCTGGAAGCCGCGATATGCATTCCGTTTGGTTTTGCTGTTGAACGGATCATGCACGCCATTAATCGGAATTCCGGTCATCCGGAGGGCAACTGAATGCTTTCTGCCGTACTTTTTGATATGGACGGCCTTCTGGTCGATTCCGAAACCCTTTCCTATGAGATTTTTCGCGAGCTCGCCGCTGAAAAAGGCTTTCAGCTGACTCGAGAGCAATATTGTACCCTGATTGGGCAAAGCCAGGACGTTTGCACCCAAAAACTCGACCGTCTTCTTCCGGGATGTGATGGCGCCGACTTATACAGAAAGTTTCACCCGCTGTTCTTTCAGGCGATCCAGTCTGGCCGCCTGCAGCTCAAGCCGGGCGCGCTGGAACTGTTGGATGCCTGTGAAGCACGAGGCATCAAAAAAGCCGTCGTCAGCTCCAATCTGGAAAGCTATGTGCGTAATCATCTCAATGTAACCGGCGTCGCAGACCGTTTTGATGCAATTGTTCACGACGGTATGGCGGCACAGGCCAAACCCGCGCCGGATCTTTTTCTGAAAGGCGCGCAGCTGCTCGGTGTTCAGAATCCTGCCGACTGTCTTGTGCTGGAAGATTCCTATGCCGGCGTTCGTGCCGGTCACGCGGCCGGTATGCGGGTAATCGTTGTACCGGACATGATCGAACCGAACGAAGAAATTCTTTCGATGTGTCTGTGCCGTGCAAACAATCTGCACGAAGTCGCGGGCATGCTGGATTCCCTGTAAACGGTGCGCTGCGGCGTGCGCGAATATTCCCCAATTGTTATTTATCCGGCAGATAATAAAACCGGATTACAAAGAAGCGGCGGAAAACCAATTTTCCGCCGCTTCTTCTTTTATGCGATTTCTCAAAGTAAAAGCGCCGGTTTTGACAAAAAGGAAGAACTTTCGCCGGGGCGCTGCGTCAAACAAACAGCAAACAACCGCTTTGTGATTTGCGAAAAAACGCATTTATGCGCCATCGTGCAGAGATTAGAAAAAAAGCGCAGCGATTTTTGCGTGACTGACTTGCCCACACCAAGCCATTGAAACATATAAAGAAGCCCACGACTTGTTCGTGGGCTTTACTGTAATGAATAGAATTTAAATCGGCGCTCTGCTTCCGTTTGTACCCATCCAGTCAGGTATTTTTAGACTCAAATTCCAAGCATAATCTTGGCGATCATGAAATACACCAGCAGCGAGATTGCGTCGACGATCGTCGTGATAAACGGCGAGGACATAACCGCCGGGTCGAATCCGATTTTTTTGGAAAGAATCGGGAGAGTGCAGCCGACAAACTTTGCGATAACCACCGTGACGATCAGGGTCAGCGAGACGACCGCCGAAACCGCAATCCCCACACGGTCAAGGAACACCAGTTTGAGGAAGGTCGTCGCACTCAGGGTGATTCCGCACAAAATCGATACGCGCAGCTCTTTCCAAATCACCCGCAGCCAGTCACAGAATTCGATTTCGCCGAGCGAAAGTCCGCGAATGACGGTGACCGAAGCCTGAGAGCCGCTGTTACCGCCGGTATCCATAAGCATCGGGATATAAGCCACAAGAGCAATCTGCGCCGCAAGCGCCGCTTCAAAGCTGCTCAGGATCAAGCCGGTAAAGGTCGCCGACACCATCAACAACAGCAGCCAGGGAATTCGCACCTTCCATATTTCAAAGGGCGTCATCTTCAAATAGGGCTTATCGGTCGGCACGATAGCGTTCATCTTTTCAATATCTTCGGTGAACTCTTCCTGCATGACGTCGATTGCGTCGTCAACCGTGATAATGCCGACCAGCCGGTTTTCACTGTCCACTACCGGCAGCGCCATGAAATCGTATTTGCTGAACATCTGCGCGACCATTTCCTGGTCGTCGGTGGTCGTGACCGAGATCACGTTTTCCTCCATGATGTCATCAATAACGTCCTCATACTGGGCAAGCAGCAGATCCTTTACCGACACAAGGCCCAGCAGCTTGCGGTTGGAGTCGGTCACATAGCAGGTATAGATCGTTTCCTTATCCACGCCGGTTTTGCGAATACGAGCAAAGGACTGCTCAACCGTCATGGTTTTCTTAAGGTCAACATATTCGATGGTCATGATGCTGCCCGCACTGTCTTCCGGATAATTGAGCAGCTGATTGATGCTCTTGCGGGTATCCGGATCGACGTTTTTCAGCATCCTCTTGACGACGTTTGCGGGCATTTCCTCGATGATATCCACCGTATCATCCAGAAACAGATCATCCAGAACTTCGTGCAGTTCCTTGTCATTGAATCCGCTGATGAGAATCTGCTGCGTCTCCGCATCCATCTCAACAAAGGTGTCCGAAGCAATGTCTTTGGGCAATATTCGGAACAGCACCAGCAATTCTTCCCTCGAGATCTGCTCGTCTTCCAGCATCTCTTCAATCTCTGCCGCAATGTCTGCGCTGTTCAAACTGCTGAGCAGCTCCCGCAGCTCTTTTTTCTTTTTCTGTTTCAGAAGCTCCAGAATTTTTTCGCCCAGATTTTCTTCCATTTCGAAGCACCCCCATTTCCCTGGCATTTCGCAGTTTTCTGCGCAAATCAGCACACAAAAAAGCCCAAACCGGCGCTTGACGGTTCGGGCAGAAAGTCCCCCTGCTCACGGCGCATCAGGCGCCGCGCCACCGTTCAAGCTTCAGCTTCGCAGGGCAATGAAGTTGCGTTAGGATACGCCTTGTTTTCGACATATCCTGCTAACCAGCTAGTGGAGTCTCCTCCATGTTGCGGCAGCAACCCGTATCCCTGTGGTAACCTTGCCTACCGGGCAATTTTCAGTTCTGATTCCATTTCCAGTGTATGCGCTTCAATTCTGTTTGTCAACACCTTTTGAAAATAAATCCTTTGCACCCGCTAAAATCACAAAAATCGCAAAAGCGGTTCTCAGCGCTTCACCCTCCATTGCTCTTGCCAGATAAAATCCGCCGACCGTTGCACCGGCCCCCGCCGCAGAGCACAAAAGCGCTGTGCGCACGTCGATCATCCGGTTTTTCAAATGCAGGATTACCGCGATAATAATGATCGGAATAAAGAAAAGCAGATTTATTCCCTGCGCCTGTTTCTGGGCAATATCGGTGCAAAGCGCAAGATAAACCACCAAAATAAAGCCGCCGCCCAACCCCATCGAGGCAAGGATACCTGACGCGGCGCCTACCAATGCCGCAAGCCACCAGCTCATAGAACCAACATCACCACCCCGGAAACCGCAAGGACGCCGCCGAATATTCGCCGAAGCAGCTGCGATCCCATATTTTTCAACAGGGCCGATCCCACAATCGCACCGATCACGCCGCCCGGCACAAACATCAGCCCCTCTTTCCAAAGCACCTCTCCATATGCCGCGTAAAGCGCAAAACTGATTAAACTCATTGCCAGAATCATCAGCGTCGCGCTTGCATGCGCTTTCTTTTCATCGCCGATCAGCGAGCGGAGGAACATAACCGCAACAACTCCGCCTCCGCTGCCGAAAAGTCCATTAAGAAACCCGCTGGTTATACCGGCAAGCAGGATTTTCCATCCCCTGTTTTTTTCTTTCTGCTGCAATTTTTTCTCTCCTTTTCCTGACGGCCAATTCAGAACAGGCCGAAATTCTACAGGCCCTGCCTGTACAGAAACTTTAAAAAGCGCCGGACCGGATCAGCTATTACTTCACAAATCTTTTTTGCAGCGAAACGCAATGTCTTTTGCGTTTCAACTTTATCTTTCCTTTGTTTTGCATCCGGCCGGCTTGTAGTGATTTCCCAGCTTCTGGTCCGCCGTGTTTGTATTTTTGATTCTGCGCCGAAGATCGGTCTTTGTTTGCCGCAACCATAAAGCAGTGCGGCGAAAAGCTTTTAAACCACAGCAAGCCGAAGCTTTTTTCACATCCCGCGCCTGAATCCGTGTTGTTTCTGCTGCCAAGCGCTTTATCTTGCACAGCTTGCTTTTCTATGCCCTTTTTGCAATCTTGACTCTACCGGGAAGGCAGTCAGTTGGGTTGCTCTCTTTAGCGGGCGCCGGCTCGATTCAATCGCACATTTTGCACTGCACGTCCCTTCTGCGGGACCGGCTTACGCGATTGCTTTGTACTTTTTAAGACATGTTTCTTTCGATTTTGTCGGGAGATGTTTATAATGGCGTTCCTGTTGAACGTTTTTTCGCCGTTTAAAAACGGCCGCTTTGTGTTAGCATTCCCACAAAGCGGCCGTTTTATTTTCCGTTATTTTTCAGTTTTACAGCGCTGACAAAAATCTTTTCTGTTTCAGCCTTCAAACACCGCGGATCAGTTCGCGCACAACATAGCCCGCAAGCAGATAACCCGCCACGGGCGGCACGAAGCTTATACTTGCGGGAGCGCGCTCTGCATCCGCAAGCGTGCGGGGAGGCGTTCGGTTAAACAGCGCCATCACACCATTTATTCCCCGTTTGCGCAATTCACGCCGCATCACTCTGGAAAGTCCGCAGCCATTTCCCGCACTCTGTTCAATGTCCGCGATCACAAAGCCCTCCGCGCTGGTCCTGTTCCCGGTACCCATGCTGGTGACAATTCGCACCCCACGCTTTTTCGCCGTTTCAATGAGTGCAAGCTTTGCCGTGACATTGTCAATCGCGTCCAGAATAAAATCAGGCTGCCAGTTAAAAATTTCTTCCAGGTTATCCGTCCCAAGCCTCGTGCTGCAAGCACTCACTGTACACAGCGGATTGATTGACGCGGCACGTTCCTTCGCCGTTTCACATTTCAGCTTGCCGACGTTTTCTCTGGTGGCGAGGATCTGCCGGTTAAGATTGGTCAGATCAAACACATCGCAATCCAGCGCAAGGATATTGCCGACCCCGCATCGCACCAGCGCCTCAAAAGCAGCGCCTCCGACACCCCCCAGCCCGATTACCGCCACCCGCGCGCCTGCAAGCTTTTCGGTTGCAGCAATGCCGATCAATCTTGTTTGTCTGTCCAGCCAGTCTGTCATTCTATGTCCTTCCTGCCTTTTAAAGAATATGGCCTTTCCTGTAAACTGATATGGCGAAACCTGCTTTTTGCCGCATAAAAGCCTTCAAAATCAGCCCGCTGAAAAACCGAAGCCGCCGTGTTCCAAACCCTGGTTCTCCGCCAATTTAAAAACTCCGCACCGCCGGTTTTGCCGCGCGGGTGCGTTCGGCAAAAGCCGGGCGTGCGCCATTGCCAAACGGAGGCATTTTGCCTCATCAACAAAAAGAGCGGAACAGAGTTCCGCTCCATTTTTCAAAAAACAAAGCCCCGCCTTGCCGTCTGCATCCGTTTTAGAACCCGTCTTGAAAGACGGCGGGTAAAATTCTCTCTTCCGTTTCACGCTCCCCTCTGCCCTTACGGGGGAGGGCTTGCAATCCGCGGCCGAAGCCGAATTCCCTATTCTAATGGTTGTCGGATTAAAAAGAGGATGCAACATATCGCACAAGGCAGGGTTTGCCGCTTGCTCAGTACCTGATTCAGTCTTCGTCCTCAGGGTCGAACTCATACAGATCGGAAAGCCGCTCCATGAAAATATCGCTGACTTTTTCGAATTCGTCATCGTCCTCGATGATTTCCAGAATTTCCTCTTCGCCTTCTTCCGAGACGATTTTCATGATGACGAGATTTCCGTCATCTTCCAGAATATCATTGGTATCGTCCAGCGTCGTGACCAGCGCAACGTATTCGTTCCCGTCCAGCTCGAGCGTATCCACAAGCTCAAAGGAATGCTCAACGCCGTCTTCGTCGGTCAGCACCACAATATCTGCAAGAAAATCGGTTTCTTCCTCTTCGGGCAGATTGTTCAGATTTTCATCCATAAATTCGATATCTCCTTATGTTGGCCTATTGCCTGTAGTTATTTTACATCCTTTCCCGCTTCCCGTCAACTTTTCGGGCAGGAAATAGAGGTTGCCAACTGCCGGGATTTCATTTAATATAATATGCGTAGATCTTAAAATTAAACCTGTAGAGGTAGCGATTATGAAAAAAATCCTGTGCGCCCTGCTTTCACTGGCGCTCATGTTTACCGTTTTTTCCGCCTGCGGCAAAAAGGAGGACTCATCCGCCCAAGAGGACCAGAACGACAGCAGCCAGCAGGAAGAGGCCGCAACAACCAAAGACTTTCCCCAGCTGACCGGTCCGCAGGAAGGGGATACGGTTGCCGTAATTGAGACCAGCGAGGGAACGATTCGCGCGGTCCTGTATCCGGAATATGCCCCGCTCGCCGTTCAGAACTTTATCGACCTTGCCAACAAAGAGTATTATAAAGATATGCTCTTTCACCGTGTCGTAGAAAACTTCGTTATCCAGACCGGCGACCCGACCGGCACCGGCACCGGCGGAGAAAGCGCTTCCGGCTCTCCCTTTGCCAACGAAACAAACCCGGCGCTTCATCACTTCACCGGTGCGCTCGGCATGGCAAACGCGGGCGAAAACCTGAATAAAAGTCAGTTCTATATCGTCAGCGGGACTACCGTCTCCAGCGACCTGATTTCGCAGATGCAGGCCATCACTGACGGAAGCTATCCGACCGAAGTCATCGACGGTTATAAAAAGCTGGGCGGTCAGCCTGCGCTGGACTACCGTTACACAGTCTTTGGTCAGGTGTATGAAGGATTGGATGTTGTGGAAAAGATCAACAAGGTCAAGGTTGACGAAGATGACCGTCCAACCTCGGACGTAAAACTGGTCAGCGTAACCATCGAGACCTACAGCGCCGAGAAGAAGGAAGAAAAATAATTTTTCGGATAACCGGCGGACGCCCACAGGCGTCCGCCGGTTTTATTGTGCGCAGAAACCGCCAGCTTTGCCGGTGCAGACGCCGCGTAAAAAAGTTTTCGCAAGCATTGAGTGCGAAGCGGGCCGCAAAGGCAAGGAATCAGCGAAAAATACCGTTAGAACAGCTGGCGCCCGCTTACGGGCGTGGGAGAAGTGATGCGAGAAAACAAAATTCAGCGCATCTTATGACACATGCCGGTAAAAGGCTCTTGCAAAGCCGTCGCAGGCCGCCGGCTTTGCCGGGGATTATGATTTTTCGCATCAAAATCCGCGCCTGTGGAACAGTAGCGTATCGAAGCAGGCCTCCGCTCCTGCCGTTCTTGTCTCCTAACATCATTCAAGTGCAGATAAAGTCTCTTTACCCGCGTTTTCCGTCCCAGATCAGTCGATCGGATAGGCGTCCTGAGAAATTGTCTCCTGCGTCTCTTCCTCGATCGGCTGTTCTACGGTTTGCCCGGTCTGTGCTTCCGGCTGCTCGGTGGGCAGAATCGTTTCCTGTACCGCGTCCGTCTGCGCTTCAAACAGCGGATAAAGCGCTCCGGTTGAGACGTCCAGCAGATGACCGGCAACAATGTTTCCCTTGTAAACCAGAAGGACTGCGGAGATGTTGCTGCCCAAGTCCGAACGGTTAAGCACGGTATAACTGCATTTCTTTACTGTTTCACCTTTCAGCGCGGTCAGATCGAATCCGGTTGTCTGAAGCATCGCATTATAATCGGTAAACCGTTCGTCAAACTCTTCCGGCACCTTCACCTCTGCGACCGCGCTCGTCGGGTCCACCTCAATGCCCAGCGACGCGAGATAATTCTCCCGCTGCTCCGCGGTATCGCCGGGAATATCCTCGCCCGCTTCCGATTTGTCGCGCAGTTTTCCGACCACATAAAATGCGATCAGCACGACCACCACCAGCACAACAAAAATCAACGCTGTGCGTCCAATCTGTTTTTTGCCTACTGAAGCCGCAACCATACTATAGACTACACCCTTTCAAGCTCGTATTTTCGGTGTTAAATCTATATGCTGCCCCCTGTCCCCAGATGCATAAAGACCTGCGCCGCAAAACACGGTGCAGGTCTTTTTTTATAAACAAATAAATTGCTTTTGCCCATTTGCAGTCGCCAGCCGGGCAAAAACAGCTCTCTTTATCGCCGCGGACTCCATCCTGATAATCCCTTTCCGGCACATAAATCAGCTTTCAGGCGTGGGGAAAATATTTTCCGGCTGCGAGCATTGGACAAGCGAAAATTGCCCCGAAGCTTTTGAGTATAAGTCAGCAGTTTTTTGCGGATTATGCTTTCCTATTGCCGCAAAAAATGTTCCCGCAAAAGAGTATTCTCCACACAGCCGCCGGGGACAACTCTTTCCGGCCGCCGCAATCACTTATGGTATTTGATATTTGCGTTAATGGTGCAGGCGCGGTAAAGCTGCTCGCAAAGCACAAGCCTTGCCAGCTGATGCGGCAGCGTCATGCGGGACATGGACATCCGAAGCGCAGCGCGGCGCTTGAGGGACTCGGAAAGGCCAAGGGAGCCGCCAATCACAAACGCAAGTTTCGGCGCCTGCATAGCGGCTTTGGACAGATAGTCCGCAAGCTGTTCCGAGCTGAGCTGCTCGCCCTCCACGCAAAGCGCGACAATTTGCGCGCGTGTTCGTTCCAGATGTGAAAGGATCCGCGCGCTCTCCTCTTCAATAACCCGGTTGCGCGCGGCGGGAGAATCGTTTTCCAGACGGGTTTCCGCCAGCTCGGTCACCGTGACCTTCGCAAAGGGGCCCAGTCTTTTCAGATATTCAGCGCAGCCCTCCCGATAAAATTTCTGTCCCAGCTTGCCGACACAGACAATCTCGATGGAAAGCATATTCAAACCTCCAGCGGTTCGCCGTGGGTCATGCGCGGCGCAACATGCACCCCGATCTGTTCGGTATCCGCGCCGCTGTCCTCCAGAGCCGCCAGACAGCCGGTGAGCGCGATCTCCGGCGCGTTGTTTTCAGCGCTCAGATGCATCAGCACCAGCTTTCTCGTCCCGCCGCGAACAAGCTCAGCCGAGAACTTCGCACTGTCCTCATTGCTCAGATGTCCTAAGCTGGAACGGATGCGGTTTTTGAGATAATAGGGATACCGGCCAACCATCAGCATACGTTCGTCATAATTGGACTCTATCCCCACCAGTGCGCATCCTTCCATCGCTTCGCTCACTTCCGGGGTCACGACGCCGAGGTCGGTCGCGACCGCGAGGGACTGGCCGTTGGACAGACCGAACCGATAACCGACGCAGTCGGCCGAATCGTGGCTTGTCCCGAAACAGCGCACCGTTGTCTGATCAAACACAGCCGGTTCTCCATGTTCCAGCGGGCAAAGCCGCGCTTTCTCCGGAAAAATGCCGCTGCCGCGCAGCCATGCCAGTGTCTTGTAGGAACCATAAACCGGCGTATGATAATGCTTCAAGTAGGTTGCAAGGCCCGCGACATGATCCGAATGCTCATGGGTAATAAAAATCGCGTCCAGTTCGCTTGCCGAAACGCCCAGATCGTACAAAGCGTTCAGCGTCCGCTTGCAGCTTTGTCCCATGTCGACCAGAAAGCAGTGTCCCGCATCCAGAATCAGGGTGCTGTTGCCGGAACTTCCGCTGTAAAGGGTGATGAATTTTGCCATCGCAGGATTCTCCAACGCGGGGCGAGCAGTCCGTTTTGAACCGCTCGCCCCGCTCTTTTTTTCTATTGTTTTTTTACTCAGTCCGGTTCGACGACCTTTTCAATCTGCGCGCCAAGCTTGCGGAATTTCTCCACAACCTTTTCATACCCGCGCTCAATGTGATAGATGTCCTCGATCTCGGTCGTTCCCTCCGCCGCAAGGCCCGCAATAATCATCGCAGCGCCTGCGCGCAGATCGGTCGCGCGCACCCGGGCGCCGTACAGCTTGTCGACCCCCTCAACGATGGCGGCTTTTCCGTCTACCTGGATCTTTGCACCCATCCGGCGCAGCTCGTCAACATACTTAAACCGATTATCCCAGATATCCTCGGTCACAATCGAGGTGCCCTCCGCAAGCGAAAGCACGACTGTCATCTGCGACTGCATATCGGTGGGAAACCCGGGATGCGGCATGGTTTTGACGTTGGTGCTCTGAATCTCACCGGGCCGCCAGATTTTAAGCGACTCCTCATATTCCTCAACCGCCGCGCCCGCGCGCTCCAGTCTGGATATGATGGACTCAAGATGTTTGGGCGTGATGTTATTGACCGTTATGCAGCCTCCGGTTGCCACAGCCGCCGCCATATATGTTCCCGCTTCGATCTGGTCAGGAATGATCGAATAGCGCGTGCCGCCCAGAAAACGAACGCCGTTGATTTTGATTACATCGGTTCCGGCGCCGCGGATATCCGCCCCCATCGAGTTCAGGAAGTTGGCCACATCCACGATGTGCGGTTCTTTCGCGACATTTTCCAGAATAGTCTGCCCGTCCGCCTTGACCGCCGCGAGGATCGCATTGATGGTGGAACCGACCGACACGGTGTCAAAAAATATTTCCGCACCGCGCAGGCGGCCGCCGCAGGCAACGTTGACCATGCCGTAATCCACATTGGTCGCGCAGCCCAGCGCCTCAAAAGCGGTCAGGTGCTGGTTAATCGGCCGCGCGCCGAGATTGCAGCCGCCCGGAAGGGAAACATGCGCTTCCCCGAACCGGGTCAGCAGCACGCCCAGAAAATAATAGGACGCCCGCATGGACCGGGACAGTTCCGGGGAAATGTGGCAGCTGTTTACCTCGGACGGATCGACCTCGATCGTGTGCGGGTCCAGCCACCGGACGCTTGCGCCTATGCTTTGCATGATCTGCACGGTGATCTTGACATCGCTGATGTCCGGCACGTTTTCGATAATGCAGGGCGCGTCGGACATCAGGGAGGCGGGAAGGATCGCGACTGCCGCGTTTTTCGCGCCGCTGATCTCAACCGTGCCCTGCAGGCGCACGCCGCCCTTCAAAACATATTTTTCCAAATCTGCAGCTCCCCTTGATTGAATTGGCGGCGCGGCCGCTCAGCGGTAATGCACTTCGGTCGGATCAAGATACAGCTCCGGATCGACCTTCTCATTCAGCCAGCGGGTCTCAAAATGCAGGTGGTTGCCGGTCGAGTTGCCGGTCGAACCCATCAGGCCGATCAGCTGTCCTTTGGCGACAACGTCGCCGACCTCAACCAGGTTCTGGCTGTTGTGGCCGTAAACCGTCTGCATTCCGTTTTGATGATCGATAATGATGTAGGTACCGTAATCCCAGACCATCGACTCCGCGCGCACGACAACGCCGTTGTCCGCCGCGTAGATCGGAGTCCCGTAGGCGCCGGCAATGTCGATACCGAAATGATACGACGAGAATCCGCGCGAAACAAACTGATATTCGCCGGTCGGCCATGCAAGCGTCTCGCTCAAATCGCCGACAGCCGAAGAAGTTGTGCCGTCCTGCTGCCGGATACCGATAATGATCTCTTCATTGACCGACTCCTTGGTTACCTCATCCGATATGATCGTCTCCGAGATTATATTGCCCGTTTCGTCATATTCGATCTCGGACACGATCGTCCGCTCGCCAAGCTCGCCGGTGGTGACCGGAAGCATATAACCGACATAAAACCGGTCGTCCTTGATTGTTTTGGTCGTGTAGGCAATCGTCTTGGTTTCCACAACCTGCGTGACTGTTTTGACCCGCAGCAGAGGCTCACTGCGCGCGACAAGCAGCCGCGTCCCCTCGGTAAGCGTATTGTCCACCGAGCCGTTGAGCTCAACAAGCCGGTCAAGAGAAATCCCGTTTTTCGCCGCAACCTCCGATGAACTTTCGCCGCCCATCGCAGTAAAGTATATGTCGCGCGGCTCCTCGGAATTTACCAGCGCCTTAATTTCTTCAAAGGTCGAGATGCTGGAAACCGGATAAATACCGTCAATCAGTTCCACATCTCTCGCAAATTTTACCGTTACATCACCGCCAAGCGTAGCGGCAAACGCCTGCTGCGGGGCGATGATCGCCTCAAGTTCAGCAGCCAGAAGATCCCCGGCCGCCGTCGCTCCGTAAAATTCGCCGCCGATATACAGCCCGGTTGCCTGCGCGATTTCTTCGCCCGAAACCGACAGCAGGGCCTCCGCCATGGTCTCCTGACTGACCAGCTGGGAATCATCGACAACCGCGATGCTCATCTGCGCCGCCGAGTTCCAGGTTTGCTGGGTTGGCTCAACCATGCGGTTCTGGATGATTTTGCGCGCTGAATCATAAACGCTTTCATCCGCTACATAGCCGACCGTCTGGCCGTTGTATGTAATCTGCAGCGCATAATTCAGGTTGAGCATTGAGAACACTACCACAACGCAAACCGCGAGACTGATGACCGGCAGAAGGTAATTCATAAGTCTTCCGATCAGCGGCTTGTTCCACAGAAATCCGTATTTGAAAAACATACGGATTCGCTGCATGGTGTACTTGAATCCTCGGTCCCTCGTGCTGCGAATAACGATAAAAAGGCTCCGAATGCTTTTGAAAAGTTTTTTAAAGGGAACAGCAATTTCCCCAAACGCTTCGACCAGATGATCGGCCGCAGCGCCCAGCCATCTGCGGGTGACCCGCAGAAACGCACGGGAGAACCGGCGCATCCTGACACGCAGTGCACGCGAAAGATTGCGCCGGCGGCGGATAATCGTCGACCCGACCCAATACATCGCGTCGCCGAATCCGTGTAGGTAATATAGTAAAATCAGCTTGAGATCAAGCTTAATCCGTCTGTGCGGTTTCGGAACCTTCCTCGATCGCAGCGGGGACGAGCTTTTGGTCGGTCGATGGATCATAAGCCGTCCGCTCCTTTATATGCAATCATGAAGTAGCCGCGCGAATTTTACGCATGGCCAGACAGTATTATACATGAAAAAGGCTCTCTGTTCAACCTGAGACGCTGAATCTGGGTGGTTTTGCCTGTTTTTCGGCATAATCTCCGCCCAAACTGTTACTTTTCCACCGTTTTAAGACGTTCAAGCAGCGCTTGCATGTCCTGCGGCATTTCGCTTTGCACCTGGATTCTCTGCGAACTTCGCGGATCGTCGAACCACAATCGGCTGCAATGCAGCGCATGGCGGCCAATCAGGGCGCGGCTGCCTCCGTACAAGTCATCGCCCGCGAGCGGGTGGCCGAGATATGCCATATGCACCCGTATCTGGTGGGTCCTTCCGGTCAGGGTATGCAGCTCAACCAGCGTATGCCCGCGCAGTGTGCGCAACGCCCGATACTCGGTCACGCTCGGCTGTCCGCCCTCCAGCACGCAGCGTCTGATGATCGAATCGGGATCGCGGCCAATCGGGGCGTCCACCCTTCCCTCGCCCCGCAGCTCGCCCTGAACAATCGCAAGATATCGTTTGTCCGACGACTTTGCAAGGCTGTTCGCCGCAAAGCGTGTCTTGGCCGCAAGCACCAGCCCCGATGTGTTTTTATCCAACCGGTTGGTTGGCCGGAAAGCATCCGACAGTCCGCGGCGGCGCATGAGCGCGGCGTAAACGTTTGCAAGCGTTCCTTCGGGCTGGTTGCGTGTCGGATGGGTTGCCATCCCGGCAGGCTTGTCATAAACAATGACGTCCTCGCTTTCATAAACAACCGGCACCGGCTCATCACAGGGAACCAGCGGATTTTCCGGCGCGGAAGGCGCTGCGACCTCTACACGCTGTCCCGCGTGCAGAACAAGGTCGGTTTTTGCCCGAACTCCATCCACCATTAATCCGTTTTCCAGATATTTTACTGTACGCAGCAAAGAGCAGGATATTCCGCAGCTGCGAAGAAAAGGTCCCAGCTTTTTCTGATCGCTGAGCGCATCTACAACAAATTCGTATTTCATGCGACTATTTTAGCACACTTTCCGCATAGGATAAACCAGGAAGCATCCGCGGTTTTTCTCCTTTTTTCAGCCTTGCAGCGGGTCGAAAATTGTCCTTTCCCATAAAAAATTGCGCTTACCCGCGGCCCGAAGGTTTACAGAAGTGTAAAAAGAGATTATACTGTATTAAATAGTTTTATTTGGATGCGTCAAAGACACCGTCCATGGCCGCGCGAACATTTGTAGAGCACTGCGCGGTTTTTTCCATCTATCCATTCAGGAGCATCAGCAATGACATCAACAGAAGTTGCGAATCTGCTTCGGCAGGTCAGGCGTCTGCATTTTGTCGGCATCGGCGGATCAGGCATGTTTCCGCTTGTCGAGATTCTGCACGCGGAAGGCTATGAAATCACCGGCAGCGACGTCAATGAAGGCAGCATTATTGCCTATGAACGTCAGCTCGGCATACCGGTTGCGATCGGACACGACGCCCGGAATATCGCGGGCGCGCAGGCGCTTGTCGTGACCGCGGCGCTGCTTGCAGGCAATCCCGAAGTCGCGGCCGCCGAAGCGGCGGGTATTCCTGTCATAGAACGCGCTGAATTGCTCGGCTATGTCAGCACCCTTTTTTCCAATGCATTCTGCATCAGCGGAACCCACGGCAAAACGACGACGACCTCCATGCTCACCTCGGTTTTCCTCAAAGCCGGGTTGGACCCGTCGGCGGTCATCGGCGGAAAACTTCCGCTGATCGGCGGATATGGACGTCGGGGCCACAGCGACCGGATTGTTATAGAGGCCTGTGAATTCAAGGATACTTTTTTGCATCTTGCGCCGGATTATGCCGTGATTCTCAATATCGATGCAGATCATCTGGACTATTTTGGTTCCCTGGACGGCATCAAACGTTCCTTCCATGCCTTTGCGCAAAGCGCGTCGAAAGCCGTGATTGCCAACGGCGACGACCGCAACACCATGGACGCGCTCGCCGGCGTGCAGCGTCCGATCATTACCTTCGGCGAAAGCGAGTCATGTGATTACCGCATCACGGATATTCTGAACTATTCCCGTGCTTTTTACAGTTTCAGGCTCAGCGGAAAAGACGGCGAAATCGGCGAGTTCCAGCTCAGCGTGCCGGGACGGCACAATGTGCACAACGCAGCGGCCGCCGTTGTCTGCGGCCTGCTTGCAGGCGCGGATGCGCAGCAGATACAGGAAGGCCTTTCCAGTTTTCATGGGGCCGGGCGCCGTTTCGAAATTCTGGGCGAATACGGCGGCGTTACCATTGCGGACGATTATGCGCACCATCCGACCGAAATCAGGGTCACGCTTGAAGCCGCAAAGCGGATGGGATATAACCGGGTCATCGCTGTCTTTCAGCCCTTTACCTATTCCCGCACCCGTCTGCTTCTGGATGATTTTGCCGCCGTTCTTCAGATCGCGGATAAGGTCGTCATGAGCGAGATCATGGGTTCCCGCGAGGTCAATACATTCGGCATCCGCACAAAGGATCTTGCCGATCGCATCCCGGGCTCGGTGTGGTTTGACACTTTTGAAGAAATCTGTGACCATTGCCTGTCCATCGCCCAACTGGGCGACCTGATTCTGACGCTTGGATGCGGGGATATTTATAAAGCAGCAAACATGATGGTGGAAAAATGCAAGACATTCAACTGATCGCAAAACAATTCAATCTCTCTTCCGGGCTGATCTGCGCAAGGCGGATGTACGGCGGTTCGGTACATCGCAGCTATCTTGCCGATTTGTCGGACGGCACAAGCGTCGCTATTCAGGCGCTTAATCCCAAGGCTTTTCCCGATGTGCCGATGATGGCTGCAAATGCGGACGCCGTCTCGCGTTACATTGCCAAAAACGCCGGCGAAAAGGAGCAGCGCTATATCCGCTATATTCCGACGGCGGACGGCAAACTGCTGTATACCGACGAGCGGGGAATCAACTGGCGCGCCTATCATTACATAGATCGCGCGCATACGCCGGTACCCGATGAATCCTCAATGCACGACTGCGGCGAACTCGCCAAGGCGCTCGGGCTTTTTTACCGCCAGCTTGCGGATTTCCCGGTAGCAGAGCTGAAAAACACCCTGCCCAACTACCACAACACTGCGCTGCACTTCAACCGGTTTAAAGCGGCGGTAGAATCCGCGTCCAAACCGCTTGTGGATACCGCCCGCCAGGAGGTTTCCTATGCGCTCAAGCAGCAAAAATACGCAGGGGCGCTGCTTAAAATGGAGCTGCCGGTCCGCGCGGCGCATAACGAAGCGCGTCTGCGCAATCTTCTTGTAGATAACGAGACAGGGCGCGCGGTCTGTCTGATCGATTATGACACCGTCATGCCCGGCCTGATGGCTTTTGATTTCGGCGACGCCGTGCGTTCCGGATGCCGTGCCTGCCGCTGCGACGAGCGCCAGATGAACCGCATCCGTTTTGATATTGACCGGTATGCCGAATTCACCCGCCTGTTTCTGGACATCGCCCGTCCGATCCTGCAAAAAGGCGAGGCGGCTTCCCTTGCCGGCGGCTGTATTGTGATGGCTCTGGAGCGGGGACTGCTCTATCTGACCGACTATTTGCAGGGCAACAAGCGGTTCCGCGCCGCTTATCCCGAACAGAATCTTTACAAAGCGCGGATTCAGCTGATGCTCTGCATGCAGATGCAGTACTATTACAAAGAGATGGAAGCCATCGTTCGCCGCAGCCTGTAATATTACTTTTTCTGAATTAAATTGTTTTTAGTGCTGCAAGCCCTTATTGGAAATTGCTTGAATATTTTAAATAACATTGTTTTTTCTCAGGTTCCGGCGAAGGCCGGAACCTGTTTCATTTACTTTATCTTTTACTTTTTCGAATGAATCGTATCAGCTCCATTCAGCGGCATATAAAAGACGCGCAATCCGCTTAGAAGCGTTTTGCGCGTCTTTTTATTTTTATATGTCTAGCGAAGTAAGCCCCCGACTTTGCTCGGGAGGATAAACAGCTTCCGCTTCAAGGATCGAGAAAAATGAGCCAAAAGCTCTGCAGATGGATTCTTCTGCACCTCTGACAGACTGTAAACGGGCGGTCATCACTTCCCACTCGGCTTGATACTTCCGGCAAAAACTTTCCTCTTTGCGCAATTCCGCGGTATTATACCACTGAAACACAGCAGATGCGCTTTTCCGCACAGTTTTTTAAGAAAGTCGAAAGCCGTTCTCGTCCTTGCGCGGCTCAATTTGCGTGCGCTGCATCCGCAGGATTTCAAACCGGGGATTTTTCTCAAGCGCTGCAATCAGAATCTCAATTCGATTGATCGGGCCCTGCACCTGCGCTTCCACACTGCCGTCCGGATTATTGCGCACCCAACCGCTCAGTCCCAATCGAGTGGCCGTCCGATAGGTCTCATATCGAAAGCCAACCTGCTGCACGGTACCCTCAAAGCGCAGATGCACACGTGACAAAGGCCCGGACGCAGCGGGAACTTTCACATCCTCTGCCTTTGAGCCTGTAAGGCTTTCCCATATTCTTTTTGCGGCTTTGCTCAGCTTCATTCGCCTGCCCTCCGTTTTTCAGTGTACCCTGCACAGCCAAAAAACGCAAGGGGAAACGCCACGTGCGAAAACTCAAAAAGCGTCCAGCCCGAAACTGATTTGAAGCGCTTCATCTATCCGGCGCATAGAGGTCGGATCGACTGTTCCCATCTTTTCCCGCAGTCTTTTCTTATCGATGGTCCGCACCTGCTCAAGCAGCACAATACTGTCCTTTTGCAGCCCGCAGCTCTGCGCGCCGAGCGCTATGTGGGTCGGCAGCTTTGTTTTGTCACGCTTACTGGTGATTGCGGCCGCGATAACGGTCGGGCTGTATTTATTGCCAATATCATTCTGGACAATCAGCACCGGACGAATTCCGCCCTGTTCCGATCCCACAACGGGACTCAGATCCGCATAAAATACTTCGCCGCGTTTGACGTTCACAAGCATCACTCCGTTAAAAGGTTTTGTGCGGTTAGTATTGCCCCATTCAGCCATTTTAAACAGCGTCTCCGTTTCCGAATTTTCCGTCGAGTTTCCCGGCTGTCTTTTCCAGAGTCAGGCAGAATTTCATGCATAGCCAGCCCGGATGGTTCAGCCCAGCCGACACTCGGCACGAAAAAACGATTCGGTTCGCAGTCGATTTGCTTTCTCCCCCCGTATAAGGACGGCATTTTCCAGCGCTTTATGCAAAAGCAGCGCTGTACGCCCCGGCTTAACAGCTGAGTGCCGGCATATTCAAAAAATAAAGCCCGAAACCCCTATCGGTTTCAGGCCTTGACCGCATTTTTGCCCCTTTATTCCGGTGATCCGTCTTTCACTTGATCCAGATAATCAAAGCCGGTTATCTCGATAATCAGCTCTTCGGACGGACATTCAATTCTCCGCAGCTGTCCCGCGAAAAAAACAACCCGCGCGCCATAAGAAAGCGTATATTCAATCTCATCATTTGAGCGCTGTCTGCCCTGCGGCTGCTCGCTTTTGAATGCATCCAGCGCGCGGCTTACGGCGCGAAGCGGATTGCCGTCCTTTAATTCAGAACGTTCCTGCTCGTGGGTTATCCCCAAAAATTCAGTCTGAACGACCCCGGCCTGATCGGTCAGCCGCATTCCAACCAGTGTCTGCGGCGCGAGGTATTCCAGGCTGTAAGATTCCGATGAATTTCTGGTATATAAAAATGATCCGGACAGCGCGTCCCGCGTAAAGTCTGCCGTCAATTGAAAAGGCTCGTCAAAACAGGCAAAATCCGCCTGTGTGCTGTTCTTTGCGGCGCATCCTGTCAAAAGCATACACACCAGCAGCGCCGCGCACAACACCCTTCTTTTCATAAAGACTCCCCCAAACACCGTCTTTGTTCGGGTCAGCTCTCCAGTTCCGCAACAGCTGCGGGCAGATACTCTGCAACGGTCGACGCGCACATGCTGTGCATCGGCAATTCATTCGCCGCAAGATCAGCCGCACGGCTGTGAACCCACACGCCGAGCATCGCGGCGTTTATCGGTGCGATTCCCATTGCCGCGAAGGAGGCAACGCATCCGCACAGCAAATCACCGCTGCCGCCCTTCGCAAGACCTGCGTTGCCGATGGTGCAGAGCCTCGTTGTTCCATCCGGCGCGGCGATCACCGTATTCTCGCTTTTCAGCACGACCACCGCATCCCATTCACGCGCATACTGCATCGCAAGCCTGATCCGGTCCTCCAGCACCTGCGCAACCGTGAGCCCTGTCAGCCGTGCGAATTCCCCCACATGCGGGGTCAAAATCACCGGTTGTCTGTGACCCTTAAGCAAGCTTATGTTCTCAGCCAGCAGATTTATGCCGTCTGCATCAAAAACAAGGGTACCGGAGGCATGTTCCAGCACATCCTGAATCAGGCCGCGCGCACTGTTGGTCTGGGAAAGTCCGCAGCCAATGGCCGCGGCACTGCTCGCGCGCAGAAAGTCGGTAAAATATTTAGGATCGTTTTTTACATCGATCAAAATTGCCTCAGGACAATGTGCGGCAACCGCCTCCAGCGTCTTTTCTCCAGACGCAACCGCCAAAAGTCCGGCACCGCAGCTGAGCGCCCCCTTTGCGCAGAGCACTGCCGCGCCCCGATAGCGATCACATCCGGCCACAACCGCAAGCTTTCCATACTGCCCTTTATGGGCGAACGGGTCCCGTGCAGGCAGCAGCGCAGAGAGCTCATTTCTTTCCAGCGCCTCCAACTGTGCACAGTCCACAAAAGCCTCGGCCGGAATTCCCAAATCCGGCACCTTGATTTCTCCGCAAAACGCAGTACTGTTTTTCAGCAGATGCGCGGGCTTTTTGGCAACCATTGCAACAGTGCAATCCGCACGGAAACTTCCTTCGGCGGCTGTTCCGCCGTCGGCCGTAAGTCCGCTGGGTATATCCGCGCTTATTTTATACGATTCGACATTTTTCGATGCAGTTTCAAAAAGCGTTTTTACCGGTTCGGTGAGCGCGCCGTGAAAGCCGATGCCGTAAACGGCGTCCAGTATAACCGCGGCCCGCTCCAATTCAGCCTGCGCCTGTTCCGGATGACCGGCCGCTTCAATTACCGGTACGCCGGCAGCAACCGCGCGCTCATACATCGTCACGGCGTCGCCGCTTTTTGGTTCCCCGGCACACAGAAGGATCACCGGCAAAGCGCCGTTTTCCCGCAGCAGCCTTGCGCAGACAAAGCCGTCGCCGCCGTTTCCGCCCCGCCCACAAAGCAGCGCGGCTCGCACGCCCCGCATCCGCCGAAAACGGGCGGCAATCTGCTCATAAAGCGCCCGCCCTGCGCGCTGCATCAAAGTTTCCAGCGACAGCCCGCGCTCGACCGCATTCGCCTCGGCGCGGCGCTGTCCATCCGACGTTAAAATCATCTTTCTTTCTCCGTTTCCAACAGAACATTGGCGAGCGCAAAGCCCGCGGTGTTGGTCAGCGCGACAAAGGCGCGCAGGCCATGTTCCTTCATAATCGCGGCAATATTTCCGCTAAAGACGAAATACGGCTTGCCGAGTTCGTCCCGCAGCACCGATATTTCCTCCATCGAAAAACCGCGTACCCCGGTGCCGAGCGCTTTTGCAAGGGATTCCTTGGCGGCAAAACAGCCCGCCAGCTTCTGCGCGCTGCCGCCGAAAGCGGCGCGCTCGGCCTGAGAAAAGCAAAAACTCATAAAACGGCCGTTTTCCATGCTCTTTTTAATTCGATCTATCTCAATCAGGTCGTTTCCGATCCCGTAAACCATGCTTAACCCCCGCTTATTCTTTCTTGGCGGCGTCTTCACCGTCCGGCTGCTGCGACTGCTCTTCGAGCTGCTCATATTTCAGCGCGTAAATGATGTTGCATCCCATTGCGGCAATCGCAAAAACCGCGCCCGCATCCGGCCAGTTCAGCCAGCCGCCGATCACTACCGTGCCAAAAAAGCCGCAGATCAGGGTGGAGAGAAAAGCAAAAACCAGTTCCCGCATTTCTCCGGTCTCCTTTTACATTTAAACTCTGTTTTATTATAAAGCATCGCTTCGCAAAATTCCACTTGCAAGCCTGCGCGCAACGTGGTATCATATTTTGTACAAACGCGACGACATGGCAAAGTAGCGCGTCACCCAAAGGCAAAGAGAGCGCCGTCACCGGCTGAAAGCGTGCGCACGGGAATCGATTTACGCGTGAATTTCACCATACCAGCGGCCTTGCTGAACCCTTTCCAGTTATTAGGCTTGGACGGTTTTTCCGCCGTTATTCGGACAATGAGCGCCGGCTTTGCCGGAACGTGGGTGGTACCGCGGAGCTTTTCAGTGGCTTCGTCCCTTCAATTGTGATGGGGCGGGCTTTTTTTGTTTGTCTGAACGGTAAAGCGCGCCGCAGAAAAATGCAAATCAATATTGAGGTGAAGATATGAAAGAACAACTGAACCAGATCCAGCAGACGGCCGAGACGCTGCTGCGGCAGGCCGACCGCACCGAAACGGTCGAGGAGCTGCGGGTCCGTTTTCTCGGCAAAAAGGGCGAGTTGACCGCAATTCTCAAGCAGATGGGTTCGCTGTCCGCTGAGGAGCGTCCCGCCATGGGCCAGCTTGCAAACGAGGTCCGTGCCAAAATCGAGGGCATGATCGCCGAACGCGCCAAAGAGCTGGGCGAACTTGCCATGCGCAAAAAGCTGGAAGCCGAGACCATCGACGTCACCCTCCCGGGCAAAAAACCGGTAGTGGGAAAACGGCATCCGCTGTGGCAGGTACTGGACGAGATCAAGGACATCTTCCTCGGCATGGGTTTTGACGTTGCCGAGGGTCCTGAGGTGGAATACGATCACTACAACTTTGAGCTGCTGAATATTCCGAAAGGCCATCCGGCGCGGGATACTCAGGACACCTTCTATATCAACGACAACGTCGTGCTGCGCACCCAGACCTCTCCGATGCAGGTCCGTGTCATGCAGAATCAGAAACCGCCGATCCGGATCATCGCGCCCGGCACCGTCTATCGTTCAGACGCTGTGGACGCGACCCATTCCCCCATCTTCCATCAGATCGAAGGTTTGGTCGTGGACAAGGGCATCACAATGTCCGACCTTAAGGGCACGCTGGAAGTCTTCGCCAAAAAGCTGTACGGAGACGATACCATGGTTCGTTTCCGCCCGCATCACTTCCCCTTCACCGAGCCGAGCGCCGAGATGGACGCCGCCTGCTTCGTCTGCAAGGGCGAGGGCTGCCGTCTGTGCAAAGGCGAGGGCTGGATCGAGATCCTCGGCTGCGGCATGGTTCACCCCAAGGTGCTTGCCAACTGCGGGATCGATCCTGAGGTCTATTCCGGTTTCGCATTCGGCATGGGTCTTGACCGCATTGTCATGAAGCGGTACGGCATCGACGACCTGCGTCTGCTGTTTGAAAACGACATGCGGTTCCTGGATCAGTTTTAAGTAAAGGGGAGGAAAACAGTTATGAATCTGCCAATCAAATGGCTGCAAGTATATACCGACGTTGACGTGCCCATCAAGGAGTTTGCCCACCGCATGACCATGACCGGCAGCAAGGTCGAGGGTTGGGAGCGGGAAGCCGACCACATCCGTAATGTGGTGACCGGCAAGGTAGTCTCGATGGAACGGCATCCCAATTCCGATCATCTCTGGATCTGCCAGATCGACGTCAATACCGGCGAGCCGCTTCAGATCGTGACCGGTGCGCAAAACCTCAAAGCGGGAGACGTCGTCCCGGTTGCGCTGGACAATTCTGATTTGCCAAACGGCGCACACATCAAAGCGGGCAAACTGCGCGGCGAGCAAAGCAACGGCATGCTCTGCTCAATCGGAGAGCTCGGCTTCACCACCCACGATTTTCCTGACTGCATCGAGGACGGCATCATGGTGCTGCCTGCGGACACCCCGCTCGGCGTGCCGGTCGAAAACCTGCTCGGCATGGACGACACCGTCGTCGAATTCGAGATCACTTCCAACCGTCCCGACTGCATGTCCATCACCGGCCTTGCCCGCGAAGCGGCGATCACCTTTGGCAAGGCGCTGAATATCCCCGAGCCCAAGGTCACCAAAACGCACGGCGACGTTTCCGCTTTTCTGAAGGTGGACAACCTCACGCCGGATAACTGCTACCGCTATACCGGCGCAATTGTCGAAAATGTGCGGGTTAAGCCTTCGCCCCAGTGGATGCGGGAGCGGCTGCGCCACTGCGGCGTGCGTCCCATCAACAACATCGTCGACATCACCAACTATGTCATGCTGGAATACAACCAGCCGATGCATGCCTTTGATTTCCGCAACGTCAAGGACGGCCACATTGTTGTCCGCCAGGCGCGCGCGGGCGAGAAAATCACGACACTGGACGATATTGAGCGCACGCTCGACGAATCCATGATGGTCATCGCGGACAGCGAAAAGCCGATTGCGGTCGCCGGCGTCATGGGCGGCGAGTACAGCGGTATTCAGGACGACACCACCACCCTGATTTTCGAATCCGCCTGCTTCAACGGCATCAATGTCCGCTCGACCGCCAAAGCGCTCGGCATGCGCACCGAAGCCTCCTCCCGGTATGAGAAGGGACTTGATCCCAACAACACGGTCCCGGCGATTCTGCGCGCGCTTGAGCTTGTCGAGCTGCTGGACGCCGGCGACGTTGTCGGCGGTCTGGTGGATGCGGTCGGCACAATGCCGACGCCGCCGGATATTCCCCTGCAGCCCGATCGGGTGCGCACCTTCCTCGGCGCGGATATTCCCACAGAATTCATGGTGGACACGCTTAAAAAGCTGGGCTGCCGCGTGGACGGCGCGCTGCATGTCACGCCGCCGACCTGGCGCGCGGACCTTGAGGGTTTTGCAGACCTTGCAGAGGAAGTCGCCCGCTTCTATGGCTACGACGTAATACCGACCACTATCATGACCGGCGTCGCAGAGGCCCGGCCCACCGAGCATCAGCGCTTTGAGCGCATGATGGTGGACGCCTGCGTCGGCAGCGGCCTGTATGAGATCAACACCTACACCTTCATGAGCAGCAAAATGCTGGATATGATGAATCTGCCCGCCGACCACAAGCTGCGGGATTGTGTCGTTATCAGCAATCCCCTTGGCGAGGACACGAGCCTTGTGCGCTCAACGGCCGTCCCCTCTATGCTGGAGGTGCTCGCGCGCAATTACAACGCCCGCATTCCCAGCGCCTCTATGTTCGAGCTTGCTGTAGAATTTGAACCGCGCAGGGAATCGGCCGCCTGGGAAGAGATCTTCTGCGATCACGCGGTTGTGGAGCATCCCGACCGCATTCCGCTGCTTCCGATTGAGCACCGCAAGCTGATTGCCGGCGGATATGGCGTGCTGGACTTCTATGCGCTTAAGGGAATTGTTGAGCTTCTGCTGGACAAAGCCGGCGTACAGAACATTGAATACACTGCTGTAAAAGATCATCCGAGCTATCATCCCGGCCGTACTGCCGCGGTTATGGCGGATGGCCGCCAGATCGGTATTTTCGGCGAAATTTCGCCTGTGGTTTGCGCAAACTACGGGATCAAAGACCGCGTTTGCATAGCCGATCTTGATCTTGACGCTATCTACGAGCTGCGCGGCGGCGTTCGTCATTATGTCTCGCTGCCCAAGTTCCCCGCCGTTACCCGCGATCTCGCGCTGGTATGCGATCTGTCCGTTCCTTCCGCCAGCCTGGAAGCCGCTATCCGCAAGGGATGCGGACGATTGTTGGAGAGCGTTCGCGTCTTTGATATTTACACCGGTGATAAGGTTGCCGCAGGCAAAAAGAGCATTGCTTACAACCTGGTGCTTCGCGACAGTGAAAAGACCCTGACCGACGAAGAGGTCGACGCCGCCGTTAAGCGTTCGCTGAAAGCCCTCGCAGAAGCGGGTGCGGAACTGCGCAGCTGAGACGGTACAAGCTTTTGTAAAAATCAGGCTTCTCAGCGGCCGCTTCGGTAAATAGCTATCCCGCTCATAGGACGTGCCTAAACGCTAAAAGGGCCCCATCTTAAAAAGCGTCCGGCGCTTGGAAAAGCAGCTTGTCTCCTTCTTGATAGGGAAAAACAGCAATAAATCGAAAGCCTCCAGCAAGCTGGAGGCTTTTTGCTTACCGGCACAAGTCAGAATCCCGGTTTTGCCGGGGATGTGAAGTCCTCGAACAGGCATACCGCCTGTAACTCCTGATCCCTGTATTCCCTGCCCTGCTGTGCGAAATTACACGACTTCTCTTCACCTCGATTTTCTCTCCTGCGCTTGACAAATAATGCCGCTTTGCCCGAAGGCTTAAAGCAAACGCTTTTTGTTCTTTTCGTCGGGGCTGCGGCTTGTTGCGCAGGTGATAGCATATATTTCAAGAACCGTTTGCTGTCCTGCGGGTGTCCATGCCGGACCGATGCAAGAAAATATGCTTGCACCCGCTTTTGCGTGCCCTTATTTTCTTTCATCATAAAAGAAAAATCGCATGCCCCTACCCAGGCATTAACCGATACCAACATGCGCCCCTTCAGCCCTGCGACCCGTTGTTGTTATAAGATTCCGATCTTTTTTCGGTTTCCAGGCCTCAAAACCGGCGGAATTGCAAAAGAAACTTGTATATTTCATTAAATTCGTGTATTCTATATAGATAGAGTATAGAATCAATTTTATCTGTGCATCCCCTATGCAGCTTGTCCTGCCGGGATGCAACTTGTCGGAAAGGAGCAGTTATGTCGTCTTACGAGCCCACAATGACCTTTTCGCTGTCCCAGGCGAAGGATGAAGAAATCCGCAGAAAGCTTAAGGAAGTCAGCGACGCGCTGAAGGAAAAGGGTTATAATCCCGTCAGCCAGATCGTCGGATACATTCTCTCCGAGGACCCGACCTATATCACCACGAACAAAAATGCGCGTTCTCTTATGCGCTCGATTGATCGGGACGACATGCTGCGCGCAATGGTGCGTGTTTTTCTGCAGGAGGATTGATTCCAGTACGATTAATAAGTCAGGTATCGGAGGATTGAATGGAAATGGCAGATCAGCTTACTTATAAAGGAAAGCCGCTTGTACGCTGCAATAATGAAATTTATTATGGGAACCCTTCAGACAGCCATGTTGTATTTATTCAGATTTTGAGTACCCAGGAAAAGGACGGCGTTCAGGTGCCCAACAAGGTTCATGTGCAGCTGCTGTCCAACGACCCGACCCTCGGGCCCAATGCGCGCATTATCAAATCGAGTGAAAAAACCGGGCTTTACAGCGCGTTGGATATCGGTCATATCTGGCTGGAGCGCGCGCTTTCCGGTAAATAAACCGGTTTTCCGGCAACAACAAGCAGTTTAAAAGCCGGCGGCAAATTTGCCGCCGGCTTTTGTTTGCTGAAAATCACCGATCTAAGCAGTTTTAAAAAACTTATTTCTATCGCTCGGATATCAAAAACAAAAAAATTAAACCTAAACAAATATAACCACGAGAATAAACAAAAAGCAATTTCAAGGCCAAAAGAAAGCAATCAAAAAAGTTTCCTGCACAAAGTAAAACTTGAAAATAAGATTAATCCCAGACAGCTATCAAGCCGGACTAATCTGACATCATTCAGTCGCCGGCAAAATCGTGTTTGTCCACATATAAAATCCCCCGGTTCCGTCGGGGGATTTTACTGTTATTTACTTTTACATAGCGCCCAGACTTAGCACGGGAATGCGCACCTGCTTTGATTCAAAAATCCATCAAAAAACCATTTTAAGCAATTTCAAAATCAAGTCGATTTTCGTATGATTCAATATAGCCGCCTTTGCAGACAACCCTCAGAATACTTTAAAAGGCTGCATTGCCTTGTTTTTTTATATGCTTGCCAGTAAAAGTTCTTTCAGAACTTTCCGCTCCCCGGCTCAAGACGCAGCCCGGCCGGTTTGAGCGGCGATTAACGGCAAAGCGCCAGAAAATCATCCGGCGGCCGCTTTCTGTGCTCTGCAATCTGCGCTGACGGCCCTGCGCATTAATCAGATTCCGCTCGCGCCGTAGTTTGACAATACACGTGCGGACGGGTCGTCTACCTGACAACCTTCCCATTCCTTGTTCGGCATCCAGAAATCCACGATCATGCCGCTCTGGCCGGGATAATATTTCTCGAAGAGTTCCCGATACAACAAAGATTCCTTGGTGAACGGGGTTGCGTGGGTGAAGCGTTTGCGCTTTTCTTCAAACTCCTGATCCGTATAGGTATCCTCTGCCAATGCCTTGAGATGATCGACCATCGAGTGCCCGACAGCATCGCTGAAAGCCGCTTTTTCCCGCCACAAAATCTCCTGCGGCAGGTAATCCCCCTCAAAGGCACGCCGAAGGAGATATTTGCCCTTACCGTAAACGTTCATCTTCTTTTCAGGATCAATCGAAAGGACATATTCCACAAAATCCAGGTCACCAAAAGGCACGCGTGCTTCCAGTGAATTCACCGATATACACCGGTCAGCCCGAAGCACATCATACATATGCAGTTCCCTGACACGTTTCTCACTTTCCTGCTGAAACGCCTGCGCATCGGGCGCGAAATCGGTATATTTGTAGCCAAACAGTTCATCGCTTATCTCACCGGTTAACAGAACGCGGACGTCGGTTTGCTCGTGGATAGCTTTGCAGACCAGATACATGCCGATGCTTGCCCGGATGGTCGTGATGTCGTAGGTCGCGAGCAGCTCGACGACCGGCTCAAGCGCCGCGAGCACGTCTTCTTTTGTAATAATGACTTCGGTATGATCAGAGCCAATATAGTCCGCAACCTGGCGGGCATATTTAAGATCGATCGCGTCCTCGCTCATGCCGATGGAGAAGGTGCGGATCGGTTTTTTCAATATCCGCGCCGCCACCGCGCAGACGAGCGAGCTGTCCAATCCCCCGCTGAGCAGGAATCCGAGCGGCGCATCCGCGTCCAGCCGCTTCTCAATACCGGTGACCAGCTTGTCGTAGATTTTGCGGCAAACTGTATCCAGATCATCAAAGCAAACCGGCTGTTTGCGGGTCACATCGCGATAGCAGACAAACTGTCCGTCGCAGTAATAGTTTCCCGGCGGGAAGGGAAAAATCTCCTGACAAAGCGAAACCAGGTTTTTCGGTTCTGAGGCAAAAATAATTTTTCCATCCTTGCCATAACCGTAATAAAGCGGCCGAATACCAATCGGGTCACGAGCCGCGATAAAGCGCTTTGTATGGCCGTCATAAAGGATCAGCGCAAATTCCGCGTCCAGCATTTTGAACATTTCCAGGCCGTATTCCCGGTACAGCGGCAGAAGCAGTTCACAATCAGAATCGCTTTTGAAGCTGTACTTTGCTTCCAACTGTTTTTTCAGCTTTCTGAATCCATAAAGCTCTCCGTTGCAAACCACCGCGTCGCCGTCCAATTCGAACGGCTGCATTCCGCTTTCTTCCAAGCCCATAATTGCCAGGCGATGGAAGAACAGCCAGCCGCTGCCCACAGCAAGTTGCCGGCTCATATCCGGACCCCGGGATTCGGTGCGCGCAAAAGCCTCAAGCATCTCGGTCAATTCATAGCAGTCAGACGTAAATCCCATGATAGAACACATAATAAAAAGCACCTCCGAAAAATAATAAACAGCGAATCGTCTTAGGACGAATCGCTGTAATCCGTGGTGCCACCTAACTTACCGTTCTGCCAGAAAACGGTCACTTTTTCAGCTTCTAACAAAGCCTGAGCGAATAACGCCCGCCCGCGTCTCCCTTACTGACGGCCTTAAAGACCGCGTTCTGTTTGCTGCTCCAAAGTGTTCTTCGCCACAGTCTCAGTACAGGCATTCCACCAATCTGCCCGCTCTCTGGAAAGAGGGTCTGCGGTTACTTTTCTTTATCAACGCATTTAAATTATTAATTTTTTGTTATTTTAATGCAAAAAGATCTCTCTGTCAATAGATTTTCTCAATTTAATTTGCTACCTTGCTAAAATATTAATCTTCTTTATCGTGAATTACTCCCGTCAAACTACGCCGGAAATTCTTTCGCCAATTTTTCTCAGACCAAGACATAATCACGTGAAAGTTTCCACCGAGGCGCTCCATACACGCAATCCTTCTGTTTCTGAACAATCTGCTGTCCTTTTGGGTTATTTGGCAGCATCTTCAAACGGGCAGCAACGCAAAGCACATTGAACAAACAACAGGTAATCATAAAAGCTGACATTGCCGAAGCCATACGCATCTATAAGTGAGGAACCCGGAATACAAAGCATTTTTAAAGTATCCTAAATAATAAGGCAGTCCCCCCGGCTGCGCCGAGGGACTGTCTCAAAATTGCTTATTCCTATAACTTCAAGGATTTTGCGCGCCTTCATCAGGAGGAGTGTTTCCTCCTCCTTCGGATTCGGTTACAGGTTTATCCCGCTGCTGTGTGGCGCCGCATCCGGAACAGGTTTGCTGTTCCTTTCCGTTGCCGATGTCGACCCACTCGCCCCAGGTATGCGCACCCTGGCTCGGATTCGGGATCTTCTGCGTTTCGGTTCTGCCGCAAAGCTTACAGGTCCGTGTCTGTGTAACCTCAGCTGCACAGGATGCCTGCCCCGCATCCGTCACCCAGCCGCTGCCCCAATCGTGGGAAGTCGGCGAAGGATTCGCGACCGTCTGCGTCTCTTTCTTGCCGCAGTTTTTGCAGGTTCTGGTCTGTGTAATTGACTCTGCGCAGGAAGCCTGCCCCGGATCAGTTGTCCAGCCGCTGCCCCAATCATGCGCTGTTGCCGACGGATTCTTGGCGGTTTGGGTCTCGGTTTTGCCGCAAACCTTGCATTTGCGTGTCTGGTTTATGGTTTCCGCACAGGAAGCCTGCCCTGCATCGGTAACCCATCCTTCACCGGCCGCGCTCCAGGTATGTTTGCCGGTAGCAGGTTTATTCGGGTCTTCAATCGTCTGTACAGCACCGCAAACTTTACATTTCTGTTCCTTGGTACCCGCCTTGCCGCAGGTCGCCTCGGTCACCTTTCCGGTATCTTCCCAAGTGTGTGTTTCACAGGTCGGAACCGGATACATCGTTACGGTAAAGACGAACTCCGCAGAGTTCTTCGTGCTGCTGATTACAACATAGCTTCCCTCCACAGGCGTACCCTTCTGGGCAAGGTAAGCTGTGTACAAACTGTTTGCCCAGTTTATCTCTGTTCCCGCTTCAGCGTCGTAAGGTACCGTAAATGTCCAGGTTGTTGCCGTAGTTGTACCGGTGCCGCTCTTGCAGCCGGCCGCAACAAACTGCTTGACTGCCTCACTTGCAACAAGAGCCGGATCAAATTCGGCGCCTTCTTCGACCTCCTGCTTTGGCGGGGCAACCTGGTTCGGTATATCACCAATAGGCTTCGGTCTTGTGTCCTCCACAATATGCGCATGGGTGCGTACATATTTAAAGAACATATCGAAGCCCTTTTCGGTCAGGTGAATGCCATCCGAATAGATGTAATCCGGTTTGATGTAGCTGTTGGAGCCTTTCAGGACTTCGCTGGTGTCCAGATAGGTATACCCCTCGTCGCGCGCAAGATCGATCAGGGCATGGTTGTATTCGTCCACCGTCTCCTGCTTCAAAGCCTTGTTGGAGCGATTTTCTCCAAGCGGCGGTATGGCACAGATAATGATATCGCTATAACTGTACGCCTCGTGCAAGGCATCCAGCGCATCTTTGTAGTCCTCCGCGAACGCTTCGGCGTCGTTGGTCAGAAGATTGTTCGTTCCAAAGCAGATGATGATCCGACGCGGTTTCATCATCGAAACAGCTTCGGTAATCGTAACCGGCTCGCTGTATCCTTCAAAATAAACGCTTTTGCTGCCGGTCACACCCTGTATTCCCATGGACTCGACGCCGATAACGTTGTCATAATCCAGGAAACCGTACATGACGATCCGTGCAAAATTGCTGTCTCCGATAAACAGGGTTTCTTTCAGATATTCTTCGCCGGCGTCCTCGGTCTTGGTCAGCAGTGTACCTACATACTCGCTCTCGTCGACAAAGGAATAATTGTCCTCGATGGCGTTCTGCACTTCATTCTCATCGACTTTTCCCGCAAGCGGATCATCACTTGCTCCGCCGCTCGCAATCAGCCAGATAATCAGCGCAAGGACAGCAACCAAAACAACTGCACCGGCAATCAGAATCACCTTATTACCCGTAGAAGCTTGAATCCACCGCTTGAATTTTGCACCGAAAGTCTGCTTACGTTTTGTTCGGGTTCGAACAACCGGCTTTTCCTCAAACACATCCTGCTGCGTGAGTTCCGTCTCGTCCTCATAGCCCAGCTCATACGCTGTGCGGCTTTCGTGCTCAGACAAAGCAGCGCTTTCCTCATCCGCAAACGGATCAAAAAAGCCCGCTTCATCCAGCGCACCGCTGGACGATCCATCGCTTACTTCGGAATCCTGCCACCCGGAAACGCCATTTGAAAAATCCAGCTGCTGTGTAGCGTCCGGATCCTCTTTATGTTTTCCGTTAAAATCCGGATAATTTCCGGCCTTGAATACATTTTTCATGATCATCGACCCTTTGCGTTTTTCGGAATCTGCGATTCCTTGATACAAGGTACGACGCCGCATTTAACGGCGTGATCCTCAAAATGATAAAAAAAGGAGCAGACCGGCAGCGATCTGCTCCCTTTGCGACAACTTACTCTTCGTCCTCGTGATCGTGTCCGCAGCAGCAGCCTTCGTCGCCGCAATCGCAGTCGTCATCACAGTCACAGTCAAAATCAAACTCCAGCTTTTCGCCGCAGTTGGGGCAATCAATGTCTCCCTGAAGGAGGGTATCCTCATCAATGCAGACTGTGTTCCCACATTTCGGGCAGGTCACATCGTACATATAGACGTCATCGTCTGCGTCGTCCCTGTCATCGCAGTCGCAGTCGTCGCAGCACTCATACAGCTCGTCGAGATCTTCGTTGATTGCGTTGACCTCTTCATAAAGAGAATCGATCTCGTCATAAGCCGCAGACAGGTCGTCATCGATCTCGGTGATGTTCTCCGCAACCTGGCTGAGCACTTCCACCATCGCATCGAGGATCTTCTGCTGCTTCGGCTCAAGACCAAGCTCGCTGCCTTCAATGAGTCCTTTCAGGAACGCAACCTTTTCACTCAGATTCATTTTTTCTCCTTTCGGCCAATCAGCCCTGTACACGGCCCATATACTCGCCCGTGCGCGTGTCGATCTGAATAATCTCGCCCTCGTTGATGAACAGCGGAACGCGAACCTCTGCCCCTGTCTCTACAGTGGCGGGTTTGAGGGTATTTGTTGCAGTATTGCCCTTAACGCCCGGCTCGGTCGCGGTTACTTTCAGCTCAACAAAGTTGGGCGCTTCCATGCCGAACACCTTGCCTTTGTAGGACAGGATCTTAACGGTCATGTCCTCCTTGACAAACTTAAAGCTTTCGGGCAGATCCGCTTCGGCGATCGGTACCTGCTCATAGGTCTCGTTATCCATGAAATAATACATATCGCCGTCATTATAAGAATAGGACATATCGCGGCGGTCGATATAGGCATTTTCAAACTTGTCGGTCGGGTTATAAGTGCGCTCGACGACCGCGCCAGAAATCACGTTGCGGATCTTGGTGCGGACAAACGCCGCGCCCTTGCCCGGCTTAACATGCTGGAACTCGATTATCTGAAAGACGTTGCCGTCCTCCTCAAAAGTCACACCGTTTCTGAAATCACCGGCAGAAATCATAAATCACTAACTCCTTACTTAATCTTTGTATCTGAATAATTTTACCATAGCGCACCCATGAGAATCAAGGGCAAAAGCGCGAAAAAGAAGAGATAACATGTGTTTAAAGTGTTATACCCTAACTCTAATAGATAAGCCTTGCCATTAAAATCTATATGAGTCTGTAACAACATGCAGTTTTAACATCTGTCATTATGTTTACAAGCAATAAACGTCTATTAAGCCACGGCAAGATTAACTCTTTTATTATCAATCCGGGTCTTATACCATTTAAAAATTCTGCCCATCGTTTCCTCACAGAATAATCAATTCCGTCGGGCTCGCGGTCAGGTCTGTACAGCCGCCGTCGTGCAGCAGCACCATATTCTCAATGCGCACCCCAAATTCGCCGGGGAGATAAACGCCCGGCTCAATGGTTACGAGGGAATTCTCCGGGAAAACATCCTCGCTTCCCTTGGATGCTCGCGGATTCTCGTGAATATCGATGCCGAGTGAATGGCCAAGACCATGTCCAAAGCAGTCGCCATATCCCGCCTGTGCGATTCTGTCGCGCGCAATTCCGTCCAGTTCCCGGCCGCTCATTCCTGCACGCGCAGCCGCTTTTGCCCTGTTATGCGCATCAAGCACCAGCTCGTAGATTTCCCGCTGTTTTGACGACGGCTCCCCAAGCGCTACGGTGCGGGTCATGTCCGAACAGTATCCATCCTTTTTCGCACCGAAATCCATCGTGATAAAGTCGCCGTTTTCCACCGGCTTGTCGGTCGGCACGCCGTGCGGCATACTGGAATTTTTGCCGCTGACCACAATCGTATTGAACGCAAAGCCGTCCGCACCGCGTTTGCGCATCGCGTACTCCAGCTCCGCCGCGATTTCCCGCTCGGTCCTGCCCGGACGGATAAAGCCGCAGATCTCTTTAAACGCCGCGTCGGTAATGGCCTGTGCCGCCCGGATGGCTGCGATTTCCGACTCCTCCTTTTGGGCGCGCAGTTTGAGGATCGCGCCGCTGAGCACTGCGGAGCACTCGTATTTGAGCTTTGCCTCCCGCAGGCCCTTTTTCAGCGACGCCAGCGTACCGATCGAGGTCTCATTTTCAACCAGCAGATGGTGGATATCCGCTTTCTGCAGCAATGCGCTCAGCTGGGCATACAGGCTTTCCATCCGCTCAACCCGGACGCCCTGCGCCTGCTTGCGCGCCGCTTCATCATAACGGGAATCCACAAACAGAACCGCGTCCGTCTCACTCACCAGAAGCGCCCCGGCGCTGGAGCGAAAATGGGTCAGATAAAAGCGGTGCGCGTCATTCTGCACCAGAGCCGCGCCGAAATTTTCCGGAAGCGCGGCGCGCAGTTTTTCAATTCTCGTCATCTTCTCAGCTCCTGTTCAACAATTGTTCGTAAACTTTTTTCATATAAAGCGCATCCTCTGCCTGTGTTCCGGCAGATTCGCAGATGATTGTCGGGTAAAGTCCGCGCTCGACGATCAACTCAAGCAGCGGCTCGGGTTCCGGACCATATTGTGTGTCCGAAAAAGTCAGGTGGCACTTCTCTCCGCCCGTCGTATAGGCAATCTTGCTGAAATGCGCGTGAAACTGCTGGGCTCGCGCGCGTCCCAGGCGATTTTCCATTGTGTCAAGAATCGCAGCCATCTGCTCTTTATTGGCGGCGCCGCCCTGGGTGCGGGCGTTGAGATGTCCAAAGTCAATACAGGGAATAAGCCTTTCATCGATTGAACAAAGCTCCATAACCTCTTCAAGGCTGCCGAGCTGACCGACCTTTCCCATGGTTTCCGGACAAAAAGTCAGGTCTGCGAAACCGGCTTCGTCCAGCCGGTCAAGACAATAGCGCAAAGTTTGTTTTGCCAACGCCAGCGCCTGTTCCCGGCTCTGCTTTCCGGCAGAACCGCTGTGCAAAACAATCCGCTGACCGCCCATGGGGCGCAGCGCCTGCGCGCTCTCCAGCAGATAACGCGCCGAATTCAGACGCTTTTGCTCCTCCAAGCCGGACAGCGAGATATAGTAAGGCGCATGCAGGCTCAGGCCCACCTGCTGCTGCGCCGCCAGCTCGCCCAATTCCCGCGCATTCTGCTCGCTGATCCGGACACCCCGGCCGCACTGATATTCAAACACGTCCAGGTTCATTTCCCGGATATATTTGGGAATATCACGGAAACTTTTATAGCCCCGCGCCGTGAAGCTGTCCGAATTGCCCGCCGGGCCGAATTTTGCTTTATTCTGCATGGTATTTCTTCTTTCTATGTATGTAAGGCATAAAGGGTTTTTCCAATACCCGTTTTGCCTTGACGTACCAGGGCAGATCCGGCCCCATCGGTTCAACCAGGATCGTTGTGCATCCGAACCGGTTGCCGAAGAGGATATCGGTAAACAGCTGATCACCGATTACCGCAATATTCTCTGCCCGTTCGCCCAGCACAGCGCAGCTTCGCTCAAATCCAACCCGCTTCGGCTTAAGCGCATCGGCGACGTAGCTAAGCCCGCATCGCTCTGCAAATGGTTTCACCCGCGCTTCCCGATTATTGGAAACGATCGCCGCCTTGATGCCGGCCTGTTCGATCTTTTCCAGCCACTGAGCGGTTCGATCAGGAAGTTCTGGCGCATGGTCAAAGGTAAGGGTGTTGTCGATGTCCAGAATCACCCCGTGAATCTCATTTTTTCGCAGAAAATCAATCGGAATATCCCATATGCGGCAGAAAAGAAAATCCGGTATCAGGATCATGATATTTCTCCCTGTGTACAAGTCATAACGGAAAGAGTATAGCACGTAACCCGCCGGGTTTCAATTCTAAGGGCAGGCTCCTCCCGGACAAGCACACACGGAATTTATATTGCACGCTGCCCGCCCCCGCCTGCGTTCATCCCCTTTAAAATATTTCTTTGCCCTTTTCTTGTTCTGCCGGCAGTTCATCCCGCAGTCCGCCTTTCTTACGGCAAACGAGGTTTGCAGTTTGACCGCAGACCTGAATTGATCTTTATTCAGTCAATATGCCGCCTTATTTTGGAATTTTTCCGTCCCGGTTCACACCTCAGGCCGAAAGCATTCACCAAAAAACAACTTTGGCAGATGAAAAGGCCCCGGCGAAACGCCGGGGCCTTAGAGAAAACCGCTTATTTGTATTTGCGCTTACGTGCCGCTTCGGACTTTTTCTTGCGCTTTACAGAGGGTTTTTCGTAATGCTCACGCTTACGAACCTCCGCAAGAACGCCCGAACGAGCGCACTGACGCTTAAAGCGCCGCAGAGCGCTGTCTAAGCTCTCGTTCTCTTTGATTCTTACTTCAGACACTGCCTACCCTCCCTTACCGGAGTGTTGTCGTTTTTGCAACGGTACTATTATACCCAAACCGGCTATCCTTGTCAACCGCCTTACTCAAAAACCGATGGTTTCTTCAACAGCAAAAAGAGGATTTCGAGGAAAATTTTTCTCTTTTGCGCTTTTTGCACAGCTTCGGATACAGCAGGAATCTCCAAAGCGTCTGCATCAACCGGCGGCGCAGAAACAAATCTTCACAGTGGCCAGCGTAGGATTCGCGCCCGAACAGCACAATTTTCGCATAAAGTCCCCAGGGCGCATAACGGAACGGCAACTTCCAGAAAGCCCCGATCATTGCGAACCTCCCCGGCCGCCTTGACGCGGCAGAAAAAGAAATATTTTCCGTCATAGGGATTACGCCGCCATCCGCGCCAAACCGTTCCACAGCGCGGACAACCGTCTCTTCATTTATTTCGCGACGATATTGACGATTTTTCCCTTAACGTAAATTTCCTTGACGATGTTCTTTCCTTCCAGCTCCCGCGCAACCTTCTCGTCAGCCTTGGCCGCCGCAAGCGCCGTATCCTGATCGGCGTCCGCAGCGATCTGTACGCGTCCTTTCAGCTTTCCGTTGATCTGGACAGCAATTTCAACGACATCGTCCACGCATTTCGCCTCGTCGTATTCCGGCCAGGGGTGATAAGCGAGCTGACCTTCAAAGCCTGCACGCTGCCACATTTCCTCGGTCATATGCGGCGCAAAGGGGTTGAGCAGCTGCACAAAGGTTGCGAACTCGCCGCGGGTAATGCTCTTTTTCTCGTAAATTTTATTGATGAGCGCCATCATCGCCGCAATCGCGGTGTTGAATTTGAGCTGCTCAATATCTTCCCCGACCTTTTTAATGGTCTTGTGGAATTCGCTCTCCAGCTCTTTGGAATATCCCTCTTCCTCTGTCACGATTTCCTGAAGATTGAACACGCGATCCAGGAACCGTTTGCAGCCCTTCATGCTGTTCATCGACCAGGGCGCCGCCTTTTCAAAGTCGCCCATGAACATCTCATAAAGCCGCAGGGTATCCGCGCCGTAATTTTCAACGATCTCGTCGGGGTTGATGACGTTGCCGCGGGACTTGCTCATCTTTTCGCCGTTTTCGCCCAGAATCATGCCGTGACTGGTGCGCTTGGCGTACGGTTCCTTGGTCGGCACAACGCCGATATCATACAGGAATTTATGCCAGAAACGGGAATAGAGCAGGTGGAGCGTCGTGTGCTCCATGCCGCCGTTGTACCAGTCCACAGGGGTCCAGTACTTGAGCTGTTCGGGGCTTGCAAGCGCCTGATCGTTGTGCGGATCGGTGTAGCGCAGGAAATACCAGGAGCTGCCCGCCCACTGCGGCATGGTATCGGTCTCCCTTTTGGCGGGGCCGCCGCATTTCGGGCAGGTGGTGTTGACCCAGTCGGTCAGCTTGGAAAGCGGAGATTCACCGTTATCTGTCGGCTCATAGTCCGCAAGTTCCGGCAGACGCAGCGGCAGCTCGCTTTCGGGAAGCGCGACCGCGCCGCAATGCGGGCAATGTGCGATCGGAATCGGTTCGCCCCAGTAACGCTGACGTGAGAAGACCCAGTCGCGCAGCTTGTAGTTGACCTTTTCAACGCCCTTGCCGTTTTCGACCAGCCACTCCTTGATCTTGACCTTTGCCTGCTCGACCGAAAGGCCGTCCAAAAATCCGGAATTGACCATTACGCCGGTCTCGCAGTCGGTAAACGCCTCTTTTTCGATATCGCCGCCCTTGACGACCTCGATAATCGGCAGATTGAAGGCTTTTGCAAAATCGTAGTCGCGGGTATCGTGCGCCGGTACCGCCATGATAGCGCCGGTGCCGTAGCTCGCGAGGACATAATCCGAGATAAAGATCGGGATTTCAGCACCGTTGACCGGGTTGATCGCCCGCACGCCCTCGAGCATGACGCCGGTTTTGTCCTTGGCAAGCTCGGTGCGCTCAAAGTCAGATTTGTGTGCAGCCTCGTCCTGATAGGCGCGGACAGCCTCGAGATTGGTAAGTTTATCCGCCCATTTTTCCAAAATGGCATGTTCGGGCGCGATGACCATATATGTTGCGCCAAACAGGGTATCCGGGCGGGTGGTGTAGACCTTGAGGGTATCCCCCAGCGTCGTGCCGAAATCTACCTCGGCGCCGGTCGAACGGCCGATCCAGTTTTTCTGCTGCACCTTTACCCGCTCGATATAATCCAGATCGTCCAGGTCATCGATCAGCCGCTCGGCGTACTTGGTGATGGCGAGCATCCACTGGCTTTTTACCTTGCGCACGACCTCGCTGCCGCAGCGTTCACAAACGCCGTTGACGACTTCTTCGTTTGCCAGAACGACCTTGCAGGAGGTGCAGAAATTGACTGCCATCTCCTTTTTGTAGGCAAGACCGTGCTTGAACAGCTGCAGGAAAATCCACTGGGTCCATTTATAGTAATCGGGATCGGTTGTGTTGATCTCCCTTGTCCAGTCGAAGGAGAAGCCGAGCGATTTGAGCTGCTGCTTAAACCGCGCAACATTGTCATGGGTAACCTTCTCGGGGTGGATGTGGTTTTTCATCGCGTAGTTCTCGGTCGGCAGACCAAACGCATCCCAGCCCATCGGGAACAATACGTTATATCCCTGCATCCGGCGTTTGCGCGAGACAATATCCAGCGCAGTGTACGGGCGCGGGTGGCCAACGTGCAGGCCGTTGCCCGACGGATAGGGAAACTCGACCAGGCCGAAAAATTTGGGAAGCGTGTGGTCTTCCTTCGCAGCGAAGGTATTCTCCTCATCCCAGATTTTCTGCCACTTTTTCTCGATCTCTCTGAAATTATAGTCCATTCGGCATCATTCTCCCAAAATTATTCTGTGTCAACGACTTGATAAATCACTATGTCACGATTGGAAAAACACAGCTCAAAACCTTCCTGGTTTTCCATGATTGAGGGATCATAAACCTCATCATTTTCGCTTTCAAAAGTCCGCACAACGTATACAGTATAGTCAATCCCCAGCGCCTTGGCAAGTGCGAGCTTGTCAGGATACTCCGGGTCAAAAAGACGATCGTTCTCCTGCATCTGCTGTTCAAAGCTTGAAAGGGTCGCACCGCTGTTCCGCGCGTATAAAACGCCCTCAACTTTAAATCTTCTGCCCGTAAAGCCGGACAGAAGATAGAAGGAGCCGTGCCGGTTCACCGCAAGCTTTGCATCCGGAGAAGTATTTTCCCTGATCCAGTCAACTCCCTGAAGTATTTCAGGGGTATAAAATTCTATTCTGTCTTCCAAAGCCGGATTCATGGCGGCAACCGTCATATTTACGGCTGCAAGACAGATCATTGCTCCGGCCAGACATCTGCGCAGGATCACCCGTTTCTTTCTATAAAGCGCTGCAAGCCAGCGTGCAGTCTCCTGCACCGCCAGCGCGAGCATACAGGGAATTGAAAAATACAGGAAATAATTCTGCGATTGGCCGGTCATATCAAACAGATAATAAACGCCCAGGGAACTGACGCATAAGCAAAGCAGAATTGCTTCCCCCCGTTCCGATGGGCATTCATGCCGGAACAATCGCGTCACATACCTGATACATACCGCCAAAAAAGGCAGTGAGAGTATGCCGGTCACCGCAAAGAAATGCAGAGGAAGCATGAGCAGTTTAGTTTTCCAACTATCTCCGAAGTACAAAACAATCGGAATATAGGCTTTCACTTTATATACTTTATCAAGGAAAGCACTCTGCGTTCCGTAATCCTCATTCAGGCCAAAACGCAGCAGGGTAATCCAGATAAGCAGAAACGCCAGGCATAGTCCGGCAACGAGCCAATACCATCCCTTGAGCAACTTCTGACGCTTGATTAAAAGATAAAGCGTATATCCGCATACACCGCCCAGAATGGCCAGTGCAAATGGGCCTTTCAGTCCCGCGGTCAACAGCATGAGCAGAATGCACAATGTCCCCGTTTTCCATGTTACACCCTCTCGCTGAGGCCGTTGTGCAAAATGAAGAAGCAAGCAAATCAGGGTCAGTCCGCAAGGCATTGCAAGACCGACCGCGTTTATATTCGTAAGCCACTGATAAGCCAGGTCATTGTTTGGTCCAAAAAGCGGGGTCAGCAACATCCCTGCCAGCGCAACGCCGGCGCGCGCATTCCAGCTGCGCAGCGGCGTATATGCGAGCAAAGCGCTGACCGACGAAATCACAAGCGGGCCGGTCAGCAGGATTGGAAAACGCATTGCGCATTGATATGGCTCCAAGCCGAAAATAATCCGGCCTATTGCAAAAAACAGGTCGCTGAAATAATGATAAGTAAAGGTCAGGCCCTCGGCCCTGATATCCGCAAAGTTAAAAGAATCCGCCAGTGTGTAAATATTTCCCATATGCCACTGATAATCTGGATTCCAAACCATATTCGGCGTTGCAAACAGGTAAAACAGCACAGCCGCAGAAGCCAGCATAGCCAGTAAAACACACCAAAACGCCGCATGATTTCGCGACGCTTTTTCCCAGCCTTTGCACAGGTATCGGCGCACCCCCTCGCGATAGGCCGAAAAAATCAGTTTACCTAGCTCAAAAATCCCCAGTACCAAGGGAATCAACTTCAAAGGCCAAAAACTTTGCAGCAGGCAGCACAAATAATACAACATAACCGCCACCGAAAAGCCGCCGTAAAAACACAGCAGGAATCTCAAGGGGCCATTGAGATTCCTGCTATGATCAAACAACAGTTTACCGGGCAGTAATATGCACAGCAGAACATATCCGCCGAACCACACTACGTCACAGCAGGAGGATAACCACGCCGCCAGCGCAACCATTCCCGCAATCGCAGCAGCAGCGCTTATGCTTTTTATTCGGGATATCCCCATGATCCTTTATTCCTCCGGATTTTCCAGAAAATCGGTCGGAATCTGTTCTCCGTCCGCCCAGAGCCGCTCCAAAGAGTAGAACTCGCGGGTGGACGGCTGGAACACATGCACAACGACCGTATTAAAATCCAGCAGAATCCATCCGCCTGAATCATACCCTTCGGTGCGCAGCAGTTTAACGCCCGCTTTGCCCAGCGCAAAATCAACTTCATTTGCGAGCGCCTTGACCTGGGTTGAGCTCGTACCGGTCGCGATCACGAAATAATCGGCGATCACGGTCAGGTCCTCGATTTTTATAATCTTGATTTCCCTGCCCTTTTTGTCATCCAGCGCCTTGGCGGCCAGTTTTGCAATTTCAAGAGAATCCATCTTTTCTCCTTTCCCGCTTATGCGCCGTATTCATCCAGCGTCGCGCCGGTATCGTCCAGAATATCGGTGGTGTTCTGGATTTCAATGACATTCAGTTCGGTCTCGGGCACATCGTCGGTGTACGGGCGCATGTACTCGTTAAGCATATCTGCAAGCGCCTTTTTGTGCATGGTAAATACGTCCAGCCCATAGATGCCGTAAGCCGGCACCGGCTCGCCCGGGACTCGGACGGTTGTGATGGAATCCGATGTAAATTCCTTCACCTCAAGAACCAGCTGCAAAATCTCCTGAACGGTGAGGTCTGTTTCCAGATAAGGATAAATTGCGCTGGCAAGGCTGACAAGTTCGCTTGTGGAGGTCTCCATAAGTTTGTTCATCAGCGCAGCCATAAAATACCGCTGTACATTGATCCGCTCAATGTCCGCGCGCGCATAGCCGCGGTAACGGACGAACAGGTCTGCCATCTCTCCGTTAAGGGTGTGGGTACCCGGCTCCAGCACAATGCCGTCTCCGAAATCCATCTGGGTGTCGATGGTCACCTCGATGCCGCCAAGCATATCCACGGCTTTGCGGAAACCCTCCATCGAGATCAGGACGTAATTGTCGATCGGCAGCTTGAACTGATCGTAAATCGTCTCGGCAAGCGCCGCAATACCCTTGGTGCCGTTTTCTTCGTCCTTGTACCCCCAGTTGTACAGCGCATTGATCTTGCCGGTAACGACCAGGTCCTCGCCGACATAGGTATCGCGCGGAATCTGAAGCAGGGTCGCGGTATTATTTTCAAGATCCAAATTTGCAACAATGATAACGTCGGTTGAAGTCGCTTCCTCGTTGCCCTCGCGCTCCTCATCAACGTCTGCACCGCAAATCAGGATGGTCATGGTTTTGCTGCGCAGATAGCTCGGGGTCTTCCATTCATCGGAGAGAATATCCCCTGCGCCGCCGATACGCATGCCCAGCAGCGCAAAAACCAATGCCACGACCAACGCGACTGATACAAGCGCAACGATAAGCCTTGCCTTCTTATTCTTTCTTTTCGGCGTTTTTTCGGATTTATTGTCGGATTTTGCCTGTTTTCCTTCCGCGTTCTGCACAATTTCGGTCTCCTGCGCGTCCTGCGGTTCCAGATTATCCTTCAGGTTTTTATTTTCATCCATTTTGATCACTCCTGTGCTTGAGAAGGAAATTATAGGCCTTTGCGGACTCGATATTTACATAGCGATATTGTTTGAACAGATGAATCAAACCGTTTCGCAGCGCGGTAAGAACCGCCTCGTCCAGCGAATGCTCCGCGAGCTTTCGCACCTCGTCCACGCCCTGAAATTTCCTGTCCTCGGAAATATAGTCGGCAATAAAGACGATCTTGTCCAGCAGCGTCATATTCTCCCTGCCGGCGGTGTGGTACCGCACCGCATCCGCCGTCTGCATATCCAATCCGAGCACATCATGGACATAAACGCCGCCGGCGTAGGAATGATACAACGCGGGACAATCCTCAATTTGAACGTAGTCAATTATATCAGAGCCCTTGAGTATTTGCAATAAATCCTCTTTATCGCGCTCTTTGAGAATATCGTGCAGCAGCGCCGCGCGCTCGGCGGTCGGCACATCGAAGTTGTACCGGCGTGCAAGCTCAGCCGCCGCTTTTGCAACGCATTCCGTGTGATAAAACCTTTCGTCAGACAAAGTCTCTTTCGCAAGCGCACGCGCCTGTTCACAGGTCATTTTCATAAAGGGTCATCCTTTCTGCTGCTTCCGAACGGCTTCCGCTGCCGGAACCTCAGGCATTTTTTATCTGTAGAGCCGGTTCTTTTCGATCACCGACAGCACCGACGGGTCCAGCAATCCCTCGGTCGATCCGCCGTGTTTCAAAATATCCCGAATCCCGCTTGAACTCATCGGAAGCGGCTTCTCATCCAACAGCAGCACATGTCCGCCTGCACGTTCGAGACGCTCTTTTTTGCGCTCTAAAGCCAGGCGCTCTTCCGGCTCGCGCGCCGCCGCAACCAGCGTCGCCATCGCAAGGATCCGACGCCAGTGCCGCCATCTTTCAAAGGAAAGCAGCATATCTCCGCCGACAAGCAGGTAAAATGCAAAATCGGGATAGAGCCGCTTAAGCCGGCGCATTGTTTTGATGGTGTAGCTTTTATCATGCCGGCCTGCATGCTCGATTTCGGAAACGCGCACATTTTTCCCGCAGTTTTTCAGAAAACGGCACATCTGCGCGCGCAGATTGAGCGACACGGCGGCCGCAGCCTTGTGGGGAGAAATCGCGGACGGCACCACAAGCGTCAGCTGCGGTTCCACGGCACGAATCGCCGCACGAAGCAGATGCGCGTGTCCGAGATGCGGCGGATTAAAGCCGCCGCCGTAAATCAGTAGTTTTTTCATCTCAGATTCCGTACTGATTGATCTTTTTGTTTTGTTTATACAGGACAAAACGGCTTCCGATTACCTGCACCGATTCGGCGCCCAGCTTTTCGGCGAGAATCGCCGCCGCCTCTTTGGCGCTGTAGGGGCAGGCGTCCTGCACCCGGCATTTAATGAGTTCCCTTGCTTTAAGCGCATCCGCAATAGCGGCGACACCGGCGTCATCGATTCCGTCCTTGCCGATCTGGAAAATAGTCTCAAGGGTATTCGCATATTTGCGCAGCTGCGCACGATCTTTACTTGTCAAATTCAAGCCCTCTCAGTCTTTTGATTCCCCGCAGTTTGAAGGCAAGTTTTCGGATTGCCCGCCCGCGGTGGCTGATTGCGTTTTTTCTCTCTTCTGTCAATTCGGCAAAGCCGATGTCGTCCGGCAGCCGGAAGATCGGGTCATAGCCGAATCCGCCGCCGCCCAGGCGTTCAAAACCGATATAGCCCTCCACCACGCCGCAGGCGCGCACCGTGCGTCCGTCCGGAAAAAGGGCGCATACCGCCGAAACAAACCTGGCGCGCCGCTCGGAGGTCTCCTTGAGCCCGTCCAGCGCGCCGAGCAGCTTGTCGATGTTTTTTTCGCTGTCGCACTCAGGTCCGGCATACCGCGCGGTATATACCCCCGGACCGCCGTCCAGCGCGCCCACGCAGAGTCCCGAGTCATCCGCAATAGTTGGCAGGCCGCACAGATCAAACACCGCTTTTGCTTTGATATAGGCGTTCTGTGCGAAGGTTTTGCCGGTCTCCTCGGCGTCGCAGACGATCCCCGCTTCTTTCAGCGAAAGGCATTCGGCGCCGATCGACGCGAGGATCTCCCGGATCTCCCGCAGCTTGCCGGGGTTGTTGGTCGCGGCGACAAATCGCAGCTTTTCCATCCCGTCAGTCCTCCTTTACCGCGAACAGCGCGTCGCAGAATTCATCTGCCCAGAACCGGTCCAGATCGTCAATTCCCTCGCCGACGCCGATAAAGCGCACCGGAATTCCGAGCTTTTCCCGAATGGAGATCACCGCGCCGCCTTTTGCGGTGCCGTCCAGTTTGGTCAGCACGATGCCGGTCACACCAGTGCTGCGGCTGAACTCCGCCGCCTGATTGACCGCGTTCTGTCCGGTCACCGCATCCAGCACCAGCAGCGTCTCGATCGAAGCCTCCGGCGAGGCCTTTTTGACCGTGCGGTACATCTTTGCAAGCTCTTCCATCAGGTTCTTTTTGGTGTGCAGCCGGCCGGCGGTATCCGCGATGACGACGTCTATATTTTTGCCGCGCGCGCTCTGGACCGCGTCGAAAATCACCGCCGAAGGATCATTTGCGCCTTCGACCAGTTCAACGCCCGAACGCTCCGCCCAAACTTTGAGCTGCTCCCCCGCGGCCGCGCGGAAGGTATCCGCCGCCGCAAGCAGAACGCTTTTACCCTGCTTTTTAAAATAGTTGGCGAGCTTGCCGGCCGTTGTGGTCTTTCCCGCGCCGTTGACCCCGATCAGCATGACTACCGCAGGCCTGCCGTCCAGATCAAGATCCGTTCCCGCCGCGACAAGATCGATGCACAGGCTTTTCAGCTCTTCCAGCGCCTCGTCGGTGCTTTCAATAAGCTTTTCCCTGACCCGTACGCGCAGCTGATCGACCAGGTCGCAGGCGACGTCCGCGCCGCAATCCGCCATAATCAGCCGCTCTTCCAGTTCTTCATAGAATTCCTCGCTCGGTTTTTTTCCGCGCAATCCATAAAGAATGCTGTCTCTCGTCTTTTTCAGTCCGCTTGTCAGATTCTCAAAAAATCCCATATTTTATCTCCATTCCGTGCGGCGTTCGACCGCCGGTTTATTTACTGATCACCAGCTGCGCTTCCTCAATGCCGAGTTTGAGCACCTTGGACACGCCCTCTTCCTGCATGGTAACGCCATAAAGCACATCCGCGCCCTCCATCGTGCCGCGGCGGTGGGTGATCGTGATGATCTGGGTATGTGCGGTAACCCGGCGCAGATAGCCGGCGAACCGGTTGACGTTCGCCTCGTCCAGCGCGCTGTCGATTTCATCCAGCACGCAGAAGGGGGACGGGTTGACCGCCAGAATCGAAAAGTAAATCGCGATGGCGACCAGCGCCTGCTCTCCGCCCGAGAGCGCCGACAGGTTCTTGATCACCTTGCCCGGCGGCTGCACGTCTATCTCGATGCCGCTTTCCAGCACATCGTTCTCGTCGCTCAGCGAGAGATTGGCCCGTCCGCCGCCGAAAAGTTCGACGAATACCCGCCGGAAATGATTGTTTATCTCGTTGAAGCTGCGGGTAAAGATGATCTTCATCTCGGATTCAAGGTCTGCGATCAGCCGCAGCAGTTCCGCTTTGGAACGTTCTACGTCCTCCACCTGCGCGGTCAGTTCATTGAACTGGTCGCTGACCTGTTTAAACTCCTCGATCGCCGCCACGTTGACCGTACGCAGCGCGCGTATCTTTGCCCGCAGGCTTGCGACCTGAGAACGCAGCTCGGTGATGGACTCAAACGGCACACAGAGCGCCAGCGCCTCCTTCTGGGTCATTTCGTATTCCTCCCAGAGCTTGGCCACCGTCGTGTCGTACTCGGCCGCGAGGGCGTTTTTGCGTTCCTCCAGCCTTGCTAGCTCCCGGCCGATCTCCTCGCGCTGCTTTGTCTGACCGGCGTACTGGGCGCGCAGCTCGTTGATCTGCCGCTCGCTTTCGGTACGCTCGGCCGCCGTTTGCTCAATGGCGGCACGGTTTTCCGCAATCCGGGCGCGCAGGTCCTGGACCCGTCCGGCTTTTTCCTGTTCCGCGTCCGCCAGCTGCTGTTGGGCGCGGCGCAGGTTTTCTATGGCAAGCGCAAGGCTTGCCGCCGCGTCCCCGCTTTCGTCCTTGCGCCCGCGCAGGCTTTGGGTCTCGCTTTCCAGCGCTTCGATATCCTTTTGCAGCGCAACCTGCTCGATCCGCTTCTGTGCCGCGGCGTCGGTGAGCTCGGCGCGCCGCTGCATGAAGGCGTCCTCGCTTTGGTCCGCTTCGCCGCTCCTTTGTTCGAGCTGCGCGATTTCTTTGGAAAGCTGTGCCGCCCGCGCCTCATCCTGCTGCGCCTGCGCCTGCATCGCTGTCCGCCGGGACGCGATATCCTCCAATTCCCGGCGCGCGGTTTCCAGCGCATCGCCAAGGTTTTTCGCCTGCTCGCACAGATGCAGGATCTGCTGCTCCGCGCGGACCCGGTCTTCATTATGGGTGATCAGGTCGCTGTTGATCGCGGTGATTTCCGCTTCCAGCTCTGTTTTTTCCGCGTTCAGCTTTTCACATTCCGCGTCCGAGTCGCCCAGCGCGCGCCTTGCCTCCTCCGCTTTCTTTTCCAGCGCCTCGATCTCGACCTTGCGGCCGAACAGGCCGGCCTGGCGGGAAGAGGAGCCGCCGGTATAGGAGCCGCCCGCATTGATGACCTGACCGTCCATCGTGACGATCCGGTAACGGTAGGCCAGCCGGCGCGCAAGCGCCGACGCACTGTTCAGCTCTTCGGCAACCACGATCCGCCCCAGTAAATTGCTGATGACATTTTCATAGCGTCTGTCGTACTCGACAAGGGTGCTTGCAAGTCCCACGACGCCCGGCTGGGAGAGCGCGTCGCCGCCGTCAAAACGACCGGGCTTTATGGTATCCAGCGGCAGGAAGGTTGCGCGTCCGGCCCTGTTTTCTTTCAGAAAAGCGATCGCTTCCTTTGCCGCACGCTCATCCTCAACCACAAGGTTCTGCGCCGCCGCGCCGAGCGCCGTTTCAATTGCCAGTTCGCAGCCGCGCCGCACGCTGACAAGCGAGGCGACGGTCCCGACAATGCCGCGCAGCCGGCGCGCAGACGCCGCTTCCGCGACCTTGCGCACACTGAACTGGAACCCCTCCATGTTCTTTTCCATATCCCGCAGCACCGCGATTTTATGGGTCAGCTCGGAGATCTCCCCATTCTTTTTATCCCGCTCGGCAAGCAGCGCATCCAGTCTGGCGGTTCTGGATTGCAGCTTCATCGAATAGCCGCGAATTCGGTTCTCGCACCCGGCGATATCCTCCTGAAGGCCCGCAAAATAAGCGTTGTTCTCTTTCAGTTCCTCATCCGCCGCGCTTTTTCGCTCTTCCAGCGGAGGGAGCTGTTCTTCCAGCGCATTCTTCCGGTCTTCCATCGCCTGCAGCGCCGACTGTGCAGCTGCCTGCGCAAGCCGCAGTTCGGTCAGATCACTCTGCAAACCGGTCAGCCGCCGCGCGGCGTCGGCTCTCTGCTTATCCCGCAGTTCCCCGGCGGCAAGCAGCTCGTCCAATTCGGCCTGCACGGCGCGCATGGATTGATCCAACGCTTCCAGCGCCTGCCTTTTTTCTGCGCTCTGCGCCTGTTTATCCGCGATCTGCCGCTCGATCTCCCCATCCGATTCGGACAGGATATGAATCCGCTTTTCCAGATCTTCGATCTGGTCTGCGGCGTGCGCAGCGTCGTTTTTGCCGACCGCGATCTCGCTCTCAAGTGCGGAAATCTGCTCGTTGATCGACAGGATCTCGGCATTGAGCTGGTCTATCTCGGCATTGCGCCGGCGGTTGTCCTCGCCCAGCTGCTCGGTCTTTTCGTTCATCTCCTCAAGGCCCTGCTCGGCACGCGCATAATCCTGCCGCGCAACCTCGATTTTGTCGTCCTGCCTGCGCAGATTTTCCCGCGACCGATCAATGGTATCGCAGTAAAGGGTGATCTCAAGGCTCTTCTTTTCACCGGAAAGGGTTAAGAATTTTTCCGCCTTTTCACTCTGTGCGCGCAGCGGCTCGATGCGCTCTTCCAGCACATCCAGAATATCCCGCAGCCGGGACAGATTATCCTGCGCCGCATCCAGCTTTTTCGCCGCCTCATTTTTGCGGAAGCGGTATTTCGCGATGCCGGACGCCTCTTCAAAAAGCTCGCGCCGGTCGTCGCTTTTTGCCGAAACGATCTCGGCGATTTTTCCCTGCGAAATAATGGAATAGCCGTCCCGTCCGAGTCCGGTATCCATGAACATCTCGCGAACATCCCGCAGCCGCACGGTTGAGCCGTTAACCAGATACTCGCTGTCGCCGCTGCGGTAATAGCGGCGGGTAACCACAATTTCCGCGCCGACGTCGGCGATGCGTCCGTCCGCGTTGTCCAGGCACAGCGACACCTGCGCAAAGCCCATCGGTTTGCGCAGCTGGGTGCCGCCGAAAATGACGTCCTCCATCTTGCCGCCGCGCATTGCCTTGCTGGACTGCTCGCCCAGCACCCATTTAATGGCATCGGATATGTTGCTTTTCCCGCTGCCGTTAGGGCCGACAATGCCGGTATATCCCTCCTCGAAGGTTACCCGCGTGCGGTCGGGGAAGGATTTGAATCCCTGTATTTCCAGATATTTCAGATGCAAATTCGGTTTCTCCTTGTTTCAGGTCTGCCGTTTATCCGGCTGCCGGTTCCGCCCGCTTTACACTGCCCACGGGCAGCGTGGAATCCGGCAGCACCCGGAGTGTCACGCCCTGCCTTGCAAAGGCCAGCAGGTTCCGCCGCCCATGGCCGACGGCGCAGCTCATCCGTGAAGGGTGCACCCGAACGGTGAGTTCTTTTTCGCCCGGTATAAGCAGGGCCTGCATTTTCTCAAAAAAGAGGATGGATTGCGCGATCTCGCCAAACGCCGGATGAAACGGCCCCGCCGCGGCGCTTGCGCGCAGACTCTCATCCGCGTGCAGGCCGATGCGGATCACCCGCACGCCGGCTTCTTCAAAAAGAGCCAGCAGCCGCGCCGTGATGAGGGCGGCCTGCTCCACCGTCAGCGGCCGGTATTTTCCTGCGCGCCACAGATCGCAAAGCGGCGTATTCTCCACCACGACCGTCGGATAGATCCGCGCGGTCGCAGGACCAAGCGCAATAAGCCTTCGCCCCGTCTCAAGCGCCCCGGCAAGCGGGTCCTGTTCGCCGTACATCCCGACCATCATCTGCAAACCAAGCTCAAAGCGGGCGGGATGGCTGCGCGCGAGTGCAGACGCCCGCGCAATGTCGGCGGCGGTGTGTCCGCGCCGGTTGGCGGCGAGCACACTGTCCAGCATGCTCTGCGCGCCAAGCTCGATGGCGGTCACGCCGTAAGCCGCGAGAAAGTCCAGCGTTTCGGGGTCGATCGCGTCCGGCCGGGTGGAAAGCCGTATGCCCGCAGCGCGTCCGCAGCGAACAAAGGGCGCGGCCGCTTCCAAAAGCCCGCGCTGGATCTCGCGGTCAATCGCCGTAAAGCTGCCGCCGAAAAAGGCGATCTCGGTCGGTCTTGCGCCGCCGCCCGCCGCGGGCAGAAATGCCTCGCACTGCGCGCGCACCTGCTGCGGCGTGGGTGTGCTGTCCGCGCCCGAAATGCGGTTCTGGTTGCAGAACAGGCATTGCTGCGGGCATCCGTTGTGTGGAACAAAAAAGGCGAGATTGGCGTGCTTTTTCATAAACCCATCAGCTTGAGCGCCTCTTTGGCGGCGTTCTGTTCGGCCTGCTTTTTGCTATGGCCGCTGCCCTTGCCGATCACGTTGGAATTCAGGTGCACCTCAAAGGTGAAGGTCTTGTCATGGTCCGGACCGCTCTCCTCCACCAACACATAGCGCACCCGCTCTTCCGGGTTTTGCTGGATGATTTCCTGCAATTCGGTTTTGTAGTCGCGCGGCGCGTCCGCGAGGTCGTTGTGTTCCTCGATAAAGCGCATCACAAAAAATTCCGCCGGCATCATGCCGCCATCCAGAAAAATCGCGGCGATAACCGCCTCAAAGCAGTCCGCGAGAATGGAGGGACGGCTCGCGCCGCCGCCTTTTGCCTCGCCGTGGCCGAGCTTTATGAATTCGCCCAGGCTTATCTCCCGCGCATAGGAAGCAAGCGCCCCTTCGCAGACCAGTGAAGCGCGGCGTTTGGTCAGTTCCCCCTCGGGCAGCTTGGGTTGTTTGGCGAAAAGATATCCCGACACGATGACCGAGAGCACCGAGTCGCCCAAAAACTCAAGCCGCTCGTTGCAGGCAATCCGCCCAAGCCCATGCTCGTTCGCATAGCTTGAATGGGTGAGCGCCTCTTCCAGCAGGCTTATATCCCCAAATTCATAACCGATCTTACGTTCAAATTCGTTCATGGCATTCTCCGATACCGCGCGGGCAAGGCTGGCTCACCCCGCCCGCGCGGGTTACTTCTGTTTTACTAAGACGGCTTATTCCTCCGCGTCGGTCTGGCGGCCAAGCTTTTCGGCAAGTGCCTCGGTAACGCCGGAGCGGCTCCAGTCGATTGCCTGACGCACTGCGTTTTTGATCGCCTCCGCGTTGGAACTGCCGTGCGCCTTGACCACCGGCTTTTGCAGTCCGATGATCGGCGCGCCGCCGTACTTCGTATAGTCCATTTTGTTCTTGAAGCCGCGCAGGCCCGGCTTGAGGACGGCGGCGGCGAGCTTGCTGATCGTGCTTTGATAAAACACCTCTTTGAGCATCGACATCAGCGCGGAAGCCAGCCCCTCGGTCAGCTTGAGGATGATGTTGCCGGTAAAACCGTCCGCAACGATGACGTCATAATCACCCGAGGGGACGTCCCTTCCCTCCGCATTGCCGATGAAATTGATCTGGTCGTTTGCCTTAAGCAGCTTGTAGGCCTCAACCTGCAGTTCGGTTCCCTTGCTGTCCTCCGCGCCGTTGTTGGCGAGTCCGACGCGCGGGTTTTCGTAGCCCATGACCTTCTCCATGTAGACCGAGCCCATAACCGCGAACTGGTTGAGCATCTCCGGCCTGCATTCGGCATTGGCGCCGCAGTCAATGAGCAGATAGGGCTTTTTTGCGCTCGGGATCACGACGCAGAGCGCAGGCCGCTTGACCCCCTTGATCCGCCTGACGATCATGGTTGCGCCCATCAGCGCCGCGCCTGTAGGTCCGGCCGTCACGAATGCGTCGGCTTCTCCCGCCGCAACCGCCCGCAAGCCGACAGACATGGAACTGTCCGCCTTTGCCTTGAGCACCGCCCTGGCCTCGTCATGCATATCCATGACCGTTTTCGCATCCATGATCTCAATGCCGGAAAGGTCCACGCCGTTTTCCTGTGCGCAATTGCGGATCTCCTGCTCGCTGCCCACAAGCACCAGCTGTTCGCCGTACTGCTTCGCCAGAACGGCGCCTTTCAGGATTTCCAGCGGGGCGTTATCCCCGCCAAACGCGTCAATCGCAATTCTCATTGATATACTCCTCCATATCCCGCAGCGCGCGGGCGCTCAGCGCCTCATAGCGCAGCCGCTTGTCACGAATCTGCTCGCCGAGCGGCGGCAGAATTCCCATGTTGGCGCCCATCGGTTGAAAATCGCGGTTGGGCGCCGTGATATAGCGCAGCAGCGACCCGAGCATGGTCGTCTCGGGCGGCAGCGCACCGGGCCGGCCGCACAGCCGGTCATGCAGGAAGCGCGCGGCCAGAATCCCGCATCCCGCGCTTTCCATATAGCCCTCAAAACCGGTCAGCTGGCCGGCGACAAAGACATTCGGATGCCCTTTGAGGCTGAGATCCGGCTGCAGAGTCTCGGGCGAATTCAGAAAGGTGTTGCGGTGCATCACGCCGTAGCGCACAAATTCGGCATTTTCCAGACCCGGGATCATGGAAAAGACCCGCTTCTGCTCGCCGAACTTCAGGTTGGTCTGAAATCCGACGATATTGTACATCGTCCCTTCGGCGTTCTCCCGCCGCAGCTGCACCGCCGCCCAGGGCCGGTGACCGGTCGCGGGGTCAATCAGCCCGACCGGTTTCATGGGGCCGAAGCGGATCGCGTCCTTGCCCCTTTTGGCAAGCTTTTCGATCGGCATACAGCCTTCATAGACCTTGAAATCAAAGTCGTGGCCCGGCGCGCTCTCGGCCTCAACCAGCGCCTGCCAGAACGCTTCATAGTCCGGCTTATCGAAATAGCAGTTGAGATAATCGTCCTCCCCGCGTCCGTAGCGGCTCGCGGCGTGAACCCTGCTTTGATCGATACTGTCCGCCGAAACAATGGGCGCGGCGGCGTCAAAGAAGGAGAGCGCCTGGGCTCCGCAAAGGGAAAACAGGCTGTCCGCAAGCGCGTCCTCGGTCAACGGACCGGAAGCCACGACCGTCGGCGTCTCGGGATCAATGGCAGTGACCTCTTCGCGGCGCACCTCAATATTCGGCTCCGCCGCGATGCGCGCCGTCACCCCTTGGGAAAAAAGGGTCCGGTCGACCGCGAGCGCGCCGCCCGCCGCCACCGCGCACCCGTCCGCCGTCTCGAGGCAGACCGAGCCAAACAGGCGCATCTCCGCTTTAAGCAGGCCCGCGGCGCTGTCCGGCCGGGCGGCCTTGAAGGAATTCGAACAAACCAGTTCGGCAAAGCCCTCGGATTTATGTGCCGGGCTGAATTTATGCGGTTTCTGTTCGTATAAAATGACCTTGTGTCCCAATCGCGCCAGGGTGCGCGCCGCTTCGCAGCCCGCAAGTCCCGCGCCGATCACCGTTACCGCGCTCACTTTTCAATCTCCTTGCGGAATCCGCAGTTCTCGTCCGGGCAGTAAAGATAAGGGGCTTTGCCCTTTTTCTTGAACAGGCTCTTGCCGCATTTGGGGCAGTTTTCGGCGCTCGGCTCATCCCAGCTCATAAAGCCGCACTCCGCCCCCTTCTCGCAGGCGTAGAAGATGCGTCCCTTCTGGCTCTTGCGCTGGACGATTTTCGCCCCGCATTTGGGACAGCGTCCCGGCGTCTCCACAACGATCTTTTTGGTGTTCCGGCATTCCGGGAATCCCGGACAGGCGAGGAATTTTCCGTACCGTCCGTTTTTGATCACCATTTTGCGGCCGCACTTTTCACAAATTACATCGGTTTCCTCTTCGGGCACCTTGAGCCGCTGTCCGTCAAGGGTTTCCTCCGCTTTTTTAAGGGTCTTTGCAAAATCCTTGTAGAACTTATCCAGCGTCTTGACCCAGTCCGCTTTTCCCTCCTCGATCTTGTCCAGGCTCTTTTCCATGCCGGCGCTGAACTTTTCATCCACGATGTTGGGAAACTGCTGGATCATAAGGTCGGTCACCACAAGACCCAGCGGAGTCGGTTTGAGGGATTTCTGTTCCCGCTCGACATAGCCGCGGTCGATGATGGTGCTGATGATCGGCGCATAGGTTGACGGGCGCCCGATGCCGTTTTCTTCCAGGACCTTGATAAGGCTCGCTTCGGTAAATCGCATGGGCGGCTGGGTGAATTTCTGCGCGCTTCGGATCTCCTTTTTGCGCAGCTGTGTGTCGGTTGTAAGCTCCGGCAGCGCATTCGGCGCGTCCTCGCTGTTTTTCTCGTCGGTCGACGCCTCGTAAAGCACCGTAAAGCCGTCGAAGGTCACATTATAGCCGTTTGCGCGGAAAAGGTAATCTCCCGCCTCGATGTTGACCGTGACCGTCTTGATCTGCTGATCGGTCATCCTGCTCGCGATAAAGCGCTCCCAGATCAGCTTATAAAGCTTATACTGATCCGGCGTCAGCGAGGGCTTCGCCCGCTCGGGGGTCAGATCGATAATCGTCGGGCGGATCGCCTCGTGGGCATCCTGCACCTGCGCCGCGCCCTTTCGCTTGTAGGTACGCTGGCCGTGATAAAGATATTTGTCCCCGTAATTCTGCTCGATAAAGGACGCGGCCGCAGCGGCGGCGTCGTCCGCGATGCGCAGCGAGTCGGTTCGCATATAGGTGATCAGACCGACCTGACCCATTTCCTCGATTTCAACGCCCTCATAAAGCTCCTGCGCCGCCCGCATGGTGCGCCGGGCCGTAAAACCAAGCTTGCGGGAAGCGTCCTGCTGCAAAGTTGAGGTGATAAAGGGCGGTTCCGGGCTGCGTTTGCGCGTGCCGGTCTTAATGTCCTGAATCACGAACTCCGCGCTTTCCAGTTCTGCCAGCACAGCGTTGCAGGCAGCCTCGTCGGGAATTTTGAATTCCCCTTCCACATTCTTCTTGGCCCGCAGGCGGGCGGTGAAAAGCTTGGACGTTCCGGCCGGTTTCAGCACGGCGTCAATGTTCCAGTACTCCTCCGGGACAAACGCCTCGATCTGCCGCTCACGATCGACAATCAGCCGCACGGCGACGCTCTGGACCCGTCCGGCGGAGAGGCCGCGCCGGATCTTGCGCCACAAAAACGGCGACAGCTTGTAACCGACTATACGGTCCAGGATTCGGCGCGCCTGCTGCGAATTAACAAGATCGCTGTCAATCGTGCGGGGCGCGGCCATTCCGTTCCGGATGCCTTTTTGGGTAATTTCTCCGAAGGTCACCCGGTTTTTTTCATCGGTCGGCAGGTTGAGGATATGCGCAAGATGCCAGGAAATTGCTTCTCCCTCGCGGTCCGGGTCGGTTGCGAGGAATACTTCGTCGCTTTTTGCCGCCGCGGCTTTCAATTCTTTGATAAGCTTTTCCTTGCCGCTGATATTGAGATATTGGGGTTTAAAGCCTTTTTCAACATTCACCCCCATGGAATTCTGGGGCAGATCCCGCACATGACCCATCGAGGCCATGACTTCATAATCATTGCCCAGGTATTTTTTGATTGTCTTCGCCTTTGCGGGCGACTCGACGATCACTAATTTCGACATATGCTTTCATTCACCTTTTGAATATTTCTGGGATATCGCCGGACAGCCGGTCCGTTTATACCATGCGGTACCGCGAGCCCGGAAGAAGCTCGACGACACCGTCCAGTTCCATCATTGTCAGCTCCGCGAGCAGCGCCTGCGGCGCAAGCCCGGTTAAAGCCGCTATATCATCCAAAGCGCGTTCCTCATCCTCCAGACACCCGGCAATCAGGCCGCGCACGCCTTCAAATTTTTCCTGCTGCCGCGGCGGTTTCGGCAGTTCGCTCTTTTCTGCATGAATGGTTTCCAGCCCGATCCCGTCCAGTACGTCCTGCGCGCAGCTCACAGGGCTTGCGCCCTGCCGGATAAGGTCATTGGTTCCCTCGCTCATCAAGCTGGTGATATTGCCGGGCACGGCGAACACCTCGCGGCCGTCCTCCAGCGCCCAGCCCGCCGTGATCATGGTGCCGCTCTTGCGGGCGGCTTCAAAGATGATCACCCCGCGGGACAAGCCCGAAATGATCCGGTTGCGCCGCGGAAAAAAGGACTTCTGGTATTTCATTCCCGGCGCGTATTCGCTGACCACGCAGCCGCCTGCTTCCTCAATTTCTCTGCGCAGCGCCTCATGCTCCGCCGGAAAAGTCTCGTTGATCGGCGTTCCGAGCACCGCGACCGTCAGCCCGCCGCCGCGCAGCGCCGCCCGATGAACGTCCACGTCGGTGCCGTACGCAAGTCCGCTGACCAAAGTAAAGCCGGCTTTCACAAGCGGTTCACAGATCATCCGGACCGCCTGCCGGCCATAACTTGTTTGGCGCCGGGACCCGACGCCGGAGATACATTCGGTGCGCAGCGCGCGGATCTCCCCTGTTACAAACAGTATCATCGGCGGGATGCGGGTCTGCCGCAGCCGTTCGGGATACTCGTCGTCGGCATAGCACAGGACAGAGATTTTCCGTTTTTCACACTGTTCGATCAGCGTGTACTGAGTCTCCAGCGTCACCCGTTCGCAGCGCGCCGCCTCATTGGGCGCAAGCATGGCGAGCAATTCGGGACTGCGCCGGTTCTCATAGATATCTTCGATGTAGTCATAGCGGTAAAACAATTCCCGGAACCGGACACTGCACGGTCCGAGAACACGATACAGCCAGAGCCAGTAAGCAAGTTTTGTATTCATGGCCGCAGCTCCCACATCGCAATCGCCGCTGCCGCCGCCGCATTCAGGCTCTCCACCAGCCCGGTGATCGGGATAATAACCGTCCGGTCACAGGCGGCTACCGTTTGCGCACTCAGCCCGTTCCCCTCATTGCCTATGAAGAGCGCAAGCGCGCCGTCACGCTGCAGCGACCCAATCGGCGCGGCACGATCGTCCAGTGCGGTCGCCACCGTGCAAAAGCCGCACTGCCGCAGCGCCGATGCCAAAAGCGCGCCGCTGCCGCCGCCATAGAGCGGAATGGAAAACGCGGCGCCCATGGAAGCGCGCAGCGCCTTTGGAGAAAAGGGGTCCGCACACCCCTGACTGAGCACCGCGCCGTCATAGCCCAGCGCGGCTGCGGTGCGCAGCGCGCCGCCGACATTGGCCGGGTCCTGCACTTCGTCCAGCACAAGCAGCCGTCCTTTCCTGCCGCCATGAAGCGACTGCGGAGCGACGGCGCCGGTCTGCGGCATCTCCGCCACCGCGATCATCCCCTGCGGCGTGCGCTGCGGCGTCAGCTTTTCACAGACACTCTGGGACATGCGAATAACTCCGGCTGCGCGCCCGCTAAGAAAGGCGGCGTCCTGCGGATACCGGCTCTCGGCCTCTTCGGTTATCCACAGTTCACGGATCGGCGCGCCCAGGCGCGCGGCTTCCCGGCAAAGCTTTATCCCATGCAGGACACACAGTCCCGCGCTTTGCCGCTGTTCTGCGCTCGCGCACAGCGCTGCGATCTGTTTAACGCGCTCGTTTGTCCGGCTCGTGATGATCTCCAGAAGCCCTTCCTCCCTTCTCGGCAACATTATTCGCGCCATTTGTGTATTTTATTATAATACATAAGACGCGGCCCCGGATTTTTTCGCAGGGCGCGTCCATAAAACCGCCGCCCGAAAACCGGTGCGCACAGTTCTCCCCGTAATATGCGCAAAGCCCGAACACGCGCGCAAACGCGCGTGCACGGGCGTTGAACAGCTATTAAAGCGCAGCCTTTGCTTTCTCGCAGAGCGCGGTGAAAGCGGCGGCGTCATTGATCGCGAGCTCGCTGAGCATTTTGCGGTTCAGCTCGATGTCCGCCTTTTTCAGGCCGTTCATCAGGGTGCTGTAGTTCATGCCGTTGAGCTTGGCGGCGGCGGAAATGCGGGTGATCCACAGTCTGCGGAAATCACGTTTTTTCTGCTTTCTGCCGATGTAAGCATAATTGCCGGATTTATAAACGGCCTGCTTCGCCGTTTTAAAGAGGGTGCTCTTGCTGCCGAAATAGCCTTTCGCGAGCTTAAGCACTTTTTTTCTTCTCTTGCGGGTCATCATTGCGCCTTTAACGCGTGCCATAACGATCTACCTCCAAAACAACAATGTGAGTAATTTCGATTTACTTGTACGGGAGCAGCACCCGGATGTTCGCGGCATTGGTCTTGTCCGCGTAAGCGCCCTTGCGGAGCTGTCTCTTGCGCTTTGTGCTCATCTTGTTGAGGATGTGCGAACGGAACGCGCGCGCACGCTTGATCTTACCGTTTTTGGTGATCTTGGAAATGCGTTTTTTTGTGCCGCTGTGCGACTTCATCTTGGGCATTGGTGAATTCCTCCTGAATTTTACTTGACCGGTTTCGGGGCTAAGAACATCTGCATCGAGCGGCCCTCAAGCTTGGGTTCCTTTTCGACGTTTGCCTGTTCGGAAAGCGCTTCGGCAAACCGCTTCATGACGTCGGTGCCCATTGAGGCATGCGCCATCTCGCGTCCGCGGAAACGGATGCTTGCCTTGACCTTGTTGCCTTCCTGCAAAAAGCGCTGGGCATGGCCGAGCTTTGTCTCGAAGTCATGATCGCCGATATTGAGCGAAAGACGAATCTCCTTGATCTCGACGACCTTCTGATTTTTCTTCTGCTCTTTTTCGCGTTTCTGCTGCTCAAAACGGTACTTGCCGTAGTCCATGATCTTGCACACCGGCGGGGTCGCCTGGGGCGCGATCTTGACCAGATCAAGGTTCCGCTCATAGGCAAGCTTGCGCGCGTCTGCCGCGCTCATGATACCGAGCTGACTGCCGTCCGCGCCGACAACGCGGACCTCTTTGTCGCGAATGTCCTCGTTCAGGGCGGGAGCATTGTCTTTTCCTGCTATTGGGATACACCTCCAAAACCTGTTTGTCTGATTAACAGAAAAAAGCGCGGACAACTCCGCGCTCGATACACCACAGCCCGCCGCAGGGCGAACCACATGGATGTATTGACCACGGCATCCGCAGACGCCGGGTGAGCACGGAAATGGGTGCTTCTTTGTTGTCCTAAATATATTACCAGACCCGGCCGCTTATGTCAAGAGGCAGTCTGTGGGTTTTCAGGCTTCCTGTTCCGCGCCATTTTTCTGCTGCCGGCACAGCGGGTCTGTCCGTGAAGTATTATATTATTCCCATTTTGTTCGGCTGTCAAATCGTGGATGTTTCTCTGTTCAATCACAATGAACTTTGGAATAACAGTCTCCCCCTGATGCCGGCGCCGGGATCAAATTTTCGATCTGAAAATGCTTTTGACATAAACGTGCAAAGCGTACTACAATATATAATGGATTTTTGTGCAGACATCTGCGGGGAAAAGCAGACCCCCGCTCTGTTTGCGGGACTGGGGGATATTATGCGGATGCAAATTGCGGATCTTCATCTACTCAAGCGCCGCGCGCTGCTTTTTATTGCCTGCACGGCGATTGCGTGGACGGTATTTGGACTGGTTGTTCTTGCGCTTCCCGCGCCGGACATTTTAAAATTTTTCCTCTTTCAGCTGCTCGGCGTTGCGGCGCCGGGACTTGCGCTCGCCAAACTGCTGGGTTTGCGAATGCGCCCGCTTGAACTTCTTGCGCTGAGCTACGGTCTGGGCATAGCGGTGATTATTCTGCTTTATTTTCTCTTCGCGCCTTTTTATGCCACGCGTTTCCTTCCCGCTGCCGTAGGCGCTGTCGCCGTGCTGTCTCTCTTTGCGCTGTGGCGGCTGCGCAGGCGTTCCCTGTTTAATGAACCGGATGACGGCGGGCTTGGCATCGGTCTCGGCTTTTGCGCGATCGCGGTTTTCATGACCGCCATGGTTCTGTCCGCCTCGATGCTCAATCCTTCGGTCAGCGGACCGCGCAACTATTTTCTGGACACCCTGAACGGGGTCAACTTTGTGACCAGCGCTTCCCGGGGCTATCCGATGCAGACCCTTGAGATGGCAGGCGTCACCCAATACTATCACATTTTCCTGTACAGCTATGCGGGCGTCATGAAGCTCTGCACCGGCCTTGCAAGCTTTGAGGTCATGACCAAGTATACCTTTATCACCATCTCCCCGCTGCTGGCCGCCGGCGTCGCGTCGCTTGCCAAGCGGGTGCTGGGCGGCAGGCGCGCAACCATTTTCGCCTGTGTAATGGTTCTGCTCTTCCCCTATCTTGCCGACGCACACTACCTTTATAATGACACGATCGGCTTCACCCTCGGACTTGCTTTTGCGGTTCTCTGCGTCCTGCTCTTTGTCCGTGCGCAACAGGAAAAAAAGCCGTTTAACCGCTATTTCCTGCTCAGCGCACTGTTTCTGCTGCTTTGCCTGGGTGCAAAAGGACCGGTTTCGGTCAGCGTGATGTTCGGTCTGTGTTTTTGCCTGCTGGTACGGCTCATTCAGGAAAAAAAGCCGGTTGTTATCGCGCAGGGGTTCAGTATAGCGCTGCCCTATTTCCTTCTTTATTTCCTGCTGTACCGCAATTCCAGCGAAGATTCGATGAGCTTTTCCGCGTTTTATGACGCGGTCAAAACGCCGGTTTACACCGCGCTCAGCGGGCGCATCCCGGATTGGCTTGCCAAGCTGGCCGGCGCCGTCTACAACACGGTTTGGCGGGACCCGCTGATTGTAATTGCTTTTGCGGCGCTGCTTCTCTGGGCGATCCGTTCCCGCCATCAGGAACGGGACGACGGCTTCGTCCTGCGCACCTTCTGCCTTGGCGCTATTGCGGAAGGAATGCTGATGATGAACCTGTTCAAACAGATGGGCAGCAGTGAGGTTTATTTCCTCACCTGTCTGTGGCCCTTTGCTTATATAGCCGGAACACGCGCGGTTCTTGAATTGCTGCGCAGCTCGAAGCGCCGCAGACTGAGCCGGGTGATCGCGGGTATTCTCATCCTGCCGCTGCTTTGCGTAAGCGTTTACGACGCCATCACCGTATATCTCGGATATCATCAGCCCTATTTGGACACCTGTCTTACCGCCAGCGTCAAATACAGCCGCTTTAACGACGACTGGCAGATCAATCCCGACCAACGCCGCAGCACGGTCACGCCGGCTGAATATGAGGGGCTGCTCTGGCTGCGCGACAACACACCGAAAAATTCGGTAATCGCAGATGGGCGCTACTTGCAGAACAACAAGTATTTCTGCAACACCGCCTTCTCCGAACGCGCCTTCTTCCTTGGCGGGTACGGATTTATCACCATGGACGATACCAACGACTATACGCCGCTGAAGATCGAGCGGGACACCTACCTGCGCTTCTTCTATGAAACAGGGGACGAAAACTATCTGCCCCGACTCGCCCAGGAAGGCTGCGATTATCTCATCGTTTGTGAATTCATCTCCCCCGGTCTTGAGCTGAGCGACCGCTTTGTTGAGGAAGTATTCCGCAACGAGGAGATGAAGATTTACAAATTCAAGGAAATGGAATAAACCCGGCCGCAGATATTCTTTCACCGAAAGATAAAGCCTCTAAAAAAACTTTTTACGGTCAATTTTCTGTGTTGCCCTTTTGTTTTCAAAACTTTAATATCCCGGGTCGGCTGCCAAGCAAAGTCCCTGACGTTGACTTTTGCAGCCGGCCCGGATATGTTTTGTCCGCTTCAGCTGCTCATATGGCCCCTTTGTCGTTTTCGCAGACGCCAAAATCCACTCTCTCTTTTTTGAAACGGAAAATTAAAACAGACATAAAGAAGGAAATATCTTACATACTTTTCGTTTTTTAATTCTTTTGTGCCTTTCGACGGTTTGCGGGTATGCTCGACAAAAAAGTTTAGGCTTTGTTCTAATTGAACCGAGGACTTTTGGATGCTAAACTGTTAGTGTAAAACAGAACAGCCGATATATGCCGGGAAATATGGTCCCGATGTTTCTACCGGACCGCCGTAAACGGACTGACTATTGGTTTTGAAAAGCGCCCGCCTAGTGCGGTGTTTTTTGATTGCGTGCGCTTTTAAGCCGGTCGGTCAACCTCAGTTGTCCGGCTTTTTCTGTTTTTGGAAACCTTAATCACAGCGCCGTCGGCCAAGCGGAATTGCCGGGGCGTTTTGATAGCTTCGCAAGGGGCAAACAAAAAATGGGAGGAATTGCACTCACTATGGACAAGTTCTTTAAGCTCAGAGAGCACGGAACCAGCTTTCGTACCGAGCTTGCCGCGGGCGTGACGACCTTCTTCGCGATGGCTTACATCGTCTTCGTCAACCCCAACACGCTCGGCGCGACCGGCATGGACCAGACCGCGCTTATGATCGCGACCTGCCTGTCTGCGGCCATCGGCTGCTTCCTGACCGGAATTCTGGCCAATGTCCCGTTCGCGCAGGCGCCGGGCATGGGCCTGAACGCCTACTTCACCTACACCCTCTGCTTCGGCATGGGCTACACCTGGTAGCAATCGCTCGCCATCGTTTTCGTCTCCGGCGTTATCTTCCTGATTGTGACCATCTCGCCGCTGCGCAAGGCGGTTATCGAGTCCATCCCTGCATTCCTCAAGAGCGCGATCAGCGCCGGTATCGGTATGTTCATCGCCTTCATCGGCATGATCAACGCCGGCATCATCGTCTGCTATGGTCCGGAAGGCAGCAACTACACCGAGATGGGCAACATCATCAAGGGCGCGCCGCTGCTGACCGTCATCGGCCTGCTGATCATCGTTGTTCTTATGGCCTACAAGGTCAAAGGCGCTCTGTTCATCGGCATCATCATCACCACCATCATTGGCATCCCGATGGGACTGACCACCTTCTCGGGCGGCGCCTTCACCGACTTCACCAAGCTTGGCGAGATCTTTATGGCTATGGATTTCGGTGTCTTTGCCACCCCGCTGCTCCCGGTTATCACCGCGGTTGTCAGCTTCTTCATGATTGACATGTTCGACACCGTCGGCACCCTGATCGGCTGCGCCGGCAACTCCGGCATGCTGGACAAGGACGGCAACCTGCCGACCGGCGACCGTGCCCTGATTGCGGACGCCATTGCGACCTGCACCGGCGCAATGCTCGGTACCTCCACCGTTACAACCTTCATCGAATCCGCCACCGGCGTTGAAGAGGGCGGCCGTACCGGTCTGACCTCTATTGTTGTCGGCGTGCTGTTCATCATCGCGAGCTGCTTTGCGCCGATCGCCGGTATCGTTCCGAGCGCGGCCACCGCGCCGGCTCTCATCATCGTCGGCGTGCTGATGATGAACAATGTGTCCAAGATCAACTGGCACGACATGGAGCAGGCCGCGCCCGCTTTCCTCGCAATCGCCGCGATGCCCTTCACCTATTCGATCGCGAACGGCATCGGCCTGAGCGTCATCACCTACTGCGTAGTTAAGCTTGCGCGCGGCAAGGCCAGGGAAGTCAAACCGCTGACCTACATCATCGCGCTTCTGTTTATCGCGAAGTACGTCCTGTCCGGAATCTGATTCGGACAGCGAGTTTTGAACAGATAAAGAGGGGCGCTCGAGCGCCCCTCTTTTTTGCACCCTGCACCCTTTGATTTTTCCACAACCAGCCTGGCAGGAAAAGCTCTTTTCCAGTTCAACAGTCTGTGATCCTGCGGAGCGAAGGAAGAGAAATTCGTGCATTGTACGCCAAATGTTTCAGCGGCGGGCAATTGAGTGCCGAAGCAGGGACTTGTGCGGGGACTTTGCCATCAAAAAGGAAGGCGGCGTCTATTGCCCCTTCCTTTTTTCTTTTCTGATTCGGTCTAAATAAACTAAGCCGCTTGCTCCTCGACCGGTTTGGCTGCGACTATAAATCGGACATTCTCATCGCTCGTACAGGTAGACAGGATCAGGATATTGTCCTGCACCCCTACCTCGACGCCGAAATCCAGATAGCTGTTTTCCAGCATATAGGCCAGTGTCGACTCGTACTTTGAGTCGTCAGGATTGGGATCGATATAGTCGATCGTAATGGGCATGTCAGCCGCCGCAAAAATTTCCCATTCCTGCCCGTCATACAGGAGGGACCAGGTCAGGGTCGGATACTGCGCCGCAAATTCCGGATCCTTGTATCTCTTTAAGCGGCTGAATTTCTCACTGTCAGGGTCGTCGTCCAGCGCATGACCGTATATAATGGTGACCCTGTCTTTCAGCATTTTGCCATCCTGCTGGTTAATATAGTCCAGAAAGTAACATCCCCAGACATCATACTCTTCACTTTCAATCGTTCTTCGAAGGTACTGATCGTTGTCCTCTCCCTGCACCACCGGGTCGTCAATCTCGCACCCTTCCAGGGTCAGCCAGCCCACAACATCCGGATTATTTTCATGCGCCAGCTTCATCTGCTCTGAAATATAGGGCGCAAAGCTTTCCTTCCCCTGCGTTTCCTCAGCCGCCGTATCCTGCGCGCTGTCAACCTGCGGCTGAACGGCGGATGTGTCCTGTTTCCCAGATGGCAGCGCCAGCAAAAGGATCAGCACGCAGAGCAGCGCGCCTGCCGCCGCGCCAATAACCCATTTTTTAGCGGCATGCCGTTTTTTATTCCTGGCGCCCGCCAGTTTTAATCGGTCCCGTCTGTGTTTTCTGTTCATGTCTCATGCCTCAAAAAGGGAGGGCGGTGGTCCGCCCTCCCTGCAAACTGTTTTCTGTTCTGTTTTTTATTAGAAGCGGACCCCGGTTGAAGGATTGGGACGTCCGGTTGAGGTTGCGGGCGTCTCGGAAACCGGTTCCTGCTTTTGCAGGGCTCCGCTCTTGACAACATAGCTGCCCGCGCCGTACTCCTGGTCGCCAACCGTCAGCACTGCCCCATCCGGCACGACGACCGTCCCGTCCTCCGGCGTTTTCAGCGCTGTAACTACACCCTCATAGTTCGTCTCAGGATCCGCCTCCTTACCTGCCCCGTCCAGAGCATCCTGGAGGCTCTCGTAATAGGCTACAAATCCATCGGGTATGAAGTCTCCCCGGCGGAAGTACACAGAAGCCGCCGCACTGCTTTCATCTCCCACGCGGATGCCTGTCCCGCCCTTAAGAGAAATCAACACTTTCCCTGGATCGCGAAACTCGGCTAATCCACTTCTAAATACGTCGACCGAATGCGTGAAGACGCCGCCGGTCAGGCTTATGCTGCTGTTCGATTCTGCACCAACCTGAATTGCACCGTTCGAGTACGCGCCGGTATTGACCATGCCGGTCACCGTTCCGCCCTCGACCTTGACTGATGCGGTGTCAGTGCCCTTGCCGTCGAAGTCAACCGCGAACAGGTTGCCGTTGATTGCGCCGTCCTTGATGGTTAACGTTGAAGAAACACCCTCATAGGACCAACCGATCACCTGCCCGGTCAGCGTGCCTCCCTGGATTGTCGCAGTTGCCCAGTTCTGAACCGCCTGCCCGTTGGTGCTTGTGGCCTTGACGGTGCCGGCAGTCATATTCAGAACGCCAATTTTGCTGTTTCCACTATCCTCATCATTTTTGATGACGATGCCGCCGTTTTCAAACTCGCCGCCGTTGACATTGAGCGTTCCGAGGTTGCGCAGCAGAGAACTGTAGGTGGACGTGTTGAAAATTTTGCCGCCGGTCACGGTCAGCATCCCGTGGTTGTCTACTACATACCAGGAATTTCCGTTTGCGTTTCCTTCCGTACCCGCTTCCTGGGAGCGGGTCAGCGTGCCGCCGGAAATTGTGCAGGTGCCGTAGTTGACCAGCGCGCCTCTGGCGTGGGTCTCGCAGTCAACCGTTCCGCTTCCCTGAATAACCAGCGTGCCGTTGTTGGTGATGGTATGGTCGACGCCGTTGTCGGTCAGCTTCTGCCCGTTGAGATCGAGGACCACCGATTTGCCCGTCGCGATGGTGATGCTCTCGTTCGTCGGCTTCAGCAGCTGGACGGTTGCCGGTTCGGAAGCGGAAGCAGGAACATCCGCGAGCGCCTCCGCCACCGTGTCGTAATGGGTTGTACCGATCGCCGCGACGTGAGCGCAACCGGGTTCGCTGCAATCCGGAGTCTTCGCGGACGCGGCCGGCCCCACTGCCAGCGCGAACGCTAACACAACGGCCAGAACTAGTCTGGCATACCTCTTGCTCATCTTCTCATTTTCCTCCCTTTCGCCCTCATCGCAAAATACTACATAATTTGCATTCTGTAGTGTTTCTGTTCTTGAACTAGTCCTGAAGACAGTTTTAGACCAGATTATTTCTCCAATGGCATTGTTTACTCTCTAAAAATAAGCCCTTTGGCGCAATTGAGGCCAAAAGGTTTCATAAATCTGCCTTTTTCTCTTGACAATCTCCCTGCGGTGCGGTAGACTTACCCTAACAAATCCTATCAATCAATCAAAATAGGCTTTCAACGCACTACAGAATGCAAATTATGTAGTGCGTTTTTATTTGTCACAAAATCAGACGCATCTTTTCCAGCTGCCGCTCATGTTCTCCGCCGCTGGAAAGGATGTAAAGCCGAGTTGTGTTTATGCTGGAATGTCCCAGAACATCCGCGAGGCGGCTGATGTCCTTTTCCAGATTGTAGAAGGTGCGCGCAAACAGGTGGCGTAAATTGTGGGGAAACACCTTGTCACAGGAAACCCCGGCCTCTGCGCAAAGCCGCTTCATCTCGGCCCAGATGTTGGAGCGGTTGACCGGCCGGCCGCATCTCGTGCGAAATACCACCCCTTCTCGGATCTCGCTGTACTTGCAATACCCAATCAGCTGGACGCAAAGCCGTTTGGGAAGCATGACGGTGCGGATTTTGCCTTTGTGGTCAATGACCACTCTTCCCCTCCGGACCGCCTGAACGGTCAAAAACTGGAGTTCCCCAATCCGCATTCCGGTTGAACACAGGGTTTGAAGAATCAGATCGAGACGCCTGTTTCCCTTTGCGCGCGCCGTTTTGACCAGGCGCTCATATTCAGACCGTTTCAGCTCCCGCTCCTGCTTACAAAACAGCTGCCGCTGAATGCGCAGCTGCCGCACCCGAAGGTCGCCGCGGCCCAGAAACTCCAGCAGCCCATTGACCGCAGCCAACATGGAATTGACACTTTGCGGCGCATACTTTTTGCAAAGCCCGCTTTTATATTCCTGCACCAGTTCCCTGCTAAGCCGACGTCCGGCGAGATAACCGACGAAGGACATCGCATCCCGCTGGTATTTTTCAATCGTTGCCGCAGCCTTTTCCTGTTCGGCCAGGTTACGCAAATACCGGTTCACTGCGTTAACTGTAATATGTTGGGTCAAAACCCCGCCCCCTATCTGAAATAATGTTTTTTTGATTATATCCCACAAAGTCAGCTCTGTGGCGTATTTGGGGCGAGACGTGTCGGACTTTCCGAAAATCCGACAAAACGCCTTGACTTCTTGCGGCGGTATGTTTATAATGGCATCAATATCTTAAAGCGGCGTTGAAGAAAAGAGTAGCGTCTCATCTGCGTTTTGACAGAGAGCCCGTGTCCAGCTGAAAGCGGGCAAACAAGGAAGGCGTGAAGATGGTTTCGGAGTCGCGCGGCTGAACGCAGGGAGCTTGAAGCCGCGACGGGATTCGCCCGTTACAGCGACAGGGTATAACGCTTTTTCATTTGAAGCGCGTACCTGCTAAGGCGGTCATGCGTGAGCTGGCTGCGAATTAAGGTGGTAACACGGGAATTTGCCCGTCCTTTATGCTTTTTGTATGAAGGACGGGCTTTTTTGATTATATAAACTCGAATCTCCCCATCGCAGAATTCAAGACAATTAACGCAACGAACTTTAATCCAGAAAAGAGAGTAGGAAGTAGAATGATTGAACTCAAGGGCGTCAGCAAGACCTATTACACCAAGGACGGGCCTGTCAATGCCTGTCAGGATATCAATTTAACAATTCAGGACGGTGAGATCTTCGGCATCATCGGTTTCAGCGGCGCCGGTAAAAGCACCCTGATCCGCTGCATCAATCTGTTGGAAAAGCCCACCTCCGGCAGCGTTACGGTAGACGGTGTTGAGCTGACTTCTCCTGGCGTGGACATCCGCGGTGCGCGGCGCAATATCGGCATGATGTTTCAGCAGTTCAACCTGCTTATGCAGAAGACCGCGCTTCAAAACATCTGCTTTCCTCTTCTGATCTCCGGCGTCAAAAAGCCGGAAGCGGAAAAGCGGGCGCAGGAACTGCTGGAACTTGTCGGCATCCCGGACAAAGCAAACGCCTATCCCGCCCAGCTTTCCGGCGGCCAGAAGCAGCGCGTCGCAATCGCCCGCGCGCTTGCGACACGGCCCAAAATTCTGCTTTGCGACGAAGCGACCAGCGCGCTGGACCCGACAACCACAGCCCAGATCCTCAAGCTGCTCAAGGATCTTAACCGGCAGCTTGGCATCACGATTGTAATTATCACCCACGAAATGCGGGTTATCGAAGAAATCTGCTCACGGGTCGCCATCATGGACGACAGCCACATTGCCGAGCTTGGCCGGGTAGACGAAGTATTTGTGAACCCAAAATCCGCCATCGGGAAAAAGCTGATCTTTCCGGAAGGCAAAAACGCCGAGTTTGTTGCGTCCGGTCAATGCCTGCGCATTGTATTTGACGGCACAACGGCTTATGAACCGGTGCTTGGCAACATGATGATCGAGTGCGGTGAGCCCTGCAACATTCTATATGCTGATACAAAGGCGATCGACGGTAATGCGTTCGGTCAGATGGTCGTTCAGCTACCGAAAAATGAAACCGCCGCAAAGCGAATGCGCGCCTATCTGGACCGCAAAGGCATAAAAAACAGTGTGGAGGAATTTGAAGATGTTCACTAAAGAATTCTGGCAGCTCATGGGTACCGGCACCCTTGAGACACTGTACATGGTGATTGGCTCTACCCTGTTCGCCTACATTATCGGCCTGCCGGTCGGGGTCATCCTGGTCGCGACCGACGACCACGGCATCACGCCGGTCAAATGGCTTAATCGGATTCTCGGCGTAATCGTCAACATTCTGCGTTCCATCCCCTTCATCATCCTCCTTCTCTGGATGATCCCGGTCACCCGCGCCATCCTCGGCACCACCCTCGGCGCAACCGCGACAATCGTCCCGTTGGTCGCTTCCGCCGCCCCCTTTGTCGCCCGCATGGTGGAAAGTTCGATCAAGGAGATCGACGGCGGGGTCATCGAGGCGGCCCAGTCGATGGGAGCGACGCCCTGGCAGATCATCACCAGGGTCATGCTGCCGGAAGCAAAGCCTTCTCTGGTCATCAACGCGGCAATCGTCACGACCACCATCCTCGGCTACACCGCCATGAGTGGTTTTGTCGGCGGCGGCGGCCTGAGCACCATCGCAATAAACTACGGATATTACCGCTATCAGGGCGACGTAATGTCCATCACAGTCGTATTCCTCGTGATCATCGTCCAGATCTTCCAGGAGATCGGCACAAGAATCGCGAAGAAGATAGATAAACGCAATCACTAATGGTAGAAAGGAATCGAACGATGAAAAAAGCATTTACTCTTGTTCTTGCCCTGATCCTCTCGCTCGCGCTGCTCGCCTCCTGCGGCAACAGTTCCGAGCCTGCACAGGATGAAACCCAGGATGGCGGCGCAGCTGCACAGAACGTCACGCTGCGGGTCGCAGCAAGTCCCACGCCGCATGCCGAAATCCTCAATTCGGTCAAGGAAGCGCTCGCTGCTGAAGGCGTGACCCTTGAGGTTGTTGAGTTCACCGACTATGTCCAGCCCAACCTCGCAACCGAGAACGGAGACGTTGACGCGAACTATTTCCAGCATGGCCCCTATCTTGATAATTTCAACACCGAGAACAATACCCATCTCGTAAGCGTCGCAGCCATCCACTATGAGCCGTTCGGCATTTACGCCGGCAAAACCGCTTCGCTGGATGAGATTCCCGACGGCGCACAGATCGCTGTCCCCAACGACGCGACCAACGAAGCGCGCGCACTGCTGCTGCTTGAGGCCAACGGCATCATCACTTTGAAAGAGGGCGTCGGCCTTGAGGCCACCAAGCTGGACATTGCTGAAAATCCGCACAACGTCGAAATTATCGAAATCGAAGCGGCTCAGCTTGCCCGTTCCCTCGCCGACGTCGACTTCGCCGCAATCAACGTCAACTATGCGCTCCAGGCCGGCCTGAAGGTCAAGGATGCGCTGGTAACCGAGGACAAGACCAGTGAGGCTGCCGAGACCTATGCCAACATTCTGGTTGTCAAGGAAGGCAATGAGAACAACGAAGCCGTTCAGAAGCTGATCAAAGCCCTGACAAGCGAAGAAGCCCGCAAATTCATCGAGGACACCTACGCTGGCGAAGTTGTGCCGATGTTCTAATACATCTCGAGTTTCCGCAGATTTAACCGACAACCCAGACTCTCTGTCAGGGGACAGATTTTCACAATCTGTTCCCTGATTTTTTCTGTTAATGGCTTGATTTTAAGCCTATACTGTGTGAAATCTTGCGCCGCCTTTAAAGGATTCCTCTCCCTTTTTAACCGCTCAGCTGAACGCCTAATCACCTCACACCGCCATAGCGAGACAGAGATGCACGCTGAATACAAAGGCCCCGCTGTGTGCCGCCGTGTCCTTGTGTCACTTGTCTGGGTGAAGAGCGCAAATGGCGGTTTTTAAACTGCGCGATAATGGGCTTTTATTATGGCAGTCACTCTGGAAAAGTCCCAAAACATTCTGTAATTGAATTTCAGCTCCGCAATTCCATTACTTTGGGCTAAGCCCTTCGCGCTTCTACTTTCTGATACAATTGTTTCTCAGGTTTTGCCTGATACCGGCCTTCATGCCTATTAAAGCTTTTGATTGACTATATAAGCTGAACTTGGGATATTTATCCCGCCTGTTCAGTCCCATACAAAAACGCCCTGTTCGGCACCGCCGAACAGGGCGTTTTATTCGTAAACAAGCGGTTCTTTTTAAGCCTTGGAAAAAGCCGGCCGCGTATTTTTCTGCCCGCAGCAGGCCGAATGCAGCTTACCGAATCTCAATCTGGCAGGCCTTCATTGCTTCCAAAGCATTTTGGTGGTTCTGCGGCGTCACGCCGGCACAGCAGGACGCATCCACCGCGATTTTAACTTCAGGAAAAAAAGCCTTGAGCAGCAGCGCATTGGAAATTACACAGACATCGGTGCAAAGACCAACCAATTCTATTTCGTCCAAACCGTCGGGATATTTACTCTGAATGAGGGCGGGCAGCTCTTTTGCACCAAAGGTGTTTTTCTCCACCCCTTCACAGCCTTTCTCCAAAAACAGTTTCTCAATTGTAGACTCCAGACGCCAGCCGTCGGTCCCGCGCACGCAGTGCTGAATCGGCAGATTTCGTCCCTCCTGCGTATTTCGGTAGTCGGCGGTATGGGTATCCTTTGTGTAGATCACGTCGCCCTCGAATCTGAGAATCTTTTCGATCACCGCGGGCAAAATCTGCACCGCCTCCCTGGTGCCGAGCGTGCCGTAAATAAAGTCGTTTTGCATATCTACAACTACAAGCAGTTTATTCATGGAGTTCCCTTTCCATCTGCGTTCCCAAAGCGCGGGAAACGGTAACAAAAATAAATGTGAGGATCAGAGATCAACCTGCTGCAACCGCAGGAAGGTCTTGATATAGATTTCGCAGCACTGTTTTGCATGTTCAATGCCCAGCGCTTCATTTTTCATGTGCGCCGTACCGACCCATTCCGGGACATTTTCCTGCGGGCATTCAATGCCATAGGAAACGGCGTTATCCATATGCCGCGCATAGGTGCCGCCGGACATGACATAAGGGCGGGCGTCCGCGCCGGTCACTTCTCCATAGATTTCGCACATGGTCTGCACTGCCGGGTGCTCCGGACTCATGTAAAACGGACCGCTGTTTTCCATATTGCATACCGTGAATCCCGCCTGATTTGCGGTATTCTCAATCCGTTTTTCGATCTCCTTCGGCTCTATCGCAGTGTTATAGCGGCTGTTTACGTTGAGCACAAACCGGCCGTCCTCTTTCTTCAGCACGCCGCCGATAATCGAGTTCGGCGCAAACAGGCCATCCTGTGCATCGATGCCAAAGGCACGCCCGTCATAACTCTCGGTAAGCCGTGCAATAAAGGAAGCGGCAGCCTGCTCCTGCGGCTCCAGCACGCCGCTCTCGCACAGGAACTTCATCAAAATATGGTTTGCGTTAATGCCGGTCGCCGGTGTTCCCGCGTGCGCCGCACGTCCAAACGCTTCTACCAGTACGCCGTTTTCCTGCTCGGTAAGCCGGATATCGCTGCGTCCCTGTGCCGCTTTTTTCAGCGTATCCAGCGCTGCGCTGCGCACCAGCGCCTGCGCATGATCCGCAACAACGTTGCTCGCGACCCCGCCTTCAAGCAGCAGGACCGCGCCCTCCCCAACCGGGCCGGACACAAGATCCGCGCTGTAAATCCCCTTTTCGCCATGTCCGACAGGGAAATCCGCGTCCGGCGTAAAGGTAAAGTTCGGCTGCGGATAATGCGCCTTGTAATACTCAATATCGCTCATGCCGGTCTCTTCGTCCAATCCAATGATCAGCCGTACGCCGTAATTGAGATCGATCTTGTTTTCGATCAGATACTTGACCGCATATGCTGCGATGACAAAGGGTCCCTTGTCGTCGCTTGTTCCGCGGCCAACCAGATAACCGTCCCGCTCGGTGCAGTCATACGGCGGCGTATCCCAGCCGTTGCCTTCCGGTACCACGTCCATGTGCGCGATCACGCCAATGAATTTGTCCTGACGTCCGTAATGCGCGTACGCAATGCGCCCCTCACAGTCGACCGTTTCGAGGCCCAACTCCTCACAGAATTTCATCGCCTCCAGCTGCGCTGCGCGAACGCCCGCGCCATAGGGTGCGCCGGGTTCCGGTGCAGATTTAACGCTTTTGATATCAATCAGCCGTTTGATATCCCGCTTAATATTCTGCTCGTTTTCCGCAATAAACTGTGCAATGTCCTTCGCCATGCGCCTAAACCTCTCTTTACTTTGTCTGGGGTCTGCCGCGCCGCCCTTTTGTACAAAGCGGCGAACGAAATTGTAATAATTATACCACAGTTTGCGCGCAGCCGACATTGACACAAAAGCCAAACATATGCTAGGATTCGGCCTGAAATTGTGATAAAATCCATGTATGAAACAGATTAAATTTTTAAAACCAAAAGAACTGCTGCTGATTTGCCTGCTGGCGGCGGCCGCTTTGGCGGCAATGCTGCTTTTGCCCCGCACAGCCAGCGAGGGTCTTTATGCGCAGGTTTCCTACAACAATCAGGTGGTTGAACGCATTCCGCTGACCGATGACGGGCATTATGAGATCGCGGCGGATCTTCCTGTTACACTGGAGGTACGGGACGGACAAATCCGCTTTGTCGGGTCGCATTGTCCGGATAAGCTCTGCGAGGGGTTTGGCTGGATCGGGGAAGAATACGAGTACGCTATCTGCCTGCCGGCCGGCGTTGCCGTCCAGATCATGGCAGAGGAATAAAATACAAAAATAACTACCTGCTTCTTTGGCACACTAGTTTTGAAACCATGAGCCAAAGGAGCTGTTTTTTATGAGCAAAGTTACTTCCATACTGCTCGCGCTGCTGGCCCTTGCCGTATTGCTTTGCGCGGTTTATTACGGTGTTAACCGTACAACCGCTTCACAGGAAACGGTCGACCCCTCCAGCTATTCCGCGCGCAATGCCGGCCAAAATAATCCGGATACGCCCGCTCCGGCAGATAACGGAAGCGGGCTGACCTCCCCCGCTTCATCTGAAAAAACTTCGGTGCCGCTGGACGATTTGTCCCACAGTAAGATGGGTTGGGGACCTGGACGGGAGGTCAACGACCTGAACCAGCCTGTTTCAGCAGTGGAGTATCAATCCCGTTACGAGGAACTCGGCGGCTATTTCGTCTTTCCGGACGACGGAAAAACCATCTATCTGACCTTTGATCTCGGCTATGAGAACGGACACACAGAGGGCATCCTGGACGCGCTGGATGCCCATAATGTCAAAGGCACTTTCTTTGTTACAATGGACTACCTGAAAGAAGCGCCTGAAATCGTTGAGCGAATCATCCGCGACGGCCATACACTGGCGAATCACACCGTAAAACACCCCTCTCTCCCGGATGTGAGCGATGAACGGCTGGAGGAAGAGCTGATGGGCCTGCATGATTATGTCTTGCAGGAATACGGATATGAAATGACCTTGTTCCGTTATCCGATGGGAGAATTCTCGGAATATACCCTCGCCCAGATCAATGAGCTCGGATATAAAAGTATTTTCTGGAGTTTTGCCTATCGCGATTGGGTGACCGACGACCAGCCGGACCCCGCCTCCTCACTTGAACGGGTAACCGAGGCGCTTCATCCGGGCGCAATCTATCTGCTGCACGCGGTCAGCTCGACCAACGAACAGATCATGGATGATTTTCTTTCCAACGCGGAAGCCCAGGGGTACACTTTCGGTCTGATCGACCAGAAGCTTGGGCTTGTAGAGCCGGAACCGGAAGGTATATTGGACTAAGCATTTATCGCGCAACGACCTGCTTTCCCCTCAGCCCCTTACGGACCGCCATCTCATTTATGCATTAAAAAAGCGGCACGGAATATCCGTGCCGCTTTTTCATTCTGTCTTGTGTGCGGGGAAATTCAATCCAGTCTTGCGGTACACTGCAAATAAATAACCCGCACATCAAACCCGTCACGATTACGTGATTCAACTGACGCAGGTTTGCTGTGCGCCGTCTCGCATTTAGGATTGAATGCCGCCGGAGACAAGGCGAAATATATTACAATTTGCAATTAATCGTCGAAAAGAAACAAGCTGTACATGGAAAAGCGATTCATATCGCTGACAAATTTAAGCCCGGCCGCCTCGTTGAGCTTTACAACGTTCAGGCAATACGCAGACATGCAGCTATAGGCTTCCTCCGGGAACCGGCAGGGCTTCCCTTCAACCTTAGCGCAGGGATTGCATTTCGAGCAGCCTCCCGCCGTCATGCCAAGCCCCTGAATCCCCGCCTTGCGCAGTCGGTCAATCAGGCTGCGGCTCATTGTGTTGTGTGCAGATTTCATGGGTTTGGTTTCATATTCGTCCATCACGTCGTTCGCTTCCCAGATGGTCGTCATGACCAGAGCGTACTTATAGCGCAGCGCCTTGTCGCGCATCTCCTCAAAGGTGCCGCAATCCGGCGGACAGCTGTAATTTGCGCCGTATTTTCCGCAGCGGTTTTCCTCGCAGCAGGCGCGGAATTCCTTGCAGAATACAAATTCTTTTGTCTCGATAATCGCGGCGTCCTCAAAGCCCTCGTCCAGCGCTGCCTGAATGATCTCCTGATGTGTCATGAAGTAACCCCTTTCTCATGTGTTTGGGCGGTTCCGGCAGCAGGCCGGGAATCCGCGTTGTACAACTCACCGAATGCCGCGCCGCCCAGAATCAGAACCGTGCCCAGAATCTGGATCGCCGTCATCCGCTCACCAAGCAGAAGCGCCGAGAGCAGCAGAGCCAGAAACGGGTCGATGTAGCTGATAAGCGCAAGCGACTGTCCGGCAAGATACTGAACCGATGAAAAATACAGCAAATAGGCAAACCCGGTATGAAAAAGGCCGACAATCAGCGTATATATCAGACTCTCCCCGACCGGCAAAACCCATTCACCGCGCAGCGTAATCAAATCATATACCAGCAATACCGCCGCGGCCGCAAGGAGCTGCACCAGGGTCGTTTCCAACCCGGAGAGCTCCCGCACGAATTTATTTAAAAGAATTACCCCGGCGTAAAGCGCCGCGGCCGCCGCAGCGCAAAGCACCCCTTTGATCGGCTCGGTACCGGTGACCGGCCCCCCATTGACCAGTCCAAGACCGAGCATTGCGCAGCCGATCCCAACCAGTTTTGGCCAGCGCAGCTTTTCGCGCAGCACCAAAGGCGACAGCAGCAGAACGATGACCGGCGCGCAGTAGTAAAGCAGAGTGGAAATACTCACCGTCGTGCAGCGATAAGCCTCGAACAGAGTCACCCAGTTAAATCCCATCAGCAGCCCGGAAAAAAGCAGAATAGGGAGATTTCTTTTCAGTCCCTTCCAATTCAGCTTTTTGCGGCCGATCAGCAGCACCGCGATGAGAAATCCGCTGCCCAGCAGGGTACGCAGCAGCGCAAGCTCGCTGCTCGGCAGATCGATCGCTCGGACGAAAAGGCCGATCGTCCCGAAAATGGTCATCGCTGAAATATTTTTCAGGTAGGCGTTTCCTTTCAAGCTCAGCCCTCCGCTTCAGGCAGTTTGCAGACGTCCACCCATTCCACCGCCTCGGACGCGCGATACAGCTCCTCCGGCGTCAGGCGAACCGCGCTGTTGGAGGTTCCGGCCGCGGGATAAACGATTTCAAATCGGCGCAGGCTCTCATCCATATAGGTCTTCACATCCGGATTTACCCCAAACGGGCATACGCCGCCAACCGCGTGGCCGACCAATTCAGCCGCCTGTTCATGACTGAGCATCTTCGCCTTAACATGAAATTTATCCTTGAATTTCCGGTTATCCACCTTGGCGTCCCCTGCGGCGACGATCAAAACCGGTTTCTCCTCCACCAGAAAGGACAGGGTTTTCGCAATCCGGGCTCCCTCAACGCCGAGCGCCGCCGCCGCAAGTTCCACTGTCGCGCTGGAAACATCAAACAGCTGTATTCTGTCCGCCAGCCCATACCTTTCAAGATGCGCTTTCGCCTTTTCGTAAGACATTTCTGCAATTCCTTTCCAAATCTCAAATTTTCTGTCCAGGGCGTTTCTCTGTCTGGACTGCATCCCGCGCCGCATTCTCCGCAGCAGACCGGCTTGCTCCAATTGCCCTGTTTTTAAAAACCATGCGGCTTCCCGCAGCGGCAAAACCGGCAAAAATTGCCGCGTTTATATTTTCCTATATATCCGCGCTTTTTGACAAAATTGATCCGGCACGCGCATCAAGTCAAATTTGCATTTTAACCTTAACGGTTTTTGATTTTTCTTTTCAGGAAAAAGGGGAAAATCGGATTACTCTCTCATAGCGGTATCTGCAAGCCGCGTTTTTTCCACATCCTTCTGTGGTTTTTAACAAGACTCAGCGCTTTTTGCAGCCTTCATATATGTAAAGTCTTTTGACTTGCCGCTTAAAACATGGTTATGAAATTTTCCGGGGGACGCTGCCTGCGGTCTGTACCGCCGCGAAGCCGTCGTCCCCCGTTTTGTGATATTTAAATCGACTGCCAGATCTTCACCGGCCGCTATACCGATTCGGCCTCCTGTGCATCCGCCTATTTTGTTCTTACGCAAGCACAATAAGGCAGTCCACCCGGTAAGCTTCTAAAATCTGTGCTCAGCTCAGGAGGATTTACCGGCATCGATCGGAACCGAATCCCCGGGACAAGGACAATTTACAGCTGCGCAAGCCCCTTGCGAACCCGGCGCAGGCTCTCCTCTTTGCCGAGAATCGCCGCAAGCTCAACGCCGCCGCCCGGCGAAACCGGCACGCCGGAAAGCGCTACACGCAGCGGCCAGAGCAGATAGCCGTTCTTTACCCCCATCTTTTCGATCAGGGCAAACAGAACGGCGTGCACACCCTCCACCGACCAGTCGTCCAATTCCTCAAGAACCGGCAGCATCGCCTCAAGCGCCGCTTTCGCAGTCTCGGCATTGGTCTTCATCTTCTTGTGTTCATACAGTGCATTGTCGTATTCCGGCAGCTCGTCGATAAAGCCCAACCGCTCGGGAATATCCGCGAAAAACTCTGTGCGGGGCTGCAATGCATCGCACAGCACGTCGATGTTGATCTCGCGGCGTACCGCAGAGCGAATGAACGGCTCGGCGTGCTTTTTATAGTCCTCATGCGACAGCGCGCGGATATATTCGCTGTTGATGTATTTGAGCTTTTCGCTGTCAAAAATGGCGGGGCTTTTGCTGATACCGGAAACATCAAATGCCTGTACCAACTCCGGCAGCGTGAAGATTTCCTGCTCTCCCTTGGGAGCCCAGCCAAGCAGCGCAAGGTAATTGATGATTGCGGCCGGCAGATAGCCTTTGGCAACCAGATCCTGATAGCTTGCGTCGCCGTTGCGCTTGGACAGTTTGTGATGCTCGTCCTTCATAACCGGCGCACAGTGGATATAGGCCGGGACAGGCCAGCCGAACGCCTCGTACAGCAGGTTGTACTTGGGCGCCGAGGAAAGATACTCGTTGCCGCGCACAACATGGGTGATTCCCATGGCGTGGTCATCGATGACGTTGGCGAAATTGTAAGTCGGCATTCCGTCTGATTTGATCAGGATCTGATCCTCCAGCTCGGCGTTATCCACCACAATGTCGCCATAGACAAGATCATGGAAGGTCGTCGTGCCGGTTGTGGGCATTTTCTGACGAATGACATAGGGCTCTCCCGCATCCAGCCGGCGGCGGACTTCCTCGGCGCTGAGCTGCTTGCAGTGGCCGTCATAGCGGAAGATCTTGCCCTCCTGCTCGTTTTCCTCTATGCCGCAGCGGGCTTCCAGCTCCTCCTTGGTGCAGAAGCAATAGTAGGCGCCGCCCTTTTCGACCAGCTCCTGCGCATATTTCAGATAGTCTCCCATCCGCTCGCTCTGGACGTAAGGCGCATAGGGACCACCGATATCCGGGCCCTCGTCCCAGACGAGGCCGGCGTCTTTCAGCGTGTTGTAGATGATTTCGGTCGCGCCCTCAACATACCGTTCACGGTCGGTATCCTCAATGCGCAGAATAAAGCTGCCGCCATCTTTTTTGGCGAGCAGATAGGCGTACAGCGCCGTGCGCAGATTGCCGACATGCATATAGCCGGTGGGGCTTGGGGCAAACCGTGTGCGTACCTTGTTCACTTTGTCTTTCTCCTTGCTTTTCTATCTTGTCAGCCGTCCGCAGGACGGCGTTTTCCCGTTAAAATCTAGTATAAAATCCCCCCAAAGGAAAGTCAACACAATTGACGTTCACTGTGCTGGAAGTATATAATAGCAGTTACATAGAGTCCGGCTGTATCTCTGTTTTGCCGGACGATCAAACTCCGACGAAGAGCCAAAGAGGGATAACGCAAATGGACAACAATCAGAAAAAGCCCCGCGTTTTCAGCGGAATTCAGCCCACGGGCGGCTTCACGCTCGGCAACTACATCGGCGCGCTGCGCAACTGGGACAAGCTGCAGGATGAGTGCGACTGCATTTACTGTGTCGTCGACCTGCACTCGATCACCATTCGCCGCGAGCCCGCCGCGCTGCGGCGCGCTGTCCGTGAATCCGCCGCCATGCTGCTTGCCTGCGGTGTTGACCCTGCCCGCTCGATCCTGTTCGTACAAGGGGACGTCAGCGCCCACGCCGAGCTTTCCTGGCTGCTGTCCTGTTATACTCAGTTCGGTGAACTGTCCCGCATGACCCAGTTCAAGGACAAATCGCTCAAGCATCCTGAGAATGTCAATGCCGGTCTGTTTACCTATCCGGTGTTGATGGCGGCGGATATCCTGCTGTACGATACCGACCTTGTTCCCATCGGTTCGGACCAGAAACAGCATCTCGAACTGTGCCGGGACGTTGCGGGCCGCTTTAACGGGATTTACGGAGATGTGTTCCGTATTCCGGAAGGCTATTTCCCGAAAGTCGGCGGCCGGGTAATGTCCTTGCAGGACCCGAGCAGCAAGATGAGCAAGTCGGACGAGAACGATAACGCCAAAATCATGCTGACTGATGCGCCGGACGCGATTATCCGGAAGTTCAAACGGGCGATCACCGATTCCGGCAGTGAGGTGCGCGCGGCCGAAGATAAGCCCGGCATCGTCAACCTGATGTCCATTTATTCCGCGCTGACCGGCAAAACCTTCCCCGAGATTGAGCGTGAATTTGAAGGCAAAGGATACGGCGACTTCAAACTCGCGGTCGGTGAATCGGTTGTGGACGCATTGGCGCCGATTCAGAGCGAGTATAACCGCATTGTCAACGACAAGGCTTATTTGAATGACGTTCTTTCTGAAGGTGCGCAGCGCGCCGGCGCAATAGCCAACCGGGTGCTGCATCGTGTCCGCCGCAAGATCGGGCTGGAATAACGCTCTCTGCCGGTCTCTTTATGCGGCCTGCATTCAATCTATCTTTGAACGGTTTAAAAACGCGGAACGCCTACCAAGAGGCGTTCCGCGTTTTTTCCTGCCCTTACAAATCCCATTAACCGAAGCAAATATTCTTAGCGCAGCTGCGCCAAGGCGTTCATCTGCCCCCCGCAGCCTGTGGGCAAAAGCCCTGCCTTTTTTCAATCTTCCGAAGCGTATTCGGTCACTCTTCCTTTGCAAATTTGCTCTTGCCGGCCCTGCATCACAAAACAAACCGGTAATTCCCCCGCGCTCGTTTGTCAACCTCTATTCTGTTTCCGGTCTTTGTTTTTCTGCGAGCAATAAGGGAGATTCAGCATGACTGTTCTTTGACCGCCAGACTTTAAAATGTTTTCCTGTTCGCCTTGCTTGTTGTGACGAAAGATTTGCTGAACACTGAGCTTACTTAACTCCAGTAAGATTCTTATCAGAAGTCGAATAAATTTTTCTGCACTGCATTCACAATAGCCCATGGGCAGCTACTGCAAATTATAGAGAATTGTTTTCTTCTAATCTATTTACTTTTAGGCGAAAGCTTTTTCTTCTCCTCCCGCAAAGCCTTGACGAGTTTGTGTCGTTAAAGTGCCTGAAAAAGCCAAGACCCGGCGCCAGAAGGCGCCGGACCTTGAGTCGTTATTAAACCTTAAAATCCGTTTTTTCGCGGCGCAAAACGCCCTTTTCGGTAATAATCAGGTCCATTTTCTGGTCATGCGGTTCCTGCGGTACCCGCTCCTGTACAAGCTCCTGCGGGCAAAGAACCATCCTGACCATGCCGCTGCGCACAAGATAACGGTCATAGTAGCCGCCGCCCTTGCCCACTCTGCCGAAGCTGCCGTCACAGACCGCGCAGGGGATAAGTCCGAGTTCAATTTCCTGCGGCGGCATTATTGCACAGCCGGAATCCGGTTCCAGAATACCATAAGCGCCGGGACGCAGTTCATCCAATCCATGCAGCAGACGAGCGGTCATTTCACCTTTTGCGCCGCACAAAGGCACGCAGAGCCGCTTGCCGTCCGCAAGGATTTTTTGCAGCAGCGCGGACGTATCCAGTTCACGCTCTGTCCCCACAAACGCAAAAACCGTCTTTGCCGCAGCGTATTCCGGCGTTTGCAGCACAGTTCGGGTAATACCATCGCTGATTTCGGCGCGTTTTTTCAAATCTGCGGCAAAATATTCGCGAGACATCCGCCGCAGCTGTGCACGTCTTTGATTTCGCAGCGCAAGGCCAGCCGCTTTTCCGGCAGCGCGCACCGTACCAATCATATAAAGCGTACCAACGCAAAGCGCGGCGCCGTTTTCCTCAAAGGCGTATTCCGCCGCACGCTGGACCGCCTGCTCAACCGAAGCAAACCACTCAACCGGCTTGCCCAGCGGTTCAAGCTGCTGCGCGAGCTTATCTGCCGGCAGCGCGCGCGGATAGTCCGGCGCAGTCGCAATAAACCGCGCGGCAATCCCATTCAGCGACTCCAGCATCGGGCCAAGGTCCTTGTCTGCCATAACGCCAAGCACCACTGTGATTTTCTGCCCTTGCAAGACCCTTTTGGCTGCCGCACAGGCCGCGCGCACCCCCTGCGGGTTGTGGCCGCCGTCCGCAATGATGACCGGCTGCTCGCTGAGTACCTCAAAGCGTCCGGGCCAACGCGCCTGCGCCATCCCCTCGACCGCTGCCTGCTGCGACACTGTAAAACCACATTGTCCCAACAGCTCGGCTGCCCGCAGTGCGGTCGCCGCATTTTGAAGCTGATGCGCCCCAAGCAGCGCAAGGCGGTACTGCGCGCCTTTATAACAAAAGCGCTGCCCGCTCAAATCTTCTCCCAGCGGCTGAATCTCCTGCTCAAGCGCCATAAAGAGCTGCGCGCCCTGCTTTTCGCATTCCGCCTCGATCACCCGCAGCGCCTCGGGCTGCTGCGCGCAGCTTACGACCATAGTTCCCGGCAGAATAATGCCGCTCTTATGCGCGGCAATTTCCGCGAGCGTCTCACCAAGCTCCCTGGTATGGTCGTAATCAATCGAGGCAATGACCTCAACCAGCTTGTTCTTTACTACATTGGTTGCGTCATACCGGCCGCCAAGTCCTGTTTCCCATACGACGATTTCGCATTCCGCTTTCCGGAAAGCGTCGATCGCCACCGCTGTCACCAGCTCAAATTCGCTTGGCGGAACAGCCATCTGCTCTACAAAAGGCGCAACCCGGCTGACCGATTCCGCAAGTTCTGCATCCTGAATCGGCATGCCCTCAATATTTATCCGCTCATTGAACCGCTCAATAAACGGAGAGGTAAACAGTCCGACCCGAAATCCGGCTGCGCGCAGCATACAGGCAAGCATGACGCAAATGCTGCCCTTGCCGTTGGTGCCCGCAACATGCACGAATTTCAGTTCTTTCTGCGGATTGCCCATGCGCTCCAGCAGTTCAGTAATCCGAAGCAGCTTGTCTTTTTTTCCGCGTTTGTAAATGCCGTGAATATACGCGATCGCCTCATTATAATTCATGTCGGCATCCTCCATATAGCAGGCGCTGCGCGCCTTTTTTCGCTCTCGACGCAAAGTCCCGCGCGGCGATATGCCGCGCGGAACCGTCCGTTTTGTGTTTTTTATATATTTATTTCGCTTGGCGCGATTAAGCTGCGGCCGGGTGTCCGTCATACAGGCCGGTCTCCAGCTCCATCGGGCGTATTTTCCTGGAATATTCGCGCTTGAACATGATCAAAGTAAAGACAAGCGCAACAATTTCAGCAAGCAGCATTGCATACCAGGCAAACTCCAGACCAAACAGGCTTGCAAACAGATATGCGCAGGGCAACAGAACAACCATCTGACGCATGAAGGAGTTGATCATGCTGACGACACCATTGCCCAAGCCTGCCAGGGTGTTGACCGCAACGATGGAGACTGCGGCCGGAATGAAGGTCAGGCTGATAATCCGCAGCGCACGAACGCCGATGCGCAGCATGTCGGGGCTGGCCTGGAACAGCGCGAGCAGCTGCTGGGGGAAAAGGCAAAAGATGCCGGTTCCGACTGCCATAATCGCGACCGCCACAACTGTAGCCAGTTTGTAGGCATGCATTACCCGGTCGGGGCGGCGTGCGCCATAATTGTATCCTGTGATCGGAATAAGGCCCTGGGTGAGGCCGAAAACCGGCATAAACACAAAACTTTGCAGCTTATAATATACGCCGAATACCGCGACGGCGGTCGTGGAGAACATGATCAGAATCTTATTCATACCCACATTCATGACCGAACTGATCGACTGCATAATAATCGAGGGCACGCCGACTTTATAAATATTGCCAACGATCTGCCCGCTGAACCGGAACCCGCGGAACTGAAATTTAATTTCCCTGTTTTTGAAATGGTTCAGAATCAGTGCGGTGGCAGCGCCTGCAACCTGGCCGATAACCGTTGCAACCGCCGCGCCTTTGATTCCCATTTCCGGAGCTCCAAAGCGCCCGAAAATCAGAATCGGGTCCAGAATAATGTTGGTTATCGCACCGACAAGTTGAGAAAACATGCTGAGCAATGAATTGCCGGTTGCCTGAAGCAGTCTTTCTCCGATAATGCCGAAAAACACGCCGACACTCCATACCGCGCAAACCTCAAGATAGGTAGTTCCCATCTCGACGATCTCCTCGACTTCGGTAAAAGCAGCGATAAACGGGCGCGAAAACAGGACGCCCAGCACAACAAATACCAGCGTACTGGCCGCGGCAAGGATGAGCCCATGCGTCGCGGTTGCATTCGCTTCGTCGAATCGCTTTTCCCCAAGCTTGCGCGCAAGCAGCGAATTGACGCCCACGCCGGTACCAACTGCGACCGATATCATGAGCATCTGCGCAGGATAGGCAAGCGATGTCGCGGTCAGGGCATTTTCACTGATCTGCGCCACATAAATGCCATCTACGATATTATAAAGCGCCTGCACAAGCATCGAGACCATTAAAGGCAGCGATACCGAAACCAGCAGTTTGCCAATCGGCATTCTGCCGAGCTTATTTTCTCTGATCTGCTCTTCCATCTCATTCAACCTTCCCGTATTTCTGCACCCTGTGGATTATAACACAGGCATCTTAAATACACAATATTAATGGGGAAAAGCCGTCTGTCTGTGCCACGCCGCGTCAGACACGGATAAGGCCATGAAAATTACGAAAAAATCCCCGCTTCTGGCCTATTCCGCTAGAGATTATTCAAAAACGGGGTTTTGCTTTAGGCACTGTGTTATGGTATCATTATTGGAATAATTCCTCGAAGGCTGTCTTGGCCTAACACGATAAATGTAAAGGAGAAATATACAATGCCGCAAGGCGACCCTCTCGGATCTGTTTTATTAATTCTCGTACTGATTGCTTTAAACGCCCTTTTTGCCATGAGTGAAATCGCCGTCATCTCATTTAACGATACAAAACTCCGCCGGTTGGCAGAGGACGGCAACCGTAAGGCAAAGATTCTTTACAAGCTAACGCGCGAGCCATCCAAATTTCTGGCCACGATTCAGGTCGGCGTGACTTTGAGCGGTCTGTTGTCCTCCGCGTTTGCGGCGGACAGTTTCGCTGAGTATATCGTCTACTGGCTGCGGGACAGCGGTATCCCGACCGGTGTCGTCCGCAGCGTCTCCATCGTCGTAATCACCCTGATCCTGTCCTTTATCACGCTGGTCTTTGGCGAGCTGGTTCCCAAGCGCGTCGCCATGAACAACCCGGAAAAAATCTCTTTCGCGGTTGCCGGTATTCTCAACGTGGTCAGTGTGGCCGCGAAACCCTTTGTCGCCCTGCTTTCCGCCACAACCAACGGCATTCTTCGCTTGATCGGTATTAACCCGGATCAGGAGGAGCCGGAGGTTACTGAGGAAGAGATCCGCATGATGATCGACGTTGGCGAAGAAGACGGAACCATCGAGCAAAGCGAGAAGGAAATGCTGCACAACATTTTCGAGTTTGACGATCGCACTGCTGATGAAGTCATGACCCACCGCACCGAGATCGTTGCGCTGGATATCGGTGCATCACTGGAAACCGTCATCCAGCTTGCGGTTGAAAACGGACATTCCCGCCTGCCTGTCTGCGAAGGGGGCGTTGACAATATCATCGGTTTGCTGAACATCAAGGATCTGCTTCCGCTGGTTGTCGCGCCGCCCAGTGATTTCCGCATTCGCAAATATATGCGTGAAGTTATGTATGTACCGGAAAGTTCCCGCTGCAAAGATGTATTTGAGGAATTCCGGCGCAAAAAGCTCCAGCTTGCGGTTGTGGTTGATGAATACGGCGGAACGGCCGGCATTATCACAATGGAAGATATTCTGGAATCCATTGTCGGCAACATCCAGGATGAATATGACCAGGAGCCGGAAGACATTCAGAAGATCACTGATACGGAATACCTTCTTGCCGGCAGCGCCCCACTGGAAACGGTTGCGGACGCATTGGGAATTAAGTTTTTTGAAGAAGACTATGACACGATTGCCGGTCTGATTATTGACCGCCTTGGGCGGCTGCCGTCCCAGGAACTTCAGGAAAGCGTGGAATACGGCGGCTACAAATTTACGGCGGAAAAGGTTTCCGAACACCGTATCCTTTGCGTTCGCGCCGTTAAGCTGCCGGAAAAGGAGACAAAAGATGAATAAACCATCAAAAAAAATGAACTGGAAAAAGATTGTTGGCCTGCTTTTATTTATTTCCCTGCTTTTTTCTATCGGTTATGCAATCGTTCGGTTCATCCATGCGCCATCGGCCGATGAGGCAGTGGGCAATGAATTGCAGCGCAGCGACTATCTGCTGATGCTTTTGCAATGCTGCCTTGGCCTGATCGTCATGTTCCTGCCCAGCTTCATCAATAAAAAGTTTTCTATCGACATCCCCAACTACATGTATATCCTTTATTTCCTGTTCCTGTACTGCGCGATTTATCTAGGGGAAGTCCGGCAATTCTTCTATATTGTGCCGCACTGGGACACATATCTGCACGCTTTCAGCGGCGCTATGCTGGGTGCGCTCGGTTTTTCTCTTGTCACCATACTTAACGACAACAAATCCGTTGCGGTCAATTTAAGCCCGGTTTTCGTTGCGCTGTTTGCTTTTTGCTTTGCACTGGCGGCAGGTGCCGTTTGGGAAATTTATGAGTTTTCCGGAGATGCACTGCTCGGCTTGAACATGCAGAAATACCGCCTTGCTGACGGAACCCTGCTGATTGGCCACGCGGCGCTTTCCGACACCATGAAAGATCTGATTATAGATGCCCTCAGCGCGCTTTTGGTCACCGTGATCGGTTATCTGGGCCTGAAGCGCCGCGCCCGGGTTGGTGCCAAATATCTCGAAGAGCCGGAGCTGGAAATGGAGAAGGACTCGGAAAAGGAGAATTGACCGCTTGCGATCTGACGCGCAGTTGTCCCGCAAGAAAGCCTTTAAATGTGCGGATACACCTGTTCGCCCGGACTTTTCTTCAACAAGCCCGGAAGCCAACTGTGGAATAATGACGTAAACTCTCTCCTGAGGAATCCATTTTTTGAGAAATAGAGACTCAGATATATTTTCTCACTGTATTCGGCCTGCGGGCTTGAAGATCGCAAAGTTAGTTATACGTTCTTCCGTTTTCTTTTCATCATATTAAATAAATTTAAAAGAGCGCAGCGCCACTATGAATTTGGCGCTGCGCTTTTACTGTTTACGGAAAACATCTTCTCTGTCAGCAAAGGCATCCTATCGTAAAACTTTTGCATCAACCTCCAAAGCAAACGAACTGCGAAAAAATCAAATTGCCTACAATAAAAACTTCCCGGGACCGGTCATTTGCAAACAGACAGCCGGAAAGATAATGCAGAAGAGGATTGTTCGGCCTCTCTGGAGCACTACCCTACTTGAATTCGTTCCGGGAGAGCTTACAGGCTCCCTCTTGGATAGTGTTCTGGAAAGGAAAACAGACGAGCCCCAACCTGTCTCATACAATACAGCCCACCCAGATAAATTTCAGCCGCAAGGCCAAGTCTAAAAAGTGTGTGCAGGAATACGATCGCTGCTTTTTTCACCCGCTTCACCAACCCAGGCAGCAGGATAAACTCAGTAATAAATATTGCGGCCTATTCTCTGTTGCTAAAAGCTTGTCTGCTTGCTCTTTCCAGCACCGTCAAATGCGCCGAAAAAGAACACCAAGACAACATTCATTTGCATACTTCACACAGCCTCTTATTCGGTGCTGTCTTCGCGGGGCTGGTTAAATCCGTGATCTGTTCATTACTAAAGTATTCTCTATTTATCCCGTTCAAATCGGGGAATTTTTCATCTCCATTTTCACATACAAAAAATCCCTGACGCAAATACGTCAGGGATTTTTTAACAGAAAACAGAGATTACTTCAGCTCGACGGTTGCGCCAGCCTCGGTCAGGGTCTTCTGGATCGCCTCAGCGTCAGCCTTGGAGACAGCCTCTTTCAGGGTCTTCGGAGCGTTGTCAACCAGCTCCTTGGACTCTTTCAGGCCAAGACCGGTGAACTCCTTGACAGCCTTGATGACCGCCATCTTGTTGGCGCCAACCTCTTTGAGGACAACGTCAAACTCGCTCTTCTCCTCGGCAGCCTCAGCAGCACCAGCAGCCGGGCCAGCAACCGCAACAGCGGTCGCAGCGGCGGAAACGCCGAACTCCTCTTCGATCGCCTTAACGAGCTCGGAAAGCTCGAGAACTGTCATGCCTTTGATCTCTTCGATCATCTTTGCAAAATCAGCCATTTTAATTTCTCCTTATTTAATTTCAGATATCATGCGGCTATGCCGCTCGGTTGAGGCAGATTACGCCTCGGCTTCTTTTTTCTTCGCAACCTCGCTGATTGCGCGGGCAAAGGAAGCGATGATGCTGTTGAGGGAGCCGGCGACCTGCGCGATGAGAACATCTCTCGAGGGCAGCGCAGCCAGCGCCTTGAGCTGGTCAACGTTCATGTAATTGCCGCCGACATAGCCCATCTTCATGTTGAAGAATTCCTTGTTCTTGGACGCGTATTTCTGAATTACGCGCGCCGGAGCAACTTCATCGTCCGAAATCGCGACGGCAGTGGTGCCGTTGAGCACTGCGGTCAGCTCATCGAGGCCAGCCTGCTTGCACGCAAGGGTGAGCAGGGTGTTCTTGACGACCGAATACTCAACATTCTCCGCACGAAGATCGCTTCTGAGCTTGGTGTCATCCGCCACGTTGATTCCCTTGTAATCGACGAGGACGACAGACTTGGCAGCTTTCAGCTTCTCGGTCAGCGCGGCGACCTGCGCCTGCTTTTCGGAAAGAACCTGTGCACTGGGCATATTCTGTTTTTCACCTCCGTTAACTTGATCCGCGTGAAAACAAAAAACCCTTTCCCGGTCAGCCGCCGGGAAAGGGAAACATTCTTCATAAACGCCGCAATTGTATGCAGCCTTAATCAGATGTTTTTTCCTCGGCAGGCGGCTCGCATCAGCGGGCCATTATGCTTTCACACCTGCTGTCTTTGGTCAAAACAGCTTTATTATTATACGACAGGCTGTTCAGCTTGTCAACTGTTTTTACGCCTGCTGCGCGTTGAGCGCGCTCATATAACGCTGGGTCGCAACCTTGACGCCCGGGCCCATGGTAGTGGACACGACGCAGGACTTGATATACTGACCCTTCGCAGCCGCCGGCTTCGCCTTAACGATCGCCTCGATGAGGGTCTCGAAGTTCTCGGTCAGCTTCTCCTTACCGAAAGACGCCTTGCCGATCGGGCAGTGAATGATATTGCTCTTGTCCAGACGATACTCGATCTTACCGGCTTTCGCCTCGCCGACCGCTTTTGCAACGTCGGGGGTAACGGTACCGGCCTTGGGGTTCGGCATCAGGCCGCGCGGTCCGAGGATTTTACCCAGACGGCCGACAACGCCCATCATGTCAGGAGAGGCGATAACGACGTCAAAGTCCATAAAGCCTTCCTTCTGAACCTTCTCGGCGAGCTCTTCCGCGCCGACATATTCCGCGCCGGCAGCCTCGGCAGCCTTAGCGTTGTCGCCCTTGGCGAAGACACAGACGCGAACCTTTTTGCCGGTGCCGTTGGGCAGGACGACTGCGCCGCGGACCTGCTGGTCAGCGTGACGGCTGTCAACGCCCAGACGGATGTGCATTTCAACGGTCTCGTCGAACTTTGCCTTCGCGCTCTGGCAGCAGAGGTCGAGAGCCTCGGTGGTCTCATACAGTTTGGTGCGGTCAATGAGCTTTGCGCTCTCAATGTAGTGTTTACCGTGTTTCATTCTTCTCAGCCCTCCTCTACGAGCACGCCCATGCTGCGGGCGGTGCCGGCAACCATCTTCATCGCCGCTTCAAGCGTGGCGGCGTTGAGGTCGGGCTTTTTGATCTCGGCGATCTTCTGCAGCGACGCTCTGGACAGGGTCGCAACCTTGGTCTTGTTGGGTGCGCCCGAGCCGCTCTCGATATTGCATTCCTTCTTGATCAGAACCGCCGCGGGCGGGGTTTTGGTCACGAAAGTGAAGGAGCTGTCCGCGTAAACCGTGATGACAACCGGAATGATCATGCCGATGTCGTTCTTGGTACGCTCGTTAAACTCTTTGGTGAACGCCATGATGTTGACGCCGTGCTGACCAAGCGCGGGGCCGACAGGGGGCGCCGGCGTCGCTTTGCCGGCAGGGATCTGAAGCTTGATATAGCCTTTTACCTTTTGTGCCATTTTACTTCCTCCGAATTGAGTGGTGAAATCGGAACGCATTAAAAGATTTTGCGCCCCTCCCACGAGGACGCGCGAACTTGCTGCACGCCCTCTCTGAACGCTTCTTACGCGAAGCGCATCATACAAAGTTTAGTACTGCTCAGATGGCCGTAGCCTGTCCAAGCTCGATCTCGGCGGTCGTTTCGCGGCCAAACATCGAGACCTTGACCTTCTGTTTCTCCTTGTCGATTTCCTCGACAACGCCCACAAAACCGGCGAGCGGCCCATCGGTGATCTTGACGCTGTCGCCGACATTGTAATCGACCGTGATCTCGCGTGTTTCCACGCCGAGCTTGTCGACCTCTTCCTGCGAAAGCGGGACCGGTTTGGTCGTCGTGCCGACAAATCCGGTCACGCCGCGCGTATTGCGCACGATGTACCAGGTTTCATCGGTGACGATCATCTTGACCAGAACATAGCCCGGGAAAATCTTGCGCTCGATCTCCTTGCGCTTGTTGTCCTTGATCTCGACGACCTTCTCGGTCGGAATCTTCACTTCAAAGATAAGGTCCTGGAGCCTGCGGTTTTCCACCATCTTTTCGATGTTGGTGGCAACCTTGTTTTCATAACCGGAATAGGTATGGATCACATACCATCTCGCGGCGTCAGACATATGCTTACACCACCTTACTGCGCCGCCGGAACAGACCCGGCGTGCGAAATCAGAGAATCAACCCGCGCAGAAGCCCGAACAGAATGTCGAGCGCCCAAATCGCGACTGCAAACACAAGGCAGGTCACAAAAACGACCGTCGTGTTGTTGATAATCTGTTTGCGGGACGGCCAGACGATTTTCTTGAACTCGCCCCAAACGTCGCGGAAGTACTTGCCCGCTCTTGCAAAAAAGCTCGGCTTTTTCGCCTTTGCGTTGGACTGTTTGTCTGCCATTCTCTTTACCGCCTTTACTTCGTTTCGCGATGAAGCGTGTGCTTGCGGCAGAAGCGGCAATACTTTTTCAGCTCCAGCCTGTCGGGTGTGTTTTTCTTGTTCTTGGTCGTGTCATAGTTGCGCTGTTTGCACTCGGTGCAAGCAAGGGTAATTTTGACTGTCATCTTTCGGCACCTCCATTTTTCAGCCGGACCAACCGGCCCAATTTGCCTCCCTCATCCAGGCCGTCACGCAAAAAAATGCGCACAAAAAAAGAAGCCTGACAAAGAGGTACAAATACTATACCATTATCCGGCCGCGCTGTCAACAGTCTGCGCACCTGTTTTCCGGGCTTTGCGGAATATCTCCGGCTTTTTGCCAAATGAAGGCCGGGCGTCCCCCC
>CALWZE010000061.1 GCA_944385925.1 uncultured Clostridia bacterium
GATGCCACCTGCACGACAGTGTTGGCGCCGTATTTGTAAAAGTCCTCGTGCAGTCCGCCCTCGCCGGTGTTATAAAATATACCGAGTTCGGCGGCGGCGCGCGCAAGCGCCGCATGCGCATTGTAGCTGATGGACCCATAGCTCATGGCAGAAAACATCACCGGCATCGACAGGGTCAGCTGCGGCTCCAGCCTTGTACAAAGCGAGCCGTCCGGGTTTCGCTGCACCCTTCCCGGCTTTTTGCCCAGAAAAACCTTTGTCTCCATCGGCTCGCGCAGCGGGTCGATCGGCGGATTGGTGACCTGGGAAGCGTTGATCACCATTCTGTCCCAATAAACCGGCAGCGGATGGGGATTGCCCATAGAGGAAAGCAGAACCCCGCCACTGCCCGCCTGTTTATAGATTTCCCGCACGGTATGCGGCGGCCAGTTCGCGTTTTCGCGAAAACCGCAGTCACTTTTGACGATCTTTAGCGCGCGCTGCGGGCAGAAGGCCACGCAGCGCTGGCAGTTGACACACTTCGATTCATCGCAGCGCATCTGCTTATGCTGCTCATCATAATAGTGCACGCCGTACGAACACTGTTTTTCACAAACGCGGCAGTTGTTGCATCGCTGTTCGTTGCGCACGACCTCAAATTCCGGATACAGAAAATCCAGTCCCATCAGTTTTCCCCCTCCTTTACGCGGACAATGACCGGTTCGCCGCCCGACGGTGACCAAATCCGGTCGGGCTCAGGCTCCATCGTGCGGATGGACGCCTCTTCGCTTGCGATGTAAACCCGGTCATCCTTTTCCGCGACCACCATCGAGCGCAGTTTCAGCCGGTCGTTAAGCGCCATAAGTCCTCCCTCAAATCCGAGGATGATGGAGAACGGCCCCGTAATCAGCAGGCTGGAAAAAGCGGTTCGCAGCCAGGTCATCTGTTCGCGCTGCTGCGGATCCATCCGATCGATCACGCTCCAGAACGGCGCGGCGACGACGCCGGCCGCCTCCTGCAGCGTGAGTCCCTGGACGCGCAGCAGATAGTCCATGATATAGGCAATAACTTCCGTGTCGGTTTTTAAACTGCATTTATAGCCGAACATCTCGATAAACCGGCGGTTCGCATCATAGGAGGAAATCTCTCCGTTGTGGACAACCGAATAGTCCAGCAGCGCAAAGGGATGTGCGCCGCCCCACCAGCCAGGCGTATTGGTGGGATAGCGTCCGTGCGCCGTCCAGCAATAGCCGCTGTATTCTTCCAGGCGGTAAAATTCCCCGACGTCCTCCGGGAACCCGACCGCCTTGAAAACGCCCATGTTCTTGCCGCTGGAAAATACATACGCGCCGGGAAAATCCGCGTTGATCTTCATGACCGTGCGCGCGACAAACTCCTTTTCATCCATCTGCTTCGCATGCAGCGTCGAGCGAAACGGCGCGACAAAATAGCGCCAGATGATCGGCTCATCGGTGATCGACGGAATTTTTCGGGTCGGAACAATTTCGGATTGTACGATTTCAAAATTTTCTTTTAAGTACTGCTCACAGCTTTTGCGGGTCGCGCGCTCATCATAGAAAAAGTGCAGTGCATAAAAGTCCCGGTATTGCGGATAGATTCCGTAACCCGCAAAGCCGCCGCCCAGTCCGTTGGATCGCTCGTGCATCGGCTTCATTGCCTGCGCGACCAGATCGCCCGGCATTCCCGCTCCGCTTTTGGAAATAGCCGCCGCAATTGCGCAACCGCTGGGTATTCTGACCTGCCCCTCCCGTTTCATTCCCATTTCCTCCCTTTTTGCAAAAATAAATTTAGTTCTTTGTGCTCGTTCGCTTTGTACTCTTTTATGCTGGTAAACACTTTGAATGGATCTGTTTTGCTTCGGAAACTCGCGTTATGGCTTTTCCTGTTCTCTCTATTTTCATCGGTTTTGATAGTCTATGCGTTCCGATTTTTGTTTACCGCCATGTGCTGCAAGCCGTCAAAGCGCTGCAGTGTTCGCTGAATGTCTTTATGCGGCATCGCCTGCTGGCAGCAGTTTTTGCCGGGCTGCACGACCGGGAAAATAAAAAAAGCGCTTATTTCCGCGCAGAATGAATCTGTGCGAAAATAAACGCCTTTGCTTATTTTCTCGAATGATTATAGCTGCTGCGATGGCGGCTGTCAAGAAAAAAATTTTTTCAAAAAAAGATTGACAAGCGAGAAAATCGAGAGTAGAATGCACTGCATAAAGGCAAAGACGTCTTTTGGGGCAAGCCCCCTGAAAGGCGTCTTTGCCTTTTTTATTTTCCATCGTAAGGAGATTTGGATATGGGTACATTGCCTGAATATTTTGAAAGCATGGTCTTTGACGACCGAGTAATGAAAGCGACCTTGTCCGCCGGCGTATACCGTTCGCTGAAAAAAACAATCGACGAAGGCGCACAGCTGGACGAAAGCGTCGCAAACGCAGTCGCCGCCGCGATGAAGGATTGGGCAGTCAGCAAAGGCGCTACCCATTACACCCACTGGTTTCAGCCGCTGACCGGCGTCACTGCCGAAAAGCACGACAGCTTCATCTCTCCCTCCCCCGACGGTGGGGTCATCATGGAGTTTTCGGGCAAGGAGCTGATCAAGGGAGAGCCGGACGCCTCCTCCTTCCCCTCCGGCGGCCTGCGTGCAACCTTTGAGGCGCGCGGCTACACCGCCTGGGACCCGACTTCCTACGCCTTTATCAAGGGCAAAACCCTCTGCATCCCGACCGCTTTCTGCTCCTACGGCGGTGAGGCTCTGGACAAAAAGACCCCTTTGCTGCGCTCGATGGAGGCGCTTAACCGGCAGGCGCTGCGCATCCTTCGCCTGTTCGGAAACACCGGCGTAAAATGCGTGCGCACTTCGGTCGGTCCGGAACAGGAATATTTCCTGATTACCAGAGAGATGTACGACAAACGCCGCGATCTTCGCTTTACCGGCCGCACCCTGTTCGGCGCCCGCCCGCCCAAAGGGCAGGAGATGGACGACCACTATTTCGGGGTTATCAAGCCGCGGGTCGAAGCCTATATGCAGGAACTCAATGAAGAGCTTTGGAAGCTCGGCATCCTTGCAAAAACCGAGCACAACGAAGTTGCGCCCGCCCAGCATGAGCTTGCGCCGATCTACACAACCACCAACATTGCGACCGACCACAACCAGCTGACCATGGAAATCATGCAGAAGGTCGCAGCCCGGCACGGCCTCGTCTGCCTGCTGCATGAAAAGCCCTTTGCGGGCGTCAACGGCAGCGGCAAGCACAACAACTGGTCCATTGCGACCGACACCGGGGTCAACCTGCTTTCACCGGGCGAAACGCCCTATGAAAACGCGCAGTTCCTTCTTTTCCTGTGCGCGGTAATTCAGGCAGTCGACGACTACCAGGATCTGCTGCGTCTTTCGGTTGCTACGGCCGGAAACGACCACAGACTGGGCGCGAACGAGGCGCCGCCCGCCGTGGTGTCCATCTTCCTGGGTGACGAACTCAATGCCGTGCTGGAAGCGATCGAAGAGGATCTGCCTTATCAGGGCGCGGAAAAGACCCAGATGAAGCTCGGCGTGGATGTATTGCCCCGCTTCAACCGCGACACGACCGACCGCAACCGCACCTCGCCCTTTGCGTTTACCGGCAACAAATTCGAGTTCCGTATGGTTGGTTCCTCCAACAGCATCGCCTGCGCCAACATTATGCTCAACAGCGCCGTGGCCGAATCTCTGCGCCTTTACGCGGACCGTCTGGAACAGGCAAAGGATTTTGCCGGCGAGCTGCACGAGATGATCCGCGAAGTTATCCGCAAACACAAGCGGATCATCTTCAACGGCAACGGCTATGACGAATCCTGGATCAAGGAAGCGGTTGAAAAGCGCGGCCTTTGCAACTATCGCACCACGCCGGACTGCATGCCCCATCTTCTGGATGAGAAAAACGTCCGTATGCTGACCGCGCACGGGGTTTATTCCGAAGCCGAACTGCGTTCCAGATGCGACATCATGCTGGAAAACTACTGCAAAACGGTGCGCATAGAGGCCGGCACGATGGTCGATATGGCCAGAACCGAGATTTTGCCCGCCGTTGAAAGCTACGCCGCTTCTCTTGCAAAAGCCGCAGCGGCCAAAAAGGCGCTTGCCGCCTCTATCGCCTGCAACTACGAGACCACGCTGGTCAGCCGGCTGTCCGCTCTGGCAGATCAGATTTACGAGCGGGCTGCGGAACTTGAGGATGCGCTGACCGCTTTGGAGAGCGCCGGCGATATTCTGGAAGAGTCCGCCGCCATCCGTGACACGGTTTTGGAAAAAATGCGCGCGCTGCGCCTTGCCTGCGATCAGGCCGAAACCGTCACCGCCAAAGATTACTGGCCCTTCCCCACCTATGGAGATCTGCTCTTCGGGGTCAACTGATTTTCGATTTACTTCTGCTTTTGATTCACCCCTTTCTGTTTCCAGGATTAGAATTCTTCCTTTTGTTTGATTTTGACCGGACTGTCGTGATTACCGGCAGAAGTTGGTCACGGGCCGTTTCGGAGCATTCCCCCTCCCGCTTCGAAGCGGCCCTCCCTTTGTTTAATCGGGCGCGGAAAAGCCCGGTATCCGGTCTTTCGTCAATAATCTGAAAAGCATTTCACCTTTCTCGAAATACTAACCGGCGGCCGCTCAAGGCCCGGCGGGACAGATCGTTCCGTTTTGGCAACATACAAATTTCGCACACTATAAAAGGCGCTTTATTTTCCGGACGCCTTCAATTTACATATAATTCAGGAGGAATCTCATGTCTGCAAAATATATCTTCGTTACCGGCGGCGTTGTGTCCGGCCTTGGCAAAGGCATTACCGCGGCCTCGCTCGGGCGACTGCTCAAAGCCAGAGGTTTGCGGGTCGCCGCGCAGAAGCTCGATCCCTATATCAACGTAGATCCGGGCACGATGAGCCCCTATCAGCACGGAGAGGTCTATGTCACAGAGGACGGCGCAGAAACTGATCTGGATCTTGGGCACTACGAGCGGTTCATTGATGAGGACCTGAACCGCTACTCCAATTTGACGACCGGCAAAGTTTACTGGAATGTACTGAACAAGGAGCGGCGCGGAGAATATCTGGGCTCCACGGTGCAGGTCATCCCCCACATCACCAATGAGATCAAGGAATTTGTTTACGGCCTTGGCAGCAAAACCGGCGCGGATGTGGTAATTACCGAAATCGGCGGCACAATCGGCGACATAGAGTCTCAGCCCTTCATTGAAGCGGTCCGGCAGATCTCACTGGAAGTCGGACGGGAAAACAGTCTGTTTATCCACGTCACGCTGGTGCCTTACCTGAAAGGCTCACAGGAGCACAAATCCAAGCCGACCCAGCATTCGGTCAAGGAATTGCAGGGCATGGGCGTTAATCCGGATCTGATCGTACTGCGCTGCGACGAACCGCTGGAACCGGAAATTTTCCATAAAATTGCCCTTTTCTGCAATGTCAAACCGGATTGCGTCATCGAAAACCTGACCCTTCCAAACCTCTATGAAGCGCCGCTGATGCTGGAAAAACAGGGCTTTTCGGAGGTTGTATGCCGGGAACTCGGCCTGAAAACGCCGCAGCCGGATCTGCGCGAATGGACGGCGCTGGTCGAGCGGATTCAGAATCGTCCCCGCAGCGTTTCCATCGGGCTTGTCGGAAAATATGTCGGGCTGCACGACGCTTATCTCTCGGTTGCCGAAGCGCTGCGGCACGCAGGCTATGCGCAGGGCGCGCACATTCAGATCCACTGGATCGACTCCGAGACCCTGACAGCTGAAAGTCTTGAAAAAACGCTCAAGCCGCTGGACGGCATTCTCGTTCCGGGAGGGTTCGGCAGCCGCGGAATCGAAGGGATGATTCTCGCCGCTCAGTATGCGCGGGAACACGGGCTTCCCTATTTCGGCATCTGTCTTGGCATGCAGGTCGCCGTCATTGAATTTGCGCGGCATGTTGCCGGAATCTCGGATGCAAATTCCGGTGAGTTTGATGAACAATGCGCCCACAAAGTCATTGACTTTTTGCCCGGCCAGACGCGGGAAACCGATAAGGGAGGCACACTGCGTCTCGGCGCCTATCCCTGTGTTATCCAGCCCGGCACGACGCTTGCGCGCTGCTACAGCCAGGATGAAATCAGCGAACGGCACCGGCATCGCTATGAGTTTAACAACGAATACCGCGCGCCACTCGAGCAGGCGGGACTTACTCTGTGCGGCCGCTCGCCGGACGGCCGGTTGATTGAAGCCGTCGAGCTTCCCGGACGACCGTTTTACCTCGGCGTACAGTTCCATCCGGAATTCAAAAGCAGGCCCAACCGTCCGCACCCGCTTTTTGACGGGTTTATCGCCGCAGCGCTGGAGACTCGGGCAAAAAAGTCTTTATGACGGAATTTTGCAGCCGGGGAAATCGTGCGTTGGATCATGGTCCCGGCTGAATGAGCCGGAAGCACCGTACTTTGCTTTTTTAATGTCAAGTTGCAGAAAGCTAACTCAAAAGCAAAAGACATCCTTTTGGATGTCTTTTTTGTTCCTGTCATCGAAGCAGCCAAGCTGATGGCTCTTTTATGAAACAAGGCGTATAAAATTTCAGCTCAAAGCATAAAATTCCTGCCGCCTTAAGGCGCATCGCTTTATTCTACCTTCACCTTACTTATCCTTTTCAAAAAATGATCCGGCAAATTTAAAAAGAGCAAATATAACAAAATCGACAAGATCCGCAAGGGCCTTGTCGATTTTTGGGACATTGCAACACTGTAGATGCCACTGCCTTCGCCCGTTCGCAAGCGTCCTGCCTATTATTTTTTACTCCATAGGAGATAGTTTTCCGCTATGAGCCTCCAGAGCTTCGATGCGGTGATCCTGTATCAAGATTTCCATCTGGCTGATGGCGAT
>CALWZE010000062.1 GCA_944385925.1 uncultured Clostridia bacterium
GCCGCAGGAGGAGTACACCATACGGGTGCGTGCCAGATGGATCATGATCGTGGGCGACCCGGACGGCCAGTATATGGTGGCGGACGTCGGAGAAGCCGAACCGCCCCATGAGCACAGCTATTTCAGGACATGGAAAAAGGCGTTGTTAAATAAATCAAAAACCCCTGCTGTGCAGGGGTTTTTGATTTATACGTAAGTTCATTTTAAAAAGAAAAGGCTTAGTCAGCGCGATGATCAAAGGGCCGGGATGCAGGGAAAGACGTATGAATCAGAAAATACATTTATCCGATTACGGACAAAACTCTCTTAAACTGCCTTAAGCTGCAAAGATAAAGCAGTTTAACCTTGGCAGAAGAAAACAGAAACGGCAGAGGAATCCATACAGGCAAAAAGCGCTGTGTATAATCTCAAGCATTTTAACCGGATTCCAGGATGGACTTAACCGTGCGCTAAAATGCTTTTTCAAACATAGAACCGGCGGCGGATTTCTTCTTTAAAATTCTTTTGCCTGCGAAGAATCAGCGCAGCGATGCCGAGCAGAAGACAGGGAGTAAAGACATATCCGGACCAGCGCGGGATCAGAGAAAGGCCGAGATGCAAATTGATGATCAGCTCCAGCACCACGGTAAGCAAGCCGACGCCGAACAGCACAAAAGCAGCGCGTATCAGAATCCCCTTTGTGCTTTCCAGTTCAAAGAGCACTGCCAGAAACACAACAAGTCCGCAGCAGGAAGCAGTGATCGGCAGTCCAAGTGTCCAGTACCAGTCGCCGCCGCTGACAGCACAAATCACACCGACATACAGTGCGGCGGCAATGCTGTCCAGCGACAGACTCAGCCATGGACGGCTTTTTCGAAAGAGCATGGGCAGAAAAATCCAGGTAAACAGCATCAGCATTGCCCCGGCAACATAGAGCGACCAGCTGATTCCGCCGCCTGAAACAAAATCGCAGAAAATCGTGATTGCAGTGGGAATGAGCATAAGCGTGCCTGCAATGGAAACCAGGAATTTTTTATCTATGTTTTTGGAAAGGGTTTCAACTCTACGCGGATAGGGGTATTGGTGTACGCGAACGGCAGGCTTTGCGGGATTGATCACCTCGGTGCCGCAAAGGGGGCAGATGTTTTCGCTATCCGCGAGTTCGACGCCGCAGTTAACACAGTAGGACATGCGTATTACCTCTGATTGCTTTCAATTTTTACGTGAATACCAAGTTTTACAAGCCGGGTAAAGAATTCCCGCTCAAAGTCTGGCTCTTTTATCGTGCGTGTGAAATTGAGATAGAGTTTGTCTCCATAGGAGATTGCCGCGCAGACGTCACGGTTATAGGAGAGAGGGCCGAGAATAAAATCCATCCTGGTTACATGTTTTTCCATTTCAACCGGAAGACGCACGGCTCCCAGATTTGAAAGAGAGGTGGAGGATTTCCGGTCACCCACCAGATTGAAGACCAGCTTCATGGCGGCGTTTTTGACGAACAGCGGCATTATTCTAAGCAGCGGGTTCTGCTCGGAGCGCACATTGGTGGTGATTTTAGCGGCGAGCATCTTTTCGGTGACTTCGGTTCCCATATAATGATGAACGGCTTTCAGCGCTTCATCAAGGGTGTAGCTTCCAAGCCGAGGATCGATGCCCGGATTCACATAGCTTGCAAAGTTGCGCATGGTACGGCAGGGGAAAAAACGCCGCAGATTGATCGGGACGTTGACCTTGACGGGTTTCAGCCTGCTTTCCCGCCGGCATGCGTTGCGCTGCAGGCGATCGAGAGACAGCAGCATTACAGCTACAAGATATTCGGTGATGGAAACCCCTTTTTCCCTTGCGCGAACCAGAAGGTCACTGACCGGGATAATGCCAGTGGTAATATTGATAAAACCGTCTTTTTCATCCGTACCGCAGATGTGATAAGCGTCGCTTTCGCGCCTGCTTCTTGTAAAACGCCTGGCAGCCGCGGGAAAACCATCCTCATATTCCTCTTGCGGCGCATTTACGGAGCAGTCCAGTATTTCTCCGTCGCGCGGAATATCAGCCCCATACCGAAGGCGCAGATACTCCGCAACCAGAGTTTTCAAAAAACACAGACCGCCGGTGCCGTCGGAAAGAACGTGGAAGATTTCGACCGCTATGCGGTTGCGATAATAACGAACCCGGAAAGAGAAACCGTTGTTTTCAGAAGGAATAAGCCGAACGCATGGGTTGTTTACGTCAGGCTGTACATCAGGGCAACCCTCAAGATGCTCAAGATAATACCAAAATGCTCCGCGGCGCAAACGAAGCGCAAAGCTTGGAAAGCGCCGCAAGGTGCTTTGCAGCGCCTGTTTGAGCACCTCCGGGTCAACTTCCTCATTCAGGTTTGCGGAAACTCTGAACATGGCGGCCCAGTCCCGCCGCTTTGCAGCCGGATAGATCTTGGCGGCATTATCCAGTTTCATCCATTTCGGCGGAGTTTTCATGGTTGCCAGTCCTTCAGAAAATTACAGATTTTTTCAAGTGCGTCTTTGCTTTCAGGGATAGAAAATACAGGGAAAACGTGCCACATGCCGTCGTAAATATAGAGCTGACAGCTGCTGCCGCTTTGTTTAAGCCGCTGCGCCATCCGCACAGAGTCATCCCGCAGCAGCTCATCTGAGCCGACAATAATCATGGAAGGCGGCATTCCTTCCAGTTTGCCGTAAAGCGGGGATACATAGGGATTTTGCAGATCATCCCGTGCGTAAAGCCTGGCATAATAGGCGAGAGATTCCCGCACAAGAGAGGGATCAACCTCCTCATTTGTCTCATAGGATGCGCCGGTCATGGCAAGGTCCGTCCATGGAGAAAGCGCAACGATCTGGCTGGGCATCGGCAGGCCGAGATCCCGCAGCCGCAGGCAAAGCGCGAATTCCAGACCTCCGCCGGCCGATTCTCCTGCAAGCGCTATGCGGTCAGGAGAAAAACCGGCATCAAGCAGGTATTTATACGCATGAACGGCATCCTCCAGCGCGGCAGGAAAGACATATTCCGGCGCCAGCCTGTAGGCTACGCAAAAAGCGGACAGCCCGGTTTCTGCCGCAAGAACGCTGCCGAACCCCAGCGCGTATTCCAGATGCCCTGCGGTATATCCGCCCCCGTGCAGATAAAGAATCGCTTTGTCGTCGCTTTCGCATTCTTGCGGGCGAACCCAGGCGGCCTTGTAGTTTTCGAAAGTTACCGGTTCAAAGTATACCTTATCCGCGTTTCCTTTGGCTCCCAGTTCTCCGTATTTGTTCTGGACAAAACGGGAGTCCTGAATTGTGGCGCGCCTCACAATCGGCTTTAGCAGTCTGAGCTGTTCGCGCAGAAGAGTCCCCTTGAAGCTTGGCATATGTTCTCCATTCGCTGACGCCGTTTCGGCGCTTTTTAATCAGTATAACACAATTGCCAACAAAATAGGCAGTATTTGGTTGGCCTTTCCTTTAACTTATCTATATTATGCCGGAATAAAGGGGAAATCTCCAATTTTGCGGCGCATATTTTGTCCAAATCTGCCATGTTAATTCCAGATAACTTTGTGCTACAATTACACATGATAATTCATTTTTAAGCGGATAACGTGAGGTGATGTTGTGGGCAAGTTTGTAATCAGTCAGACCAAGAACGGCGGGTATCATTTTGTTCTTAAGGCGGGCAATGGTGAAGTGATCGCAAGCAGTGAAACCTATACGTCGCTGGATGCGTGTAAAAACGGTGTGGAGAGCGTGCGGAAAAATTGCTTGAGTCACGTCGAAGACCAGACCGGCAAAATGATTGAGCCGTTTAAAAATCCGAAATTTGAAATTTTTCAGGATAAGCGGGGCAGCTTCCGTTTTCGCCTGAAGGCGGCAAACGGTGAGATCATCGTTACCAGTGAGGGATATACTGCGAAATCCAGCTGTAAAAACGGTATTGAATCGGTTAAGAAAAACGCGCCCGGCTCGGAACTGTTCGTTGCCGGAGAGTGAAATGGCATACTGAAAGATATTTGAAAATCCCGTGAACAGAAACACGGGATTTTTTCTTGTTTTGGATCGAAAAAACGCTTGACACAAGGCTTTTATTTCAGTATAATAGCGAACTGTAAAGCGCATTTGCTTTACAGAAAAGAGCAAAGCAAAGAGGGTCGGCTGATGGCAAAGAATTTGAATATGGTCTATCTGATCGACACCTATGCGCCGGTGCTTACCGACAAACAGCGGGAAGTGCTGGAGTTGTATTATTACGACGACCTTTCTCTTGCTGAAATTGCACAGAACAGCGGCATTTCCAGACAGGGCGTGCGCGACTCCATAAAAAGGGGAGAAACCACGATGCTGGAAATGGAGGACAGACTGGGCCTTGCGCGCCGTATGCGCGCGTTGGGTCAACAGCTGGAGGCCATACGTTCCAATACGCAGGAAATCGTGATTGCAAACGAGACTTACACCTATTCCAACGAGATCAAGCGTGCGACCCAGAACATTTTTTCCGCGCTGGAGCGGATTGAAAACGACTGAGGAGTCTGACTGTGGCATTTGACGGACTGACACAAAAACTGAACGGTGTTTTTTCCAAGCTGAAACTGCGCGGAAAATTGAGCGAAAGCGATATTAAGGACGCTATGCGTGAGGTTCGCCTTGCGCTGCTTGAAGCGGACGTTAACTATAAGGTTGCCAAAGAGTTTGTCGCGAGCGTGTCCGAGCGTGCGGTTGGCGCCGAAGTTATGAAGAGCCTGACCCCCGCACAGCAGGTTATCAAGATCGTCAACGAAGAACTTACCAGGCTGATGGGTTCGGGAGCCAGGGAGATCAAGCTTAATACCAAACCGCCGACGGTCATCATGATGTGCGGACTGCAAGGCTCCGGTAAGACTACTCATACCGCAAAGCTTGCAAAATATTTTAAAAACAAAGATCATCGTCCGATGGTCGTTGCCTGTGATATTTACCGGCCGGCCGCGATCGATCAGCTGCGCATTGTCGGCGAAGCGGCAGGCGCGTATGTTTTTGAAATGGGCCAGGAAAATCCGGTGACCATTGCAAAAAAAGCGATTGCGTATGCCAAAGACTACGGTTATGACATTGTCTTTCTGGATACTGCGGGTCGTCTGCATGTCGATGAAGAGTTGATGCAGGAGCTGCAAAATATCAAACAAGCGGTCACGGTGGACGAGACATTGCTGGTCGTCGACTCCATGACCGGTCAGGATGCGGTCAACGTCGCGGAAAAATTCAACGCGGAGATCGGTATTGACGGCGTCATTATAACCAAGCTGGACGGCGATACCCGCGGCGGCGCGGCGCTCTCGGTTTTGAGTGTAACCGGCAAACCGATTAAATTTGCCGGCGTCGGTGAAAAGCTGGATGATCTCGAAGTTTTTCATCCTGAGCGGATGGCGTCCCGAATTCTTGGAATGGGCGATGTGCTGACCCTGATTGAAAAGGCCGAGCAGTCGCTTGATATGGAAAAAGCCGAGAAGATGGCCCGCAAGATGAAAAAAGGCCTTGATCTCAATGATCTTCTGGATCAATTTGATCAGATGCGCCGGATGGGCAATCTGCAGCAAATCGCGTCCATGATGGGGGCGAATATCCCGGAAGAGGCGCTGGATGAGAAGGCATTTCGCCGCACCGAGGCGATTATTCTTTCCATGACAAAAAAAGAGCGCGAAAAACCGGATATCATTGATCCCAAGCGCAAAAGACGTATTGCCGCCGGAAGCGGCACCAAGGTTGAGGACGTTAATCGGCTTCTGCGTCAGTTTGAGCAGATCAACAAGATGATGAAGTCGATGAACAAAAAAGGTAAGCGGGCGTTCAGAGGCATGGGCGGTATGGGCGGACGCGGTATGGGACTGCCGTTTTAAATGACGGCGAAAAGCTGCATAAAAGGAAATAAAGAAGCTTCGAATGATGGAGATTCCGAACACCGTGTGCAGGAAATTGCTCAAGTTATTTCACCGGGCCGGTGCGGCATTGGGCCGCCAAGCGGAAACATATGGCCTTTCTGGTTCGGGTGCAATATAAAATTAAGTATTATAAAGTAAGCTGGAGGAACTGAAAAATGGCAGTAAAAATCAGACTGCGCCGCATGGGCGCTAAGAAAGCGCCTTTCTATCGTGTTGTGGTGGCGGACAGCCGCTTCCCGCGTGACGGCCGCTTCCTGGAGGAGATCGGCACTTATGATCCCACCAAAGAGCCGGTCCTGTTCAATGTTGACGCCGATAAGGCTAAGCAGTGGATCGCCAAGGGCGCTCAGCCCACTGACACGGTTAAGGTGCTGCTCAAGAAGAACAACATCATCTAATCGGCGCCTGTGGAGGATACTATGAAAGAGCTTCTGACATTCATCGCTCAGGGCCTTGTCGAGGATAAAGACGCGGTCAAGGTCACAGTGGACGAGCCGAACGAAGAGGGCGTTATCGTCTATCATCTCTCGGTCGGCGAGCAGGATATGGGCAGAGTGATCGGCAAGCAGGGCAGAATTGCAAAAGCAATCCGCACCGTAATGCGTGCCGCCGCGGTCCGCAACAAAGAAAAGATCCTCGTTGAGATCGACTGAATCCAATCCAAAAAATGCAGGGGCGGGGAGTTATTCTCCGCCCCTGCCGTTAGGTTGAATGTATATGAAACAGTATCTTGAGGCCGGTCAGGCGGTCACGACCCACGGCGTCATGGGGGAAATTAAATTGTACCCCTGGTGCGACAGCGCGGAAACGCTTAAAAAAGTGAAAAAAATGTATCTTGACCCGGACGGAAAAAACACCGTAACGGTGCTTTCGGTAAAGACGGTCAAGAATATGAATATTTTGAAACTGGAAGGCTGCGACTCAATCGAGCAGGCAAGAAAGTATATCGATCGTGTCTTTTATGTCGACAGGAAAGACCTGAAATTGCCCCAGGGCCGCTATTTTATCAGTGACTTGATCGGCCTTTCGGTTGAACACGCGGACACCGGTGCAAAGCTGGGAGAACTCTGCGATGTGACCAATAACGGCGCGCATGATCTTTATCATGTACGACTGGAAAACGGCGACATTCGCATGATTCCCGCGGTACCGGCCTTTGTGACGGCAGTAGACATAGAGAACGGCAAAGTGGCGGTTCGTCCAATCAAGGGGATGCTGGACGATGAGAATTGATATTTTGACCCTTTTCCCGGATATGTGCAGAACCTATCTCGGCGAAAGTATTATCGGACGCGCACTTGAAGCCGGCAAACTGGAAATTGTCTGCCACAATATCCGCGATTACACATTAAATAAACAGAAGCAGGTCGATGACGCGCCCTACGGCGGACGCCAGGGGATGGTCATGAATGCGCAGCCGATTTACGACTGTTTTCAGGCAGTCTGCGAGATGACCGAATGCCGCCCGCATCTGATTTACATGTCTCCGGCCGGCAAGACTCTGACGCAGCAGCGGATAAAGGAACTGTCCTCCATGGACAATATAGCGATTCTCTGCGGGCACTATGAAGGAGTAGATCAGCGTGTGCTCGATGAGATTGTCGATGAGGAAATCTCATTGGGCGATTATGTAATCACAGGCGGAGAATTGGGCGCGTTGGTGCTCAGTGATGGCATTGCGCGCATGTGTGACGGCGTTTTGTCGGAAAAAGCGGGTTATGAGCAGGAAAGCCATTACGACGGTTTGCTGGAGTATCCGCAATATACCCGCCCGGAAGTTTGGCGCGGCATTGCGGTGCCTGAGGTACTGCGTTCCGGCCATCATGCAAATATCGAGAAGTGGAAGCACGAGCAGTCATTACTCAGGACCAAAGAAAGGCGGCCGGACCTGTACGAGGCCTATGTTGCGGCACATCCTGAGGAGTTTTGCATTAAGCCGATAAAGCGACGCAGGCATAGAAAAGCTTCGCCGGAAATCGGTGAAAAAGAAACGGAAAATGAAGGCAATTATATTGACAAACCAGCGAATTGACAGGATAAATCCTGCATTTTTGGAAAAATTAACAGTGGGTCATGTATAATTTGCTGCCGTTGTTGAAAACTTACTATACAAGGTGCACAAATGGAAGGGAAATGAAAATCCGGTTTATGGAGAACAAGCAGAAATCGACCTTTTCCGGCTGGAATTTATTGACCTTTGGCAAGCGATTGTTATATTATTTATCAAGACGATTTGCAATCTTAAATTCGGTCAATTAGTGGAGTGTGTGAAAAAATGTTTGTAAAAGATGTGACGGTTGAAAACCAGGTCGGCCTGCATGCCAGACCCGCAACTTTTTTCATCCAGAAAGCAAACGAATACAAGTCTTCAATCTGGGTGGAAAAGGAAGAGCGCCGCGTAAACGCGAAGAGTCTGCTTGGCGTGCTTTCGCTTGGAATCGTCGGCGGAACGACCATTCGTCTTATTGCGGACGGAACGGACGAACAGGCTGCGGTTGAAGGGTTGGTCAAGCTCATCAACTCCGGTTTCAACGAATAATTCTTTGGGGCGCACAGCCCGCACTGACTTATGTGACTTACGGCGAGCTGCTCATGGCTCGCCGCTTTTTCTTGCCGGCGCCGTCCCGCATATGGAACGGCGCGCTTTTTTTATCAGTTTGAAACATTTCGTGTGTTTGCCGAGTCACTTTAACAGGCAGGTGAAAAACTGACAGGCGGCGCCTTTGGCTGTTATGCCGAAAAGAGAAAAGGCGGGAAGTCCATATTCTTTTCGGTGCAGCGCAGAAGTTGAAGGAAATTGTAAGAAAATCAAAGGTTTACCTTAATCGCCAAAAACCAGAAACTTGAAATCAGCTTAAACGAACGGATCGGACTATGACGCTGGACGAACTTTATCAAAAGGCGCTCTCGCTGCCGCTGCAGCCGGGCTGCTATATTATGCGCAACCGCAAAAACGAGATCATATATATCGGCAAAGCGAAAAGACTGCGCATCCGTGTATCCAGCTATTTTCGCCCCGGCGCGGACCATCAGCCCAAAGTCGCGAAAATGGTTTCCCAGGTGGACCATTTCGACACGATCGTCACAGACAGCGAATTTGAGGCGCTGGTGTTGGAGTGTTCGCTGATCAAACAGAATAAGCCGAAATACAACATTCTGCTTAAGGATGATAAAGGTTTCAGCTATATCAAGGTTTCGAACGAGCGGTATCCGCGCATTACTGTTGAACTGCAAAAACAGGACGATGGAGCAACCTATATCGGACCTTACATGAGCACGTTCGGGATTCGCAGATTGGTCGAAACAGCGGTGCTCGCTTTTAAGCTGCCCACTTGCAGCAAGAAATTTCCCCAGCAGTTCAGGAAAGAACGGCCCTGTCTGAATGCGCACATCGGCCGCTGCATGGCGCTGTGTACAGGGAAAATCAGTGAAGAAGAATACAACCGGCGGGTACAGGAAGCGGTGAGTCTGATTACAAAAGGCTCCAAGACCATCCTGCATTCACTTCGTGCGCAGATGAACGAAGCTGCCGAAGCGCTGGAATTTGAGAAGGCGGCGCGGCTGCGGGACACAATAGCGGCAATCGAAAAATCCGAAGCCGGGCAGAAGGTGATCAAAACCACCTCTGATGCGGATATGGATGTTTTTGCTTTTGCGGGAGACGAAAAAAACGTCTGCGCGGTCGTGCTCAAATTCCGCGAAGGCCATCTCTGCGACAAAGATGAACAGTTGATGCCTGAGACAACCGAGATCGACGAGGTGCGGGAGGAATTTATTTCGCACTACTATATTCAGAGCAGAGATGTGCCGCGCAGGGTTCTGTGCGACGCGCCTTTTGAAGGGATGGAACTTGTTTCCCAGATGCTGTCGGAACAACAGGGACACAAGGTGACGCTCAGCATTCCGCAGAAAGGCGAAAATCACGCGCTGATCGCCATGGCCTATAACAATGCCGTGGACCGGCTTAAACGTGAAGCCGGAAGGCGCAGCAGGGATGAAAACGCGCTCGGAGAATTGGCGAATCTTCTTGGACTGAGCAGCCCGCCGAAATATATCGAAGCGTATGACATCTCCAACTATGGGGAAGAGGCTGTAGCCGGTCTGGTCGTTTTTCAAAATGGGGTGCCGAAACGGTCGGACTATAAGCGGTTTATCATTAAATCGGTCGATGGGGTGGACGATTACGCCTCTATGACCGAGGCAATTCTGCGCCGTGTTGCGCGGTATGATGAAGGGACCGTTCGAGGCTTTTCCACCAAGCCGGATATTATCCTGCTGGATGGAGGAAAAGGCCATCTGCATACGATCCATGAAGCGCTGCGGGGGACCTCCTTTGCGGACGTTCCGCTTTTCGGCATGGTCAAGGACGACAAGCACCGCACCCGCGGCGTAGTCTCTTTGCAGGGGGAATTGACCGTATCCATGCACCGCACGGCTTTTGCACTGGTGACTAAAATCCAGGACGAGACCCACCGATTCACGGTCGATTATCAGCGCAAACGCCACAGCCGCACCTCTTTCCGCTCTTCGCTTCTGGATATTGAAGGGATCGGGGAGACACGCGCCAAGCTGCTTCTAAAAGAGTTCAAGACAATCGAAGCCATCAAAAATGCCACGGTTGAGGAACTTGCGGCTGTAAAAGGGATGAGCGCAAAGAGCGCTCAAGCCGTCTATGCGCATTACCATACTTGACAAGGCATCCGGCTTCACGGATAATAGGGTTAATCAAAAGCTCTGTCTTGACAGGCTTATCAGTTAGAGCAAAGGAAATATCTATGCGAGTAATTACCGGAAAGGCGCGAGGAAAGCGCTTGGAAACCTTGGCAGGCGACGAAGTGGTTCGCCCGACCGCCGAACGGGTTAAGGAAGCGCTTTTTTCCGCGATCCAGTTCCGCATTGAGGGGGCGAAGGTGCTTGATCTTTTTGCTGGTTCCGGCCAGCTCGGCATCGAGGCAATCAGCCGCGGTGCCGCCCGATGCACCTTTATCGATCTCAGCCGTGAGGCTGCGGCGGTCGTTATGCGCAACCTGAAGAATGCGGGGCTCAGTGCACAGGCGCGGGTGATCACAGGCGACGCGTTCCGATATCTGGAGGACTGCCGCGAGAGCTTTGACATTGTTTTTGTCGATCCGCCTTATAACAAAGGGCTGGCCAACGCTGCGCTGGATAAGCTCAGCGCGGCTGTTGCGGAAAACGGCTGTGTCATCTGTGAGACCGAGTTTGGCTGCGAGCTGCCTGAACAGGCCGGGGAACTGAGCCTGTACCGCAGCTATAAATATGGGAAAACCATGATCTGGCAGTACAAAAAGCAATGCTGAGCAAAGGCGAGTACGGCAAAGTAAAAGGAGAGCAAAATGAAACTTGCGATCTGTCCCGGAAGCTTTGATCCGATAACCAAAGGGCATCTGGATATTGTCACGAGAGCCGCAAGACTGTTTGACAAGGTGCTTGTCGTTGTGCTGCAAAATCCGATTAAGCGCCCGCTGTTTACGGTTGAAGAGCGGATGGAGATGATTCAAAAGGTCACCAAAAAACTTCCGAATGTTTCCGCCGATACCTATGACGGCCTTTTGGCGGATTATGTGCGGATGAAGGGCGCCTGCGCGATTGTCAAAGGGCTTCGTGCGGTTTCAGATTTTGAATATGAGTTTCAGATGGATCTGATCAACAAACAGCTTAATCCGGAATTTGAAACAATTTTTCTGAATACAAGCCAGGAATATATGTTTTTAAGCTCAAGTATTGTTAAGCAAATCGCGGTTTTTAACGGAGACATATCGGCATTTATTCCGGAGGAAATCTGCCAGGACATTGTGGACCGGCTGCGCAGGGAGGTTTGAAAATGGAATACGGAAAAGGTTTGGAAATCGACAAGAGCCTGGATAAGCTCGACGACCTTCTTGAAGAAGCGTGGAATCTGCCTTTAATGGGCGGACGCAGAATGGTCGATATTCAAAAAGTGCGGGACATTATCGACGATATCCGACTGAATATACCGCAGGCGCTCAAGGATGCAAAACATATCTGCGAGGATCGTGAAGATATCATCAACATCGCCAAGCGGGAAGCGGAAGATATTATCAAACGCGCGGAGAATCGTGCGCGGCAGCTTGTTTCCGACGACGAAATTGTAAAGGCGGCGCAGGCGCGCGCGACCAAGCTTCTGACCGAAGCGACGGCAAAATCCCGCGAGATGGAGCGCGCCTCTCTTGACTTTGCGGAAAACTCATTGAAAAAAAGTGAGGATGCTCTTATGCTCGCTTACAATGAGATCAAAAATACACGGCAGGCGTTTCGCAGCAAAGCCAAGCGCCCCCAGGGCGCACAGCAGCAAAAGCAGACAACTAAATAACAATGAAAAGAACCGGCAGGGGCCGGTTCTTTTTTATTTATAAATTTTGTACTAATTAGCAATCGTTGACGGCAAGTTTTTGAATATTAAAAGTGAGGGTTGCCTTTTTAGAACGCGGTAAGAAATTGGGCTGAGTATTAATGGATAAATCTATTAATAGGTTTTGTAAAGACCGGCTTTGGGGACACAGCCTACGGCGAATTAAGTCTAATGTAATGGTTAAAACCCGCATTAAATTGGCAAAGAGGAGGAAAAAATAAGCAATTAAAAATTTAATTATATTAGCTCATATTGGCTCATTTTGCGGTTGAAAAAGGACGGTAAATCTTAAAGACAATCCATTAGCGTTCTGAATTTGCCGCCGTCTGCCGGCCAATCAAAGTGGAATAGCCGCCAATGGTTGGACGCGCTGATAAGAGGAAATAGTTGCAATTTTGAAAAATAGAGTTTATAATTTGAAACTGGATTTCAAATTATTGTTGCGGATGGATAGACCTGTGAACAAAATCAAGGATTACAAAACCAGACAAAGAGAAACAATCCTGAACTTTTTGCGCGAAAACGACGCGGAAAGTCCAAGCGCAAATGAGATATACAACGCGCTGTGCGCGGCAGGAGAACAGGTGGGCAGAACGACGGTTTACCGCGCGCTGGAAAAAATGGCTGAGCGCGGTGAACTGCTGGTGTTTCCCGCTGAGGATAAAAACGGCGCGCGGTATCAGCTGCGGTCTGCCGCCTGCGCGCAGCAGGATCACATTCACCTGAAATGCGGCAGCTGCGGGCGGGTCATCCACCTGGACTGCACGCTGGTCAGTGAGTTCTCAGGTCATCTTTTAAAGTCTCACGGTTTTGCCATAGATCGCTCTAAAACTGTGATTTACGGCCTTTGCGCAGAATGCGCCGGAAAGGTGAAGGCGCATGAACAGTGATCGTTTAATAAGAAAAGCAGGAAAGACAATTGCGTGCTTGTGCTGTATTATGGCTCTGCTTGTCTTCTCCGGCTGTGCCGGCCCAATTACGGAACCGGGCCGGCAGGATGGACCCAAAATCATCACAACAAACTTTCCGCTTTTTGATTTTACCCGGGTGATCGCACAGGGGCAATGTTCGATCGCCCAGCTTCTGCCGCCCGGTGCGGAAAGTCACTCTTATGAGCCGTCTCCGAGAAACATTATCAATATACAGGAATGCGATCTTTTCCTGTATATCGGTGGAGAGAACGATCAGTGGATAAAGAATATTCTGGATTCACTGGGAGAATCAGCGCCCGAATCGCTGGCGCTGATGGATTGTGTGCAGACTTTGCCGGAGGTTGAAATCGAGGGCATGACCGAGGTCGGACACAACCATGAGCATGGGGAGAGCTGCGGGCTGGAGCATGGGACAGACGAGCATATTTGGACCTCTTTGCGCAATGCGCAGCTGATGGTTTCCGCGATATGCGAGCGGCTTTGCGCAATTGATCCGGAGTATGCGGATACATACCGGAAAAACGCAGAGGCTTATTGCATCCAACTGGAAGAATTGGATGGCCGATTTGTTCAGATGGTTGATTCTGCGGCGCGAAAGAGCATTGTAGTTGGAGACCGTTTTCCGCTGCTGTATTTTGCGCAGGATTACGGAATCGAATGGCATGCGGCGTTTCCGGGATGCAGCGCGCAGACCGAGCCCAGCGCGGCGACAGTCGCGTTTCTGACCGACTATATCAGAAGTGAGGAGCTTCCGGTCGTTTTTTATATTGAATTTTCCAATCACAAGGTGGCGGATGCGATTGCGGAAGCAACCGGCGTCGAAACGGCGCTGCTGCATTCCTGCCATAATGTTACCCGCGAACAGTTGGATGTGGGTGTGAGTTATCTGAGTCTGATGGAGCAGAATTATATTACGCTTTCGGAGGCGCTGAACTGAAATGTCGCTGATTACCTGCAAGGATCTTGTGCTCGGCTATGAAAATACCGTCGTGCTCAGAAAGGTGAACTTTTCGGTTGAATCGGGGGATTACCTGTGTGTGGTCGGCGAAAACGGATCGGGCAAAAGTACGCTAATTAAAAGCCTCGTCGGTCTGATTAAACCGATTCGAGGTGAAATTATTTTTTCTGATGGCCTTCACGCCGGGGAGATAGGGTATTTGCCGCAGCAAAGCGGGGGAAAGCAGGACTTTCCCGCGAGCGTTCGGGAAGTAGTGATGTCCGGCTGCCTGAACAGCATGGGGCTGCGGCCGTTTTTCGGGCGTGTGGAAAAACAGAGAGCGGAACAGTCCATGCGTCTGCTGGGAATATGGGACAACCGTGACGATGCGGTCGGAAATCTGTCCGGCGGTCAGCGGCAGCGGGTTTTCCTGGCCCGTGCGCTTTGCGCGACCAGCAAACTGCTCGTTTTGGATGAACCGGCGGCGGGACTGGACCCGGTTGTAACGTCTGAATTGTATGAGATTGTACGGCGGCTGAATCGCGAGCAGGGCGTTGCCGTGGTAATGATTTCTCATGACCTGCAAAGCGCCATATCCAATGCCGGAAAAATTCTGCATCTCAAACATGAACAGCTGTTTTTCGGTTCGGCGCAGGCTTATCGGAACAGCGCGGCATATCGCAGCCTGGCGGGGGTGGACAGATGATTGAACTTCTTGAAAAGATGCTGACCTATCCGTTTATGGTGCGTGCCTTCGTAGTCGGCGGCCTTGTGTCTCTATGCGCGGCGCTGCTGGGAGTCAGCCTGGTTATGAAGCGTTATTCCATGATCGGAGACGGATTGTCACACGTTGGGTTCGGCGCGCTTGCCATTGCGGCAGCCCTTGGACTAGCGCCGCTGGCAGTCGCGATTCCGGTTGTTATTGCCGCTGCGTTTCTGCTGCTGCGGCTCAATGTGCATGGCCGTGTTGGCGGCGACGCGGCAATTGCGCTTATTTCGACGGCGGCGCTTGCGGTTGGCGTGATGGTGGTTTCCCTGACAACCGGCATGACCACTGATGTGGAAAACTACATGTTCGGCAGTATTCTTGCCATGGAGAAGGGGGATGTGGCGCTCAGTGCGGCGCTGTCTGCGGCAGTGCTTGCCATGTACCTCCTTTGTTATAATCGTATCTTTGCAGTCACCTATGATGAGACTTTTGCGCGCGCAACCGGTGTTCGCGCCGGCTTTTATGACTCTATGCTTGCAGTTATGACCGCCGTTACTGTGGTGCTTGGCATGCGTATGATGGGTGCGCTGCTGATTTCAAGTCTGATCGTTTTTCCCGCGCTGAGCGCGATGCGGTTGTGCCGTCGCTTTAAAAGTGTTATACTTTGCTCTGCGCTTGTGTCGGTTCTGTGCTTCTTTGCCGGAATGACGGTTTCCTATTTGTTTGCCGCTCCGGCTGGTGCGAGCGTTGTTTTGATGAATTTGCTGGTTTACGGAGCGTTTTGGGCAATATCCGCCTTAAAAACGCGCTTAAAAAGTGAGTAAAGGAGAAAGTAGAATGGAAAAAATCGCGAGCTTTTGCGTCGACCACACAAAACTGAAACCCGGCATTTACCTGTCCCGGCAGGACGGTGACGTGGACACCTGGGATATCCGCATGAAACTGCCCAACGCCGGAGATTATCTTGCTGTTCCTGCGCTGCACACCATAGAGCATTTATTTGCAACCTTTGCGCGCAACAGCGAGGTGAAAGAGCAGGTAATCTATGTGGGCCCGATGGGATGCCGTACCGGATTTTATTTGCTGACCCGCGGGCTTGCGCCCGAAGCTGTGATCCGTCTGGTGCAGCAGAGCTATGCGTTTATTGCCGATTTTGAAGGCGCGATTCCCGGCGCCAGCGAGGTTGAGTGCGGCAACTACAGAGAGCAGGATCTTGCGGGCGCAAAAGCGGAAGCGCGCACATATCTGCCGGTTATTGAAAACTGGACGCCGGAACAGATGGAATACGCGCACTGAGCCGACAGGTTTCTCCCGCGCCTGTACGCTGGCTTGTGCTGCGCCAGCATAGCTGCATAATACTTGCGGCTTTATTGTGCTGCTTGTGCTTTTTGAGCTGCAGAATGGAAAACGCTCAGTAAAATTTTGTAATTTTACTGCCCATAAAATGGCGAACGGCCCCCGGAAAATCCGGGGGCCGTTTTTGATTATAAAAGTCCGAAACTAAAAATAAAAAATGGCCTTTGAGTATCGCTTTCGGCTTGCTCAATCAGCTTAGCTAACCAGTTTGCGATTTTGATAAGTGCTTAACGTGGTCGGTTTGAGTTTTCCTGGATAGCGGGTTAAAGGAAATTAATTTGTCAGTTTAAGCTTGTGGCATCCATAGATAAAATGCAGTACGCTATTGGGTGCATACTCACAGGATGGACTTTTAAGGGCTTCGATTTATAATTTGCTAAGCTCGATTTGTTGAACCTAAATTAGCCAAAAAGGTTCAGCGGTGGAAGGCGAGCTGCGAGCCGGTTTTAAGCAAAAGAAAGAGCGAAACCAGCCCAGCTCAATATTCCTGCGCGCAAAGCAGGTCGTTTGCAACCGGCGTATAAAAACCGCGCCGCACGGTCTCGGGATCCTTTGTACGAGCCAGGAGCCACATGAGTTTGGTTACTACCGATTCGGTGGTCATGTCATATGCCTCCAGAACGCGCAGCCTTGATTTCAGTCGGCTGCCGACATTATAAACGGCAAGGTCACTGCCTTCATGCTGAACCTGGGTGGTCATGACGATAATTTTTCCACGGCCAATTGCGGACTCGATTTCCTGATAAAATGCACCGTTTTCACCGTAAGGAACACCGCCGACTCCAAAGCTTTCGATAATGACCGCGTCATTTTCTGAAAGAAGTAAACGCAGCAGAGAAGCGTCGCAGCCGGGAATCAGCTTAAGAAGGGCAACATGAGGATTGAGTGCGTCATAAAATCGAAGATCGTGCTGCGGCTGAGGACAGAAGTACGGAATCAGCCGTCCATCCTGCACTGCGCCGAGCAGGGGGTAATTGATGCTTGCAAAGGCGTCAAAACTTTTGGAGTAACATTTTCTGGCGCGCGTTCCAAGAATTACCTTGCCTCCAAATACAACCATTACGCCACCCAGCCGGCCGTCACAGGCGCAGGCAAAACTGTCCAGCAGATTGGTCTTGGAATCGGTGACCTCCGAGTTGATCGGCTTCTGGCTGCCGGTAAGCACAACAGGCTTACGAGCGTCCTGGATAAGATAACTCAGTGCTGCGGCGGTATATGCCATGGTATCTGTGCCGTGACAGACGACAAATCCGTCGTAGTCGTCATAGTTTGAACGTATGGTTCGTGCGATTTCCAGCCAGTTTTCCGGCTGCATGTTTGTGCTGTCCAGATTGAACAGCTGCAGACAGTCGACTTCGCAAAAGTTCCTCACGGCGGGGACATATTTCAGAAACTCTTCTGTGGTTAATTCCGGTACAAGCCCCGCTTCGGTCATTTCGGCGGCAATCGTCCCGCCCGTGCCAATCATCAGTATCCGCTTCATTTTCTTCTCCCTGCGGTGTTGTTTTCGCTTTTATCTTAACCAAATTTTTTGCAAAAGTAAACGGAAGGCTGGGATAAACCGACTTATTGACCAATTGAATGGCATAAGGCTTATGTATGTGGGAGAAAAGACCGAGCTTGGCTGTTGCTGCGCAGTAAGAAGGACTCGGGCCTGAGAGCTGTTTTTGTCTGGAAAAATGCTGGGAAAACGAAGATTAACATCGTTGTTAGTGAAGAGCGTTTTTTTAATAGAGATGAACAGCCATATGCGTGGACCGTTGCAGACGTAATACTAAATACACACAAACGCTTAGTTCGCACTCAGGATAGATTTGTTGCTCTTTTAATTAAGCAAGTTTTAAACTTGTGATGTTTCAAAGATTTTGCTTATGCCGAAGTATACATTTACAATAAGACCATTTATGTTCCCAAAATGAGTGCGCAAGTGCATTACGCCAGGCCGAAAAAGACAAAAAGCGTCCATGCAATGCTGCATGAACGCTCTGAATTTGGTTCTCCAATTTTTCGGAAGTGTGTAAAGCAACCGGTTTCAGTATTTAAGTCATGCTTGAAGCGGGGGAAGAGAATTGATTGCTATCAGATAGAAACTGATTTAAGAAATTAAGAGATTTTGTGGGCCTTAACTGCCTGAAACAGAATCTTCCAGCTCCATTGGCCCGGCAATTTTTGCCAGCCGGTATGTCTGCTTTATGTAATGTTAGTTCGAAAAATGCCTAGCTCATCAATATACAGAAAACAGAAATGATCTTAAAAGTGCTTCAAGCAGAAAGCATACACAGCTTTTGGGAAAAAACGCTCAGAGCGAGATTAATAAAATCAAAGCGCAGCCGCGCTTATACGAGCTGGA
>CALWZE010000063.1 GCA_944385925.1 uncultured Clostridia bacterium
GGACGAGCGTCTGCTTCTTGCCTGTGCCAGAAGCGGGATTCGGTTCGTCGCTTCCGCGCACGCCTCAAACCTCGAGGATCTGAAAAGACGGGATACCATCTGGCCCGCAGTTCAAAAAGGAATTTTCGACGCAGTGGTTTTTTTGTCCAACGCGCCGAGGATCGGAACTTTAAAATCAATTTATAAGGCGGTATAAACGATGAAATGGATTGGCGCTTTGTTCCTTATTTTTTCCGCATATGCGCTCGGCAGAATCATCCGTATGCAAAAGATGCGCGAAGAAAATATTCTTAGGATCTGCGGACGCTTTTTGCAGGAACTGCGGGACAATATCGAGTTCAAAACCAATCCGCTGCGCGAAGTGGTTGCGCGCTGCGCCGTAAACGATCGCTATTCGGTGCTGGATTTTTTGCCCGAAGCGCTGCGCAGAATTGACGGCGGCGCAAATGTAAAAAATGCGCTGTGCGCAGCGTATCCGCAGTCTGAATGCGCGCAGCGGTTGCGCGAGGAAGATTCCCGGCTTCTTGTGGGGCTTTTTGAAGAAATGGGCGCCGAGGTGGATCAGCTGGTGCTGCAAAATATTGATTATACCGCATGCAGGCTTTCGGAAAGTTTAAAAACGGTCAGCGAACGCAATAGACAGCAGAAAGGTTATTATGAAGCGCTCGCTTCACTTGCCGGAGCGGCAGTCGCTATCGTGCTGCTCTGAACAGGTATACCAGCTGCGCAAAGGAGATCAAAAAAATGGATGTTGATTTTATTTTCAAAGTGGCGGCGGTGGGGATTATTGTCGCGGTATTGAATCTTGTTCTTACCCGTGCGGGAAGGGAGGAACAGGCGATGATGACCACCCTTGCGGGGCTGATCGTGGTTTTAATGATGATTATCAGCAAAATCAACGACCTGTTTCTTACGGTGAAAAGCGTATTTGGGCTGTAAAAGATGGAAATGTCGATTTTTTCAATGATCGGTATTTTGCTGGTTGCTGCGGTGCTTATTGTTGTGCTGCGGCGAAACAGCCCGGAACAGGCCTTTGCCCTGACAGTCGCCTGCTTGTGCGTGGTCGGTATCGCACTGCTTGAGCAAACCAGCCAGCTTTTGGAACGCATAAGCGCGTTCAGCTATTTGCCGAACGGCGAATTTTTGCAAGCGGCGGTCAAGGCAGTCGGTCTAAGCATTCTGACCCAGACGGCCAGCGATACCTGCAGCGACTTCGGACAATCAGCGCTTGCGGGCAAGATAGAGCTTGCCGGCAAACTGGCGATTCTGGCGGTGGCAATGCCGCTTTTTGATACACTGCTTGAAATGATCCAGAGGATGTTGGAATGAAAAAGACAGGCAAAAATTGTGCGATTCTTTTTATCCTTCTGCTGCTGGTGCTTGGCATGCCGGGCCGGATGTACGCTGCGACCGATCTGGATACAACTGCACAGCAGACGGCCGAACAGGCGCTGGAAAACGCGCCGGAATCGGTTCGCTCCTTTTATGAAGGGCAAGAGGAGATAGAACTGTCTTTTTCGGGTTTGTGGCAGGTGCTGCAAAGCGAACTCGGCGACATGTCCGACACGCTCAAAACGCCTTCTGCCGTCTTTGCGATTGTGCTGGCGGTCTGTTTGATTTACGCGCTGCTGAGCAACCTTGGCGATTCACGCGCAATACAAAAAAATGTGGCTGTGCGCGCATGCGTCTGCGTCGTCTGTACCCTGTGCGTTGGAACGGGAATTATCGGACTGATTCAGTCCACCCTTACTGCGATTGAGGCCGGCAGGACATTTGTGCTGGGATTTGTTCCGGTGTTTTCCGGTATTCTCATTTCGACCGGCGGCGTCAACTCCGCCGCCATTTACGGCGCCGCGCTTATCGGCGCGTCGACACTGATCTCTGAGACCGCCTCGGTAATCATAAAACCCCTTGTCGGCGTGATGGCGGGGCTGTCGGTTGCCTCCGGCGTCTTTGACAGCGGATTTCAGTCCCTGGTTACGGCGCTTAGAAAGACATTGATGTGGATTCTGGGCATTTCCACGACCTTGTTTTTGGGGCTTGTCAAGCTGCAATCCATTGCTGCGGCAAGAACCGATTCCTTCGCTTTTCGCACTTCGCGGTTTCTGGTCAGCAGCGCTATTCCCGTCATCGGCGCTTCAGCCAACGAAGCGCTGTCAACCGTTGGCGGCGGATTAGCGGTTATCAAAAGCACAACCGGGATAATCGGGGTCGTTTCGGTCTGTGCAATCTTTCTGCCGCCGATCATCCACTGCGTGCTTTGCGGCATGGCCATGTACTTCGCATCGGTTATCGGCGAATTCACAGGAGCTGCCGAACCTTCCGTGGCGGTAAGGTCCATTAAATCCTGTATCGACATCCTGATCGCAGTACTTGCCTTATATTTTATGATTGTGGTCGTTTGTACTGCAATGATGATGAACGTGGGGACAGGACAATGAGCGGATTTCTTAAAGATTTCGGCATGATCCTCTGTACGGCAGCCATCGTTGTGGGATTGCTCAGCTCGCTTACGCCCAATCGATCGGTCGGAAAAACGGCCAAAATTGCGTTGGGATTGTACATGGCAATTGTTTTGCTCACTCCCTTTCTTCGCGGCGAAATTCAGCTCGAACTGCCACAAATCGAATTCTCCGCCCAGGAGGATACAGAGGTTTCGGCGTCAGTTGACGCGGTGATTGCGTCAGAAATAGAAAATAACATTTCCGAATCGGTGACGGAATTTATGTCTGCCAGGCTGGGCGTTGTTCCCAAAAGCGTACGAACGGAAATTAATATTGATCAAACTGGCGGCATATATTGTGACAGGATCGAGATCGAATTGGACGAAAAGTACCGGGAGTTTGAAAATCAGGCGAATGTGCTGATTCAGGAGACACTGGCAGCCGAGGCAACTTTCATATACAGGTGAAGCGATGGGAAATGAAAAAATCAGACAGACGATGGAACAGCTTAAAAAGGGAGGCAGGAATCGGACAACGCTGATTTGTCTGGGCGTGGCATCAATTGGAATTTTGATGATTCTGCTGTCCGGCGGAAAGGAACAGGGGAACCCGCAGGAAACGAAAACAATGCTGGACGAGAATGCCTATAATGCGCAGTTTGTCGCACAGCTGCAAGCCGATCTGACAAGGCTGGTATGTGAGATCGACGGCGTCGGAGAGGCAGAAGTGCTCGTCACGCTGGAAAGCGGCGTGCAGTATGTCTACGCAACTGAAAATAAAAGCAGCGGAGACCGCAGCGTTTCCGGCGATGAAAGCATCAGTGAAAAGGCAAGCAGTGAAACAAGCATTGTCATTGTGGACGGGGAAAACGGAAAAGCCCCGGTATTGCTGCAGCGAATTGAACCGGTCGTCATGGGAGTGCTGGTTGTCTGTGACGGCGGCGGGGATATACGGGTGCAGCAGGCGGTGACTGACGCGGTAACAACCGTTTGCGGTATCGGTTCCAATCGTGTAACGGTCACCAAAAAGTCAAATTGAATTTTCGGAGGAAGATTTATGAAACGTCCGACACTCATCAGAAAACAGCTGACGATGGTTGCGCTGGTTTTTGCGCTTGCGCTCGCGGTGTATCTGAACTGGCGCTTTGCCGCCACCGACACAGATTCTCTGCCGATTACCGATGTGCTCGCCCAGCAGGAAAATCAGTCTCAGGATGCCGTTGAGACCAATGCAGCGTCCGGCGATACCCAAACCGACGCAGAACAAACCGAGAAGTATTACGGAGAAGCGCTTTTTGTATCCACTGACGGGACGGAATATGTCGACGACTATTTTGCCCAGGCGCGCCTGACCCGATCTCAATCCCGGGACGAAGCGATCGACACACTGCAAAAAGCGCTTAAACAGACCGATCTGACCGAAGCGGAGAAATCGGAATTGACTGCGCAGCTTACGCAGACAGATCG
>CALWZE010000064.1 GCA_944385925.1 uncultured Clostridia bacterium
ACCCTGGTGCTGTGGTCCGCAACCTGCATTGCAGGGATATTCGTGCTGGTAATTCTCTTTATCTTTGTTCGAGCGGTCTACCGTCCCATCCGGCGGGACTTTGAAACCATCGGCGCCGGAATTGCGAACGCCTCCCCTTCCTTTGCCCCGATCGAGGAAAAAGGCGTCCGCCTTGCCGAGGCGCTGACCCTTGTGCGCCGGTACAATCAGGCGGTGCATCAGATCGAGCTGGAGCAGGCGGAAAAGCAGCGCGCCATGCAGGCGGGCGATCTGCTGATCTCCAACCTCGCACACGATCTGAAATCCCCCATTACAGTGCTCAAAGGCTATGCGGAGGTGCTTGCCGACGGCGGGCTGAATGAGCAGGAAACCGCAAAATATTTCGGTTACCTTTATAAAAGCGCCAACGAGCTGCGCGATCTCGTGGATCTGCTCTTTGAACAGATTGGGTACCGCAGCGGCCGCGCCGTACTTCATAAGTCCCGCATCGATCTTTGTGAAGTTTTGCGGGAAAGCTGTGCCAATTACTATATGCTCTTTGCAAAACGGGGATTTCGCTTTGAAACCGATATTCCGGAAACCGTGCTTATGACCTTTGCCGACCGGCTTGCGCTTGAGCGGGTGTTCGGCAATCTTCTGCGCAATATTCTTGACCACAACGAAAACCCATGCGCCGTTTGGATCAGCTGTGAGACGGCAGGATCCATTGTCCGCATCACCTTTGCGGACGACGGACAGAGCATTCCGGCGCAGGCGCTGCCGCAGCTGTTTGAGCCGTTCTTTCGCGCGGACAGCGCGCGTTCGGATGAGAGTCACCGGGGACTTGGGCTTTTCGCCGCCAAACAGATCCTTGAACAGCATGGCGGTTCCATTAAAGCTTCCGTTCCGGCAGGCGGCGGTGCCGCTTTTGAGGTTATGCTGCCGCTGTCTGAAGGCTGAAAGCGAAGAGTTTCGAATTATACGCCGGCTGAAAACACTGCCGCGGCGCTTGGTACGCTGCCGAGCCGCAACAGTACAGGAGCCGCGCTCTGCACCGGACTATGCAAGGAGCTCAAAAAATGAAAAACCTCTATCTTATCGGCGGCACAATGGGCGTCGGAAAAACGACCGTGTGCCGGCAGCTGAAGGAAGATTTGCCGCGCAGCGTTTTTCTGGACGGCGACTGGTGCTGGGACGCCAGCCCTTTTCAGGTGACCGAAGAAACCAAAACCATGGTGATCGAAAATATCTGTTTTCTGCTGAACAGCTTTTTGCGCTGCACCGCCTATGAAAATATTATTTTTTGCTGGGTGATGCATCAGCAGGAGATTATCGACGCCATTTTAAGCAAGCTCACGCTGGAAAACTGCTCGGTTAAATGTATCTCGCTGCTCGCGGATGAACAAACCGTCCGCGAAAGGTTATTGAAAGACATAAAAAAGGGGTTAAGAAAAGCTGACGTTATTCCCAGAAGCCTTGTGAGAATACCTCAGTATTCTTCTCTTTGCACGCATAAGATCGATACTTGCGGAAAAACAATTCAGCAAACAGTGTTAGAGATACTTAAACTTTAAACAGTGATGCCAAACGGACCATCAACTGACCGTCAGGAACATCCTTTGACCAATTCTTTACAGAAAACTATTATCCGTTTGTGCGCCCCGATTCCAGACAGCTTAATATGACCCTGGAAAGGCATAAAACCGGTGCCAAGTCTCTTAAACGGCACTGAAAGTCTGTCTTGCATCATTTACCCAAACGCCGCAAACAAGCAAATTTTTTCCTCGCCCTTCTCTTTTGGACGTTTATCAATATCTCGCTTTGCTTGAAGCTTGAATTGAAAACTTATTTTCCCTCCTTAACAAGCTGGGGGGTATCCAGCTAAAAATACAATAAAAAGTCCGGCGCTATGTGCGCCGGACTTTTTATTGCTATCTGAATATTTTTTTAATTATATTCGCTAAAGCGATTTAGCGAAAAAACAAAATATTTCATCGCATGGTTACACAAGGAAATACCGTTTAACCATAATCCACTTAATTCGCTGAAACCAGGATAGACTCGGGCGGCCTCATTGATAGGTCGTCAGCACTTCCTGCGCGATTGTTTTCTTGGAAACACACCGGTCCATCGCCTGTTTTTCGATATATCTGTGCGCTTCAGGCTCGCTCATTTTCAGCTCGCTGATAAGCAGCCATTTTGCCCGGTTAACCAGCCGGATCTCCTCCATCTTTTCCTCAATGGACAGGGTCTTTTTTTCAAAACGGCGCAGCCGCTCGCGCATGCCTGCCATCCAGTCCAACGCCTGGGAGATCGACGCGCGGGAGACCGGTTTTCCCAATACAAAGACGCCGTGCCGCACTACTTGTTCCAGCGTCTGGGCATACAGTTCATTTTTTACCAGCAGCAAAACCGCAGCATTGCCGGTATCGCACAGTTCTGCGGCAAACCGCGCCGCCTGACCGTCCGGCAGCGGCGCATTGATCAGGATAAAATCAAAACTGCGCTCACAGAGCATCCGCTGCGCCGCCCCTGCACCGGCTGCCTGGCAGACCGGTTCATAAAACGACTCGGGAAGCAGCGGCGCAAGTGCGTCGCTGAAGCGGTCGGAGGCGGAAACGACAAGCGCGCTGTAAACCCGTTCCCGTAATTCCATCCGCACATCCCCCTTCCCGAGAATTTATTAAACCGCAGTTATTTTCCGCAGTAAATTTCGATCACTTCTTTGGGCAAACAGCCCTGAATAAAGCTGCTTTGCAGCGCATGCGCGCGGGCAGCTTCCAGCGTTTGCGGCAGCTTTTGCAGCGACGCCAGACTTTCTTCCTGCGCACGGAAAAGATTGAGGTTGGAAGCGGCTGGAAGCTGCATATCCTGCTGAATTCCCCGCATCCCCGCCTCAATCAGCAGCGCGAATGCGAGATAAGGATTGGCGAAGGAATCCGCTGAGCGCAGTTCCGCCCGCCGGTACTCCCCTTCGGCTGCGGGGACCCGCACAAATTGGGAACGATTTTCCGCCGACCAGCTGACATATCCCGGCGCTTTGCAGCTGCCGAGTCTTGCATAGGATTGCTCGCAGGGATTCAGGAAAGCGGTCATTTCAACCGCTTTGTCCAGAATGCCCGCAATCATCCGGTGCAGATGGTCCGCGCCGTCCCTTTGCTTGACCGACATATTGATATGCAGACCGCTACCGGGTTGATCTGCCAGCGGCTTCGGGCTGAAATCCGCATAAAGTCCGTTGCGGTGCGCGACCGTTCGCACGATGGTCTGAAAAGTCAGCGCGTTATCCGCGGCGGTCACCGGGTCAGCATAGCGAAAATCAATCTCGTTCTGGCCGGGGCCCTCCTCGTGATGGGAACTTTCCGGCCGGATGCCCATCTGCTCCAGTGTCAGGCAGATCTCTCTGCGGATATTTTCGCCCCGGTCATCCGGCGCGATGTCCATATAACCCGCCATATCATAGGGCTCCCGGGTCGGTTTTCCATACTCATCCAGTTTAAAGAGATAGAATTCCTGTTCCGTCCCAAAAAAGAAATCCAATCCTTCCCGCTGCGCTTTCTCCACCGTCCGGACAAGCAAACTGCGGGTATCGCATTCAAAAGGGTTTCCGTTCGGATAGGTAATGCTGCTGAACATCCGCACGACCTTTCCGTGCTCCGGCCGCCAGGGAAGCTGGGAAATGGTGGCGGGATCGGGATGCAGCAGGAGGTCCGAGCGCGTTTCATCTCCGAATCCGGCGATTGCAGAAGCGTCAATCGCGATGCCGTATTCAAAGGCACGCGGCAGTTCCTGCGGCATGATCGAGATGTTTTTCTGTTTTCCGAACACATCGCAGAAGGCAAGCCGGATGAACTTGACGTCATCCTCCTGCACATACTGCATGACCTCTTGTCTGGTGTACTTCATAAAGCGACCCGCTTTCCTTCTAATTTGCGACGTACATCTGTTTATATGGCGTGCTGCTGTCCGGCTGAACTACGGTAAAAGGCGCGTCCAGAATCTCCCGCGCTGCATAACCGAACAGGGTAGAGAACCGCTCGATCTGCGGACGAATCTCGTCAATATCGGCTTGCACGGCCGGTCGAACTTCGACCTGACGCGGAAAATGCAATTCTGCGCAATTTCCCCGCAAATAGAGCTTGCCGCCATGCATGCCGGTACAGGCGAAATCACCGACGGGCTGCCGGTTTTTTTCCAGTCCCAGACCGAGCACAACGATATGGCCGCCCGCCTGATACTCACCCAGAAAGCTGCCCGCACTGCCGCCGATAATCAGCGCGGGGATTCGGTTTTCATAAGCTTTCATGTGAATGCCGGCCCGGTATCCGGCATTTCCGCGCACATAGATTTCCCCGCCGCGCATGGCGTAACCGGCTGTGTCGCCGACGCTGCCGTGGATCACAATGCGGCCGCCGTTCATCGTATCGCCGACCGCGTCCTGCGCGTTGTCCCAAACGGTGATCGACCCGCCGTCCAGATACGCACCCAGCGCGTTGCCCGGCACACCTTCGATCTCAATTGAACGCCCGGACATGCCTGCGCCGATAAACCGCTGGCCACAGCAATCCTCGATCCGCCATTCACCTTCTTTGGCGCCCAAACGGATATTGATTTCTCTGCCGTCCAGCCCGGCCGCGTTGATTTTATTCATTGTACTACACCTCCGCCAATTTTTCCATGCGCAACAATCTATTCGCCCGCATGCGCGATGCCGAGAATATCCAGTTCCCGGTAACTTAACCCGATTCCGCGCAACATCAGACGGTTGCCGCGCAGCGCCTCGATTGAATTGATGCCCATGCCGCCCATCATTTCCCGAATCTCATGTTTCCACGCCGTCATCAAATTAACCAACCGCCGGCAGCCCTCCTCCGGGTCCAGCCGTTTGACCAGCTCCGGGCGCTGGGTTGCGATTCCCCAGCTGCATTTTCCGCTCTGGCAGGAACGGCAGAGATGGCAGCCGAGCGCAAGCAGCGCCGCTGTGCCGATGTAGCAGGCGTCTGCGCCCAGCGCGACCGCTTTGACAACGTCGGCAGAGCTGCGGATACTGCCTCCGACAATCAGGGAAACCTGGTTTCGGATTCCCTCTTCCCGCAGCCGGCTGTCCACCGCCGCGAGCGCAAGTTCGACCGGGATTCCGACGTTATCCCGAATGCGGGTCGGCGCCGCGCCGGTGCCGCCGCGAAAACCGTCAATTGCAATGATGTCCGCGCCGCTGCGGGCAATACCGCTCGCAATCGCCGCAATATTGTGCACCGCCGCAACCTTGACAATCACCGGCTTGCGGTATTCCGTCGCTTCTTTAAGCGAAAAAACCAGCTGCCGGAGATCCTCAATAGAGTAAATATCGTGGTGCGGGGCGGGCGAAATCGCATCCGAGCCTTCCGGGATCATCCTTGTTCTTGCAACGTCTCCGACGATCTTGGCGCCCGGAAGATGTCCGCCGATTCCCGGCTTTGCGCCCTGTCCCATCTTGATCTCGATCGCCGCACCCGCCTCCAGATAGCCTTTATGGACGCCGAAGCGGCCGGATGCCACCTGCACGACAGTGTT
>CALWZE010000065.1 GCA_944385925.1 uncultured Clostridia bacterium
ATGGCTGCCTGCGCGCTGTGCCGGGAGCAGAGTTTTGATCTCGTTATCATGGATGTAATGATGCCCGAACTGGACGGATTTTCCGCGGTACGCGAAATCCGGAAAAACAGCGCTGTGCCGGTGATCATGCTCTCTGCGCGAGGAGAAGAATATGACCGCATTCACGGCTTTGAGCTTGGCATAGACGATTATGTCGTCAAGCCTTTCTCCCCAAAAGAGCTGATGATGCGGGTAGCGGCAGTGCTCAAACGCGCCGGCGGCACGGCCGCAGGCATGCGGGAGACCTTTGAATTCCGCGGTCTGCAAATTGATCTGACCGCGCGAATCGTCACGCTGGACGGCGCACGCGTCGAGCTGTCTCCGAAAGAATACGATCTGTTGTTTTACATGATCCGCAACCGCGGCATTGCGCTCAGCCGGGACAGGCTGCTTCGCGAGGTGTGGGGCTATGACTTTTTCGGTGATGATCGCACGCTGGACACCCACATAAAGCTGCTGCGCAAAAAGCTTGGAGACTACAGCGGCTGCATCGTCACGCTGCGCGGAATGGGGTATCGGTTTGAAGAAGCGGAATAAGCCTGGCATTGGCCTGCGTCTTTTTGCCAGTTTCATTGCTTTCGCGGCGGTGATCCTGGGTTTGTTGTGGGTATTCCAGATTCTGTTTTTACAGGATTTTTATAAAGCCATTAAACTCTCAAGAGCAGACAGCGCGCTTGCGGCTGTAAACCAGCTGCTGCTTGACAACAATACGGAAGGGTTGCAGGATTCGATCGACGACCTTGCCGAGTATTACGACGTCAGTATCGCGGTCTATGACCAGAACCTGAGCAAGCTCGCATTTACCCGGGCAATCCCAAATGACTCCATCTGTGATCTGCGGGGCGCTGAGGTAATGCTGCTTTACAAACGCGCCGTCGATAACGGCGGAACCTACACCGAACGTTTTGAGAATAAAGGCCCGGAAATCCCCGCGTTTCTTCACCCGCAGGACGAGAACAAGGCTGCAAGCGGTGAACCCGCTCCCGCAGGCGATAAGGATAACCGACGGGGCCAGAAATATGCCCAGCAAGGGGATATTGAAAGCGTAATTCAGGTATCGGTGCTTCCGACCGACGAAAACTGCGCGGGATACACGATCGTGCTTAACTCGGTCCTCACGCCAGTCACCGACACCGTCGAAACCCTCAAGGTCCAGCTCACTGCCATCTCAATCGTCACAGTGCTTGCGGCTGTGATTCTCGCCGTGCTGCTTGCACGGCAAATCTCCAAGCCCATCGTGCGCATGAACGCCACCGCCGCCAAGCTCGCGAGCGGGAACTATCAGGTACATTTTGACGGCAACGGCGGCTGCCGGGAACTGGACGAACTTTCCGACACGCTGAATTACGCCACCGGCGAGCTGTCACAGGTAGACCGCCTGCGCAGCGAACTGATCGCAAACATATCCCATGATCTGCGCACTCCGCTGACCATGATTGCGGGCTATGCGGAGATGATGCGGGATATCCCGGGCGAAAACTCCGCCCAGAACGCCGAGGTCATCCTTCAGGAAACCCGCCGTTTGACCACGCTGGTCAATGATGTACTGGATCTGTCCAAATATAAAGCGGAAGCGGTCTCTTTGCAAAAAGCGCCCTTTTCCATCTCCTCCTGCATTCGGGAAACCATCGAGCGCTTTTCTTCCTTTATGGAGTCCAGCGGATACCGCATTCTTTTTGAACCGCAGGAAGAACTGACCGTTTTTGCCGATGCAAAAACCATCCAGCAGGTTCTGTACAATCTTTTGAGCAACAGCATTAACTACACCGGCAAGGACAAAACCGTCCGGGTGCGCCAGTTGCGGGAAGACAATTTCGCCCGCATCGAGGTCATCGATTCCGGAGAAGGCGTTCCCGAAGACGATCTTCCGCATATTTTTGAGCGCTATTACCGCTCCTCCAAGACGCACAAGCGTCCGACGGTCGGTACCGGCATCGGTCTTGCGATTGTCAAATCGATTCTGGATGCCCACGGCGCTCCCTGCGGCGTCATTACCTCGGTCGGACAGGGCAGCGTGTTCTGGTTCAAGCTCCCGCTTGACGGAACGGCCAATGCCCCTTACTGAACCAGCAAGTTCTCTTTTTTATACACTCTCTTGTCGGAAAAAAGAGCGGTCAACGGCGTAGTGCCGTCCCGCTCTTTTTTCTTTTATATTCTCATTTATGTCTCATCTCGCGCCGCTGCCGCAGCAAAGCACTCCGGCAGCAAACTGCGATGAATTTTTTGGCAGGCAAATCGCCCGACTTTGCAAAAAAATTGTGCCGGTGGTGCGGTTGGATTGCTTAGTGAAATCTGCGGCTTTGTCCCGTTCGCGCAGAAGCTTTTCACTCGATTCCCCGTCCGATTTTTGCCGAACTTATTCTTTTTCCGCTTTGCCTCTTTACTGTGCATTGCCGGTGCGAGTTCCATCTGACGTTGCAGGATTACGCGCAAAGCCGTCGTTTTCAATAAAGGACGGCAGCCCACCCTTTGTATTCCCTTCGCGCCTGATTTGCAAAACGGAAAACGCAGGGAAAGAAATCATCCGCGTTTTTTCTGTTTTCCGTTTGGATTGCGGCCTGCCTTTTTGCCGTTTGCTCCATTGCGTGCGGGCTGGCCCTGTTTATGCCTTCCGAAATTTCTGTTCTGCGCGCCGGATTCCCGGCGTTCCTCTCCCGCAGCGGGTTCGACCAAACAATTGGGTCCGCGGCCGATCAGGTCGGTTCTTCCCGCCTCCCGAAGCGCCGCACGCACGAGCGCCGCGTTTTCCTTGCGGAAATATTGCAGCAGCGCGCGCTGTTTTGCCTTGTCGGTCGCCTTGCGCGGGACATACACCGGCTCCAGCGTATAAGGGTCAAGCCCCGTGTAAAACATTGCGGTGGAGATGGTGCCCGGCGTCGGATAAAAGTCCTGCACCTGCTCGGGGTGCATCCGTTCGCGTTTGAGATAAAGCGCCAATTCTATAGCGTCGTTGAGGGTGCTGCCCGGATGGGAGGAGATCATATAGGGCACAAGATACTGCTCCTTATGAGCGGCTTTGGTCAGTTCCTCAAACCGCTTTTTAAATGCCTTGTAAATCTCAAAATGCGGCTTTCCCATTGCGTCCAGCACGCCGTTGCAGCAGTGTTCCGGCGCAACCTTCAGCTGTCCGCTGACGTGATGCATGACCAGTTCGCGGAAAAATGTTTCGTCCGGGTCCTCAATCAGATAGTCAAAGCGGACGCCGGAACGTATAAAGACTTTTTTAACCCCCTTAACCGCGCGCACGCGGCGCAGCAGCTCGACGTATTCGCTGTGATCCGGCTTGCAGGCAGGGCAGATCGAGGGCGCAAGACAGTGTTTCTTTCCCTTGCAAAGCCCGTTCTTCAGCTGCCCCTCGCAGGAAGGCTTGCGGAAATTTGCGGTCGGGCCGCCTACGTCGTGGATATATCCTTTAAAGTCCGGCATGGCGGCAATTTTTTCCGCTTCCCGCACCACAGACTCAATGCTGCGCGCGGTCACCATGCGCCCCTGATGATAGGCAAGCGAGCAGAAATTGCAGCCGCCGAAACAGCCGCGGTTGTGGATGATCGAAAAACGAACCTCTTCAATTCCCGGCACCCCGCCGAGCGGCTCATAGGACGGGTGGTAAGTTCTCTCATAAGGCATTTCAAAGACCGCATCCAGTTCCGATTGGTTCAGCGGCAGGGCAGGCGGGTTCGCAACCACGATTCTGTCCGCGTGCCGCTGTATCACCGTTTTGCCGCGGACGGCGTCATGCTCATCCTGTTGGATGCGCGCGGCAATCGCATACTGTTTTCGCCCGCTGTCGGTTGGCTCCCGAACCAGTTCATAGCTGGGGCACTCCGCGCAGGGGCGCGGAACGTACTCCCGCGTACTCACCGCAAAGACAGTGCCGCGGATATCCTGCATCTGCCGGATGTTTTCCCCCGCATCCAGGCGCCGCGCGATCTCAACCGCCTGCCGCTCGCCCATTCCGTACATCAGCAGATCCGCCGTGCTGTCCAGCAGAATGGAGGGTCGCACTGCGTCATCCCAGTAATCATAATGCGCAAACCGGCGCAAGCTCGCTTCCATGCCGCCGATGGCCACCGGCACGTCTCCGTAAAGGGCGCGGACCGCTTTGCAATAGACAATGACCGCGCGGTCCGGCCGCTTTCCCGCCTTGCCGCCGGGCGTATAGGCATCCTGCGAGCGGGGCTTTTTTGCAGCGGTATAGTGCGCAACCATTGAGTCGATATTGCCGCTGTTGATAAAAAAGCCGAGCCGCGGCCGGCCAAACATGTCGAAATCCCCGGGTCCGGGCTGGGAGAGAATGCACACCCGGAACCCCGCGTTTTCCAGCACTCTTGAAATAATCGCAGTGCCGAAGCTGGGATGATCGACATAAGCGTCTCCCGTGACCAGGACAATATCCGGCTGTTCCCAGCCCCTCTGCTTCATTTCCGCCCGATTAACCGGCAAAAAAGCCATACCGCTTTCGCCCTCCTGTATTTTGTCCTTGCAGTATACCACATTTTCCGCAAGATTGGCAAAGCGGTCTGCGCTGCCCGCTTAAACCGCTCGCCCGAGTCCTTTTTGTATCCTCTTCGCTGCAAAAATCACTTGTCTTTCATACCGGCATTTTTAAATCGCTTGCAGTCCCGCAGCAAACCTGGATTTCGTACCAATCTGCGGTGTCAACGGGTCTTATACACCCAGTCGGCATGCTTATCCGGTCTTGCGCGCTTGATTCAAATTTTTTCATCCCCCCTTCTGACCCGCCAAGTTCAGCAGCATTCCCGATTTTGCGGGAAATTTAATTGGTCATCATATATCCTGCCACCCGAAGCAGTTATCTTATTTTTAATTTTCCCTTCTGTTGGTCAGCCGGTCATCTCTTTGCTCAACGCTTATGGGCAAAAGGCTTTTGCCCTTTCCGGAAACTCTGGAGGCTTACATCTCAAAAGACGCAGTCAGAGGACGGCACATCCAGGGACCTTGGCAAGCCCTTGCGGGGCATATACTGACAAGCCTCTCAAAAGTGCTGACCGGTCTGCCTTTTGCATCATCCGCCCACTGTCTGCAAATGGGCATGCTGCTTTTATCTCTGCCCTCTCTTGAATGATTAGAAACACCTCCGCTTTGCTCAGGACTTGAAGGCAAGTTCTTTTACCATCCCGGCAGAACTGCGGTTTTTTTATATTTCTGAAGCAGACAGAAAAGCCGAAAATCCCGTAAGCTCCATCTGAAGCTTACGGGATCGTCAATTATATATCAATTCATTTTCCGTTTCAGACCGCGCTTGTCGGGTCTCCGCAGACGCCGACAAACAAGAGCACTCCGTTGACCTGAATCCCATAGATAAACGGCCGGTTCAGGATCATGTCGGCGCGTCCCTGCGGCATGGCCGCTCCAGCATAGGAAAGTTCGGTATAGGCGGCTGCCTCGACGCCGCGCTCATCAATGGAAATGCGGCTTTGCTGGTTGACCGAAGAAACCCACAGCTGGCTGTCGGCCATATCGGAAAAGTCCGCCTGCGCGCCGAAAATCTGTTCCACTCCCAGTTCACGCAGCACATCCTGCAACTCCACCTTTGCGCCAAAGCTGAATTTGGGAATCTGCCAGACCACCTCGCCCGCATATGCAGTTCCTCCAAAGAATGCCTCCTGCATTTGGGCGGGGGACTCAAGCAGCTGTGTGCAGCTCACCCCTTCGTCCGGAAGAATGAAAATCATGCTTCCGCCGTTTTTTAATCCCAGACTGCTGCGTGTGAATCCCTCTCCCGCGGCAAAAATGTGCGAACCATAGGTCGCGTTCATGAATGGGCACTCGACCGTCTGTCCGTCAGTACGCCAAAACAGGTCATCTTCGGTCTTGCCCGCGTCAAACCGGTCGGTCCATTCATCATAGTAGTAAATCGTATTCAGAATACTCATCATCTGCTGCGGATCAACAGAAGGCGTATAGGAGAGCTTACCGCCGGTATTCTGTGCAACCCAGGCGGCCATTGCTTCCGCGGTCTGCGGCTGACCGAAATCCGCTGCATAAACCGAGGCATAAAACGCCGCAGCGGCAGTATCCAAAAACGCGGGGCGGAGCTGCAGATCCTGTCCAACCCAGAGCGAATTTGCAATTTGCAGCCGCCCTATCTTGTTGTCGGTATAAAGACGCCGGTAAAGATTCCCGCACTGCACCGCCAGTGTTTCGGCGTCGTACTGCCCGCCGGCAAAGCCGTACAGCACCGGGATATCCTTCCCATCCTCCAGCGCCATCAGACCGCCGTTTTTTGCGGACTCATAGACCTTTACGCTGCTGCCGTCCGTGCGAACCGCGTATCCAATCGGCTCGCCGAGTTCCGCCCACGACGGCAGCTGTTCAGCGCTCTCAGCAGGCAGATAAATCGCGTTTTCAAACAAAATTGCATCATCGGCTGCGCTCTGCGGCATTCCGTTAAGCAGCCGCATCAATTCCTCCCGCGTTTCGCCCTGCGCGCCATAAGCCGTGAGTGCCAGCGGAAAATAAAGGCTCAGCGGGCTGTAAAGCGCGTTTTCTTTTTCAGACAGCACTGCACTGCCGGTTTCAAACGCGAAAGCGTTGAGGGTATTCGTCAGTCCGTAATCGAGGAGATTCTGCTCGCGGACAGCGCGCTTTTGCTCGTAATCCTCAAAGCCGATTCCCTGCGGATACGCCGTCTGCGCAAGGGTCTCAACCCCATAGTTTTTGGGATCAAATCTTGAACATCCGCAGAAACCGACTGCCAACACCACCAACAATACTGCCGCGATCATCCTTTTCATTTTCAGCCCTCCTGTCATCAAAATTTCTGCCGTCCGGCATTTCCCTTTGGGGGATGAAAAACCCGGAATTTTTTATCTGTTCCGGTCGCTGTTGTCCGGATTAAACAAAAAGCCAGTACACTTTCGCTTTTATCAGCTTTTGCCCGTTTCTTCTTTGCCCAGCCTCGGGGATTCTCTGACAGAAATACATCAGCCAATCAGGCAATGGCGAAGCCGCCAAGCTCATAGCTCCAGCGTCCGTCCGAAAGCTGCGCCTTGCAGTCATTATACATCAGCGCGCCCAGACCGGAACGCCATTTCTGCGCATTAAAACGAAAACCCGTTTCCTCTTCATCGGTCGTTGTAAAGCTGAACAAAACGCCATCTTCGAAATAGAGATTTTCCGTATCAATGTATCCCTGCTCGCCCAGTTCCTCAAAGCTGCCGCGCAGCGGAGTAAGTTCCCGATCGGTCGCGGCCAGCCAGCTGACCGCCTCCTTCTCCGCCTCGCTCAGGTTCGCGGCCTGCGTAAGGTCCATTGCAAGATAATCGATCCCGCTGTTCAGCGCATCGTCCTGCTCCCACAGGTCTGCAATAATCTCAAGATACAGGCCGACAAGGTCGCTGCCCGGCTCGGTGCGCGCAGTCACGGCGCCGCTTATTCTTGCCGGATAACTCTCCATGATCGCGCCGTCAAAGCCGATGTAGAGCATGTCGCCGCAGACGAGCTGTTCGTCACTCCAATCCTCCAGCACACCGTTTCTGTCCACCGAAATAAGGCCGCTTTGCTCGCTGGCTATCAGGACGCTGCCCTCCTGCACCCGGACGATTCTGCCCGAGAGCTCCGCGGCGGGTGTTTGCGCCGGCAAATCCGATCCCATTCCAGCTGCACAGCCGCCAAGCAGCACCATGCAAATCAGCGCCGCCGCGATCCATCTCAGCCTGTTTTTAACATGATTCATTGGACCACCTCTATTCCTGTGTTATCAGCGCATCCAGCAGCATAGCCGTCTGCCCGTCCAACTCAAATTCCAGACTTTTTGAAAGAAGCAAACCGTTTTGCGGATACCATTCAAGCTCGATCGTCCCGTCATCTGCCAGCAGCAGCTGAACCGCTATTCCAACTTCTGTTTCCGGCCGTCCGGAAGCCGGTACAGCCTGCAGCGTTACGACCGCATTATAAAATTGTTCCAACCACACATCGTCCGTTTCAACATCCGTCTGTGTGCCTTCTGCGCGCACCAGCGTTGCCTGTTCAATCTGACTTGCAGACTGTACGCCATACAGCGAGAACAGGTCTTGGCCGCTCAATGCAGCGCCGTCCGCACGTCCCGCGTATTGCAAATATTCGAAAGTTCCGTCCGCATAGACTGCTGCAACCAATTCCCGGCCAACGTTTTCCAGCGAATACAGTTCAACCTGTTCTCCGCTGCGCTCTCCGGTGCCGATAAAGTCGCCCGTCTCCTTTCGGAAGGTGTCCTCGCTGATTCCATAAAACAGCTCCGAAGGTGTGTAAACTGCATTTTCAAACACAATCAGGGCAGTTTCCGTAGTGGCTCCGGATTCTCCTGTACCTTCTGCTGCAGATTCCTGCATATTTGCACTCCCTCCGCTTTCCGGCATGGCGCTGTCCGCCGCTGAGCTTCCCATTCCGATCCCATTCAGCAGCATTGGAATGGCGGCGGTGAGAATAATCAGCACACAGGCTGCCGCTGCCGCCCAGCGCACCCAGATTCTGCGCGAGGTGGAATAATGCACCATTTCCGCCTCCGCAATGAAACGGTCGTCAATCAGGCCGATCGCCTCCAACAGATGCTGTGCAGTCATACCGCCACCCCCTCTTTTTCCAAAAAGCGCCGCAGCTTTGTTCTGGTGCGCATCAGGTTTGATTTCACTTTGCTCTCGCTTGCCCCGAACCTGTTGGCAATATAGGCGATGCTGTCGGCATAAAAATACCGGCGCACAAAAAAGAGCCTGCTTTCCCTGTCCAGTGTCTGCAAAAACCGATCGATCATCCTGGCTGTTTCCCGCTCATCCAGCTCTTCATGCGGCATCGTCCCTGTGCCTGCGCATTCCTCCAGTTCCTCAAGCAGCACTGCCGGTTCACCGCCGCCGCGCTTCTGCGCCCGGGACGCGCGCCATTTATTCAGCGAAAGATTGCGGGTGATTTTCCCGAGAAAAGCGCCCAAAAGGGTGGGGCGTTCCTGCGGCATTGCATACCACGCCTTTAAGTAGGTATCACTCACACACTCGTCCGAGTCCTCCCGGTTTTTCAGAATATTGAACGCGATCGCGCCGCAGTACCGTCCGTACTTCCGATCGGTCTCATCAATTGCACGCTCGGATCTTTCCCAATAAAGATCGACAATCGCGGAATCTTCCATGCCCTTTTCCTCCGTTTTTCAGCATCGCTTCCTTCATTAGATAAGACGCAAAACCTTATCGCGGCGTTGCAGTTTCCGCATGATTTTTCCGCGAAACTTACTTTTGATGGGTTGTTTTTCAGCCCCACCTGCCGCAGGTTGAACCCAGTCAAAACGATGTCCGTTTTTTCGGCAACTTTCGGCTTTGGCCGAAAAAGCCGGCAAAGATTATTTTCAAACGCTTTCCGTCTGTTGCACCCAATACAGCGCAGCGCCGATCAAATATTGCCGCCCAAATTTACGGATTGTTCACACAGCTTGCCTGCCGTTTGGCTTGCGTTCTGTCTGCCCGGCACATCAGGAATTGATAGTTTCCGTCCACCTTTTTAATCGTTATCGGCTTACAAGGTATCTCCGGCATGTTCTCGCCGCTGTTGCCTGATTGAAGAGATGGAGATTTGAGATAAATCCGTCTGTTTTTCAGCACAGCGTCGGTTTTCCTGACAGTAGTATAAGCAGAATCTTGCGTTTTTTTCGCTCTGAATCTCCCGCTCTTTCCGCACGCGGAAGCTCTTCATAAAAACAGGCAGCGGGCAAAAGCCTGCCGCCATGTCTGCACATAAAAGGTAAACTAAACAGGAATTCATCAGATAATCAGGGGATATCGGTCTCGATCAATTTATCCGCACCGCCAAACGCCAACGCATCCGCGTATCCCAAATCCATTCCCTGCGCCTTATCGCCGGTGTACGGTACACTTTTAACCCTCATTGATCTGTTCCACAATATTGCGAATCGCCGCCTCAACCTGTCTTACTTCCTCATGAAACATCTCGGCTGATACCCGGCGGGCGCCCTGGCCGAGAATAATCAGCTGTTCCAGCCCGTCCGAAGTTGCGACCCACACACGCCTGTTTCGGGCAAGTTCCCGCGCGGTTTTTTCAATATACATATCGGCCGTCTCCGCCTCTTTGGTATAGACCACGCTTATATTGTGCAGCCGCTCGACTTCTCTCGAAGCACCGCGCACTTTATAAGCGTCAAAAACCACAATCACTTCACAGCGCACATATCCCTGGTAATTTTCCATCCGGTTGAGCAGCTGCGCGCGGGCCGCGTCAAGATCCTGCGCGGCCAATTCACGCAATTCGTCCCAGGCAAACACAATATTGTAGCCGTCCACCAGAAGATAATCAGTCGGGATTTCAAACCGTTCCTCGCGAACGATCGGACGTCGAGGCGGCGTTTGCAGCGCTGCGCGCGGATCTCTCCTGATCGGCCCGTAGGTTTGCTCGAAGATCCGCAGCAGCTCCGCATCCTGTTCCAGAGAACTGCGGTAAGCCGCTGTTCGCGCCTCGCTGACAGGTTGGGCCGCCTGCTCTTCGCGCATTTCCTTTCCGGCAATCCCCTGTGTTTGTATATGCATCTTTTCCGGCGCTTCCCGCCAGTTGACAATGACGCCCGCACCGTGTGCGCAAAACACGGAATCGGCCGTATTCTCCAGGTCCGCATCCGGGTTATAGCCGACTTGCGCAATCACAGCCTGTGCATCCGTACAAAGGTCGTATCCGCCGAAAACACAGGTCAGCCGGCCAAGGCCATGGGAATACTGCGCAAGCTGCGCCGCATAGGAGTGCATCTTTGCAACCGGCGCGCGGCCGCGAAGCTGCGCGATTTCTCCTTTAAGTTCCGGCGCCTCAAAGCTTCCGTCCATCCTCTGAATATCGCTCAGCGCCCTTCCCAGGTTCTCCGCAGGCAACTCCAGTTGAAAATCGTAATACGGTTCAAGCAAAACGCTCTGCGCGCTGCGCAGGCCCTGACGCACCGCCCGATAGGTCGCCTCGCGGAAATCCCCGCCCTCCGTGTGCTTGAGATGTCCGCGCCCCGCGGTCAGCGTGATGCGCATATCGGTAATCGGCGATCCTGTCAAAACGCCGGCATGCTCTTTTTCCGCAAGATGCGTCAGCACCAGGTTCTGCCAGTTTTTATCCAGATCGTCGGTTTTGCAGGCGCTTTTGAACTCCAATCCCGCACCGCGCGGCAGCGGCTCCAGCAGTAGATGCACTTCCGCGTAGTGACGTAGCGGCTCAAAGTGACCGCAGCCCTCGACCGGAGCGGCAATCGTCTCCTTATAGGCAACGCCTGCGGGTTCAAACACCGCCTCCATACCAAAGCGGGATTCCAGTTCGCCGCGCAGGACCTCCTGCTGAACCTCTCCCATCAGCCTTACCTGAATTTCCTGCAGCTGCTCGTTCCACCGCACGCGCAGCAGGGGGTCCTCCTGCTCCAACAGACGCAGTGCCGCCAAACCAGCATGCTGGTCAGGCTGTCCGGGAAATTGCACCCGATAGCAAAGCACCGGCTCCAGCACCGGCGTCTCGGCGCCGGTAAGCGTCCCCAGCCCTTCGCCCGGTTCGGTATTGCTCAAGCCTGCCGCGGCGACCACCATTCCTGGGTAAGCCTGCTCGATTGGGCGGCTCTTCGCGCCGGAATAAAGCAGCAGCCGGGCGATTTTTTCCTTCCACGGGCGGCCGTTTCGATCGATCCCTTCCAGCTGATCCCGAACCCGCAACACGCCCTGTTCTATCTTGATATGGGTCAGACGGCTGCCCTGCTCATCCGAAGAAATTTTGTAGACTCTGCCCGCGAAAGGCGCATTCTCCTGTCCTTTGCCACGCATAAAGTGCGCGAGCAGCTGTAAAAGCGCCTCTGTTCCCTGCAAACGCAGCGCGCTTCCAAACAGGCAGGGAAAAACACCGCGGCGCATAACGGCGTCGGCGACCTGATCATCCGCCAATTTGCCATCTTGCAGATAGATTTCCATCAGCGCTTCGTCCGCCGACGCCAGATTTTCCATCAGCGCTTCGCCGCCGATGTCCGGGCCGCAGTCTGCTACACCCGCGCCGAATTCCCTTTGCAGTCCCCGCAAAAGCGCCGCACGGTCCGCGCCGGGCTGATCCATTTTATTGACAAACAGGAATACCGGTTTATGATAGCGTTCAAACAAACTCCAAAGGGTCCGCGTGTGGCTTTGGATGCCGTCCGCGCCGCTTATGACCAGCACTGCGCAGTCGATTGCCATGAGCGCACGCTCCATTTCGGCGGAAAAGTCCACATGTCCGGGCGTATCCAGCAACGTTATCTCAGCCTGTTCGCTGTGCAGCACCGCCTGCTTTGCATAAACGGTGATCCCTCTTGCCCGCTCAACGGCGAAATTATCCAGAAAGGCGTCGCCTCGATCCACCCGCCCCGGCTGCCGCAACTCCCCGGCATGGTAAAGCAGCGCTTCGGACAGGGTCGTCTTACCCGCATCAACGTGGGCAAAAGCCCCTATGACAAACCGCTTCATTGTTTCCTCCAAACGCTCTCGCTAAAAATTACTGACCAAATCGCTGTGCAAAATCGCCGCAGCCGCCTGTCCCGTTGTGGCCGCAGCCCTCTAATACTTTGAATGCTCCGCGGCCTGATTATCCATCAGCCCGAATCATTTTTCTTCTTTTCCCGTCCTTTTATCCGCTCAGTCCGGCAGCCCGTCCGCATATTGCATCACGCTGCGAACACATTTCATAAGCTCTCGCAGCCAGACGTCTGCATCTGAAATATCGACTGCATTTTCCACCGGTACACGCAGAATATAATCTTCGCCGGCCGGGTCTTCCGCAAGGCGGAACGGACATCCCGCTTGTTGCATCTGCGCATATGCTTTTCGCTGCGCCGCACGGTTCACGCCGCAAAGCCATACTTCAAGCGAAAAACGGCCATGCACAAAGGCCACGGCGATTTTAAGCCCCTTGCTGTGCATGGAGGAATTGGTAAGCTGAAAATAACAGTATTCCATGTTATTTTCCTCAATCCTTGCCTGGACCCTGCAATTCGGCAGCTTCTTTTCCATTTCCAGACTAAGAAATTGTAAAAGCCGTAGAATTTCCTGGT
>CALWZE010000066.1 GCA_944385925.1 uncultured Clostridia bacterium
CAGCCCGAGCCGCGCTATGCAGCCGGCCAAGGTTAAACAGCACTTGCTGACGCCGCTTCGTTCTTTTTTGTAGTATCGGAGCGGCTTTTCTCGTTTTAAGTACAGCTTATTATCTGTATTTAATAAAGACCGGTTTGACAAAGAATAAACAAAAGTGTATTTTCTTCATATAATGGCAGTCAATTTCGCAGAAGTTTTGGCTGTCATCCCGGAGAAGAATCCGGGTACAGGAGAGGAGTAAACTATGTTTGGAAGAAGACCGGAAGGTATTCGGGTAGTCAAGGGTATTGATCCGATCACCCGTGTCGTTCCGTATATAATGACCGAGCGCGCCGACGCGCAATGCTACTGTACACAATTTGCAGACGCTGAGATTATCCAAGCCTATTGTCGAAAAAAGCGCGCGGAGGGAATGCGGCTTTCCCAGATGTCGGTGATCATTGCGGCATATATCCGCACAGTCGCCCATATGCCGGAGCTTAACCGCTTCGTTATCGGAAAGACCGTCTATGCGCGTACCGAGCTGTGCGTTTCCTTTGCAATGACCAAAATACGGGGAAAAAATGATTTTCTGGAAACAACCGTAAAAATCTATTTCGATCCCCGCGACACGATTTATGAAATCGCCGAGAAAATCGAGAGCACGATTGAAAAAAACCGGGTCGTGAGCAACCAGAACAATACTGATAAGGTCGCCAATACCCTTCTGTCCATTCCCGGACTGATGACCATCGGCGTGGGATTTCTAAAATTTCTCGACCGTTTCGGATTGATGCCGCGCGCCATTATTGACGCCTCGCCTTTCCACACCAGTATGTTTATCACCAACGTCGCTTCCATCAAGCTCAACACACTGCATCATCATCTTTATAATTTCGGCTCAACCACTGTTTTCCTTGGTTTGGGCAACAAGGTCACCAAGTTCAAGCTGGATCGGGACGGCAAGCTGACCGCGAAAAAATACTATCCCATTGCGGTCGTGACCGACGAGCGGGTCGCGCCGGGTGCAATCTACGGCATGGCGTTTCAATATATGGATAAATACCTGAAAAATCCCGAGCTTTTGGAACAGCCGATCGATCCTGAGGAGCTGCGTTTCGACTATAAAGCGGAATACAGCTGCAAAAAATAATTTTTTCTGTTTTTTTTTGCAACACGCTCCCCTGTTTTACACACATCTGTTTAAGAGGCTTATAACAGAAAAAGCCAGGGCAAATTACTCTATTAACGGAGCATATCATGCCAGAAATTATCAAGGTTGACAAAGTACATAAAATTTACCGGGTCGGCGAAACACTGGTACATGCGCTTGCCGGCGTTTCGATGCAGGTCGCACGGGGAGAGTTCGTCGCCATCACCGGCCCATCCGGTTCCGGCAAGTCCACGCTGCTGAATATGCTGGCGGGGCTGGAGCCTGTCACGGCGGGAGAAATCATCATCGGCGGCCAGCACATCGAATCCATGAACGAAAATGAACTGGTGCGTTTCCGGCGCGAAAATATCGGCTTCATTTTCCAGTCCTATAATCTGATTCCCACAATGACCGCCGAGGAGAACGTCGCCATCTCGTTGATGTTCCGCGGGGAGAGCCGGTCACTGAGGCTGGAAAAGGCGCGAAAGATGCTCGCGCTGGTAGGTCTGTCCGACCGCGCGCAGAACAAGCCTTCCCAAATGTCCGGCGGACAGCAGCAGCGCGTCGGCATCGCGCGCGCGCTGGTAGTAAATCCCAAAATCATTTTCGCGGATGAGCCGACCGGCAACCTGGACAGTAAAAGCGGCGCGGAGGTCATCGCGCTGATCAAAAAAGTTGTCCGTGAGCAGAAGCAAACCGTTGTCATGGTAACCCACGACCTGGCCCTTGCGCAGCAGGCGGACCGAATTATATATATAAAAGACGGCAGGATCGTTAAGCAGGAAACAACAACCAAAGATTGATTATTTGCAGCAAAGAGGTATAACAAATGAGAAGAATCGCGGCACTGCTCCTCTGTGCGGTCATCGCACTGACCCTGTTTGCCCCGGGTGCGCTCGCGGCAACCGACGCCGGCACACAGCCCGTCGACCCGAACAACAACACCCCCGCGCCGGCGTCCACAACCCCCAGCGCGGCACCTGCTTTCCAGATTGCTGGCACTGCGCCGAAATATGAGCAGGGCGAAACCATCAGCGGCTTTACCATCACTGCAAACAACATTTCCGGCGTTAAATTGACCGGTGTTCGCTTGGAGATGGTACCGAGCGGCGACCTTGCGACCTATCCGTTTGAAATCGAGGCGCAGTCCTACATATCCAACCTGGTGGAATCTCTTTCAGAAACCGGCTCAATTTCGCTGGATATTCCTTCTCTGCGGGTCCGCGGCGACGCGGCGGTCGGCTACTATGATCTGCCTGTGAACATCTATTTTTCTCGCGACGGATCGACTTCCGAGACCTTCACCACGGTTTTCCGCGTCTTTGTCGGTCCGCCTTCGGGCAGCGGCGCCGTTTCGGGCGAGACGCATATCCCCAAGGTAATTATTTCCGGCTTTTCGACCAGCCCGTCCGAAGTGGTTGCGGGTGAAGACTTTACCCTGAGTGTTACTTTTAAAAATACATCCAGCTCGGTCGCCGTATCCAACCTGAAGGCTGCGCTGACTTCGGAAGTTTTCAATCCGGTATCCGGCAGTTCGACCCTGTTTGTCGAGTCGCTGCCTCCCAGCAGCACCAAAACCATGTCCATCAAGCTGCACGCCAAGGCCGACGCGTCTCCCGGCAGCTATAACGTCAGCTTTGCGCTGAACTATGACGTCGCCGTCGAAACCAAAGACAACGCCCCTGTCACAGACACCGAGGTTGTGGCTATTCCTGTCAAGCAGGTGCCCAAGGTGCAGGTTTCGACCATGCAGGTCGTTCCCAGCGAAATTTTCACCGGCAATGACGTCAACATCATGACCAGCGTCAACAACACCGGAAAATCCACCCTGTATAACGTCAGCGTCAAGGTTACTGATACAAACAACCTCTTCACGCTGGGTGAACAGTATCTCGGCAACCTGCAGTCCGGCGCTTCCGGCGCGGTCGACCTGTATATCACGCCGCAAACCGCGGGCAGCACCACGCTGCAGCTTAATGTCAGTTATGAAGATGAGAACGGAAACGTCTACAACGCTTCCCAGACGGTAGAAACAACCATCATGGAGAAAGAAGCCATGATGCCGGATTATCCGGTTGACCCCATGGTACCTGTCGAGCCGGAGAACAACGCTTCCGGCTGGTGGATCTGGCTGGTTCTTGTGCTGGTGGTTGCCGGGGTGGTGACCCTGGTACTGGTCAAACGGCGTAAAACAAAGCTGCGCGCCGAACGCGACCGTCTTGCGGCCAAGCAGCTTGAAGAGGAATATTTCCGCTCTGAGTCCAATGAGGATAGCATGGTATGAGATTTTATGAACTGCTGAAGTTCAGCGCTCAGAATCTCTGGCGGCGCAAACTTCGCACCAGTCTGACCCTGCTCGGCGTTATGATCGGCACGGCCTCCATTGTAGTGATGATGTCGCTGGGTATCGGTCTCAACTATTCTTACATGCAGCAAATCGAACAAAGCAGCACCCTGACCCTCATTACGGTAAACAACTACGGCGGCGGGTATTATTACGGCGGCGGCTATGCCGTAATGGACAGCAGCAGCTCCTCTTCGGAAGAAAGTGTCCAGCTGAACAAGGACGCCGTGGAGCGCTTTGCGCAGCTGGATCATGTCAAGTGCGCTTCCCCGATCTACTCCTTCAGCATCATTGCGCAGTCCGGCAAATATCAGGCGGACCTTTATGTAAACGCCATGAGTTATGACATGCTCACCGCACTGAATCTGCCGATTCTGGAAGGTCAGATGCCGCAGCCCGGTGATCCGCTCGCTCTGCTCGCAGGCCGTCAGGTTGCATATAACTTTTATGACCCGAAGTCAAACAGCTGGGGCTGGAACGATAGCGAAGAGCCGAATGTCGACATGATGGAAAATCAGCTTTTCGCCATTTACGATACGAACGCTTATTATCAGGCGCAGGGCGGCGAAACGCCGATGCCCAAAAAGTATATTCTGGAAACGGCGGCGCTGCTTGGCGTTGAGGACAGCGAATACGGCTGGTCCCAATATGACTACAATGTCTATGCCGATCTGGAAGCGGTCGAGCGGGAATTCACCAAGGTTTTCAAAAAGAATGCCTGGCCCAACCAGCAGACTGATAAAAAAGGAAAGCCAATTACCCCGATGACCTATAACCAGGCCTATGTGCTTGTGGACGACATCGACCATGTCACCGAAGTGCAGCAGGCGATCAACGACATGGGATTTCAGGCTTCCAGTGATTTGGATTACCTCAAATCCATGCAGGAACAGTCACGGATCATTCAATATGTCCTTGCCGGAATCGGCAGCGTTTCCATGTTGGTTGCGGCTATCGGCATCGCCAACACCATGCTGATGAGCATTTTTGAGCGCACCAAGGAAATCGGTATTTTCAAGGTGCTCGGCTGCTCGCTGGGTAATATCCGCGCCATGTTCCTGAGCGAGGCGGCGCTGATCGGCTTTTCGGGCGGTGTGCTCGGGATCGGGTTGAGTTTCGGCCTGTCAAAGATCATCAATGTGCTGCTGAACAACATTTCGGTCATTCCCTTCTGGCTCGCGATGCTCGGGCTGGGCTTCGCGGTCGGCGTCGGTATGATCGCAGGGCTCTCCCCCGCAATCCGCGCGACCAGGCTTTCGCCGCTCGAGGCGATCCGGACGCTGTAAGGCGCTGGGCAGGACGACAGGACTGCTTTAATAGCAGTTTTCTCACCGGTCACTGGCTCTGTCGCGTTCCCCGCTATGCCAGCCGGTAACCGGGTGCGGAATTTACAAGAATTAGAGCAGGCCGTTCCTATTTTAAGGAACGGCCTGCCTGTTTATTATGTGAAAATATGCCGCGGCACAAAAGCGCTGCGTTTTTCGTTTATTTTGCCCTAAGGACTCGGGCGACAGTATTGCCGCAAAGTTCACACGATACGGCGCCTTATCCCCTGCCCCCCCTAAAAAAGGCGGCGGATTGCTTAAGCATCCGCCGCCTTTAAAAAACTTCTCGTAATTATATTTTGCCGCTATGTGCACGCAAAACCGCAATCTGCTTACATTCTTGCAGTAAACTCCCTGAAATAGGCAAGGTTCTTTTTCAGCAGCGCGGGAATCTCGAGATTGTAGGGGCAGTGGGTCATGCACTGACCGCACCCGACGCAATCTTCGACCTTGTCCATTTTTTTGTGCCATTCCGGCGTCGTGTATTCCGAAATCGGCGCACGCTGCAAAAACAGCGCCATGCGGTTGCAGTTGTTGATCTCGATCCCCTGCGGGCAGGGCATGCAGTAGCCGCAGCCACGGCAGAAGTCCCCGCCAAGCGCGGTGCGGTCGGCGTCGATGACCGCCTGAATCTCGTCGTTCATGGCCGGCGGCGCGTCATAGTAGCGCAGGAACTCGTCCAGTTCTTTTTCCCGCTGGATGCCCCAGATCGGCAGGACATTGGGGTACTGGGCAATGTAGGCAAACGCCGCGTCCGCGCGGGTGATGAGACCGCCGGACAGCGCCTTCATCGCCACAAAGCCGACATTTTTCTCCGCGCACAGCTGAACCAGCTGGATGTCCCGCTCACTCGCAAGATAGCTGAAGGGATACTGCAACGTCTCGTACAGTCCCGATTCAACCGCCTCGGTCGCGACGTCCAGCCGATGATTGGTGATGCCGATGTGCTTGACCTTTCCCTGCGCCTGCGCTTCCAGCATCGCCTCGTAAAGACCGCTGCCGTCCCCGGGCTTGGGGCAGAAGGGCGGGTTGTGGAACTGATAAAGATCGATGTGGTCGGTTTGCAGCAGCCGCAGACTGGTCTCCAGGTCTTTCCAGAAGTCCTCTGCATTCAGCGCGCCGGTCTTGGTCGCGAGATAGATCTTGTCCCGCACATCATGCAGCGCACGTCCGATTTTCTCCTCGCTGTCGGTATAAAAACGGGCGGTGTCGAAATAATCTATACCGCTTTCATAAGCCTTGCGCAGGATCTTTTCCGCGACCTCAAAGCTGTCCCGCTGAATGGGAAGCGCGCCAAACCCGTTGCGGTTGACCGTGATACCGCTCCTGCCGAGCGTTACTGTGTTCATACTGTATCTCCTTTTCCCTGTGTAAAGTTGTTCCGGACGGTCCGCGCCTTACCGCAGCTTGTCCTCCACACAGCGCAGATCGTCCAGCTGGCCGATGTCGATAAAGCACTCTTCCTCGATCACATAGGCGGAAACCCGCATTCCCTGGCTGCGGCACTGTTCAACCGTCTCGGTGATCGGCACAAAGGTGTTTTGCGGAATCATCTCGATAAATTCCGGCGAGACGACATAAAATCCGGTATTGGTCAGCAGCTCATAGCTCGGCTTTTCCAGCAGGTCGGTCACCCGGCCGTCCGAATCGGTCTTGACCACGCCGTAGGGGATATCGAACTTTTTGCGGGCGCAGACCATCGTGATAATGCTGCCGGTCGAGCGGTGCAGACGCAAAATTTCCTCATAGTCCGCCTCGATGACCGAATCACAGTTGGTCACAAAGACCGGTCCGGAAAACCGGCCGCGGAAAAAGCTCAGTCCGCCGCCGGTCCCGAGCGGCACATCTTCGTCCACAAACTCGATCTCAGCGCCGGCATCCACCTCGGAAAAATAGGATTTAATCAGGTTGCGCTTATAGTTGACCACCAGGGAGAACTGTTTGCAGCCGAATTTCTTAAACCGGTTGATGATCTGTTCGGTGATTGTGATCTTGCCTGCCGGGATAAGCGGTTTGGGCAGGATCTCGGTGTAGGGCAGCAGCCGGGTTCCCAGGCCGCCCGCCATCATGATAACCGGGGTATCGATCGGCTCGGTTTCCCGGTGGACCGTATCGTTTTTGAAAACCAGCGCATGAATCCTACCCGCGGAATCCAGCATCGGCACACAAGTCAGATCCTGCTGCTCGACAAGCTCGCGCGCCGCCGCCTCATGGAAGCCGGAAAGCGCCAGCGGGTGATCCGAGGCGACCTCCCGCACCGGGCGGGACAGGTCGCCGCCGCGCAGCAGATAGCGCCGCACGTCGCCGTCGGTCACCGCGCCTTCCAAATGGCCCTGCGGCGCGATGAAAAGCACCTTGTAAAGGTTCTTCTCCATCTGCGCAAGACACTGGCCGACCGGCGTGTTCCCCTCGATGATATAATCCTGGTAATTCATAAGCTCTCCCTGTCCCGCGCCCTCGCGGGGACGCTGTATTCTGTAACGCTGTGCTTATTCGCCCATGATCTCCCGAATTGCCTGCGCGACCCGGTGGATCTGTTCCCGGGTCAGGTTGGTGGAACAGGGCAGATTGACCACCCGGTCATGGAACCAGACCGCCTTTTCGATGCGGTAGGTTTTGCAGCCCGCATAGGGCTTGAGCCGGTGCATCAGCTGCCAGATCGGGCGGGTCTGGATGCCGCGCTTTTCCAGTTCGGCCATCAGCCGGTCACGCGCCTGCGCGTCCGGCGCAAGATAGGCGTAAAACCAGCGGTTGGACTGTATGTCCTCCCGGAAGGGCCAAAGCGGCACGCCCTCCTGCAAATAGGCCGCATAGTTGTCGTTTTTGATCTGCACAAAGCCGGGCAGCTGCTCCATCTGCGCAACGCCCAGCGCCGCCTGGATGTTGGTCATGCGGTAGTTGTAGCCGACCTCGTCATGCACAAAGCGGAAGGGGTCGTTCTTGGCCTGCTGGGACAAATAGCGCATATGCGCGAGCATTTCGGGATGACGGGAGATGATCATGCCGCCGCCGCCCGTTGTGATGATTTTGTTGCCGTTGAAGCTGAAAACGCCGATATCTCCGATCGTGCCGCTGTGCCGGCCCGCGAACCGCCCGGCCGCAAAGCGGGAACCAAGGCTCTCGCAGGCGTCTTCGAGCACCATCAGATGGTAGGTCTCGGCAATCTCCATAATCGCGTCCATATCCGCGAGGTTGCCAAAGACATGAACCGGCACAACACAGCGCACCCGCTTGTCGTACTGTTTGTCATACAGCACCCCGTCCCGCATCTCGCATTCCTGCTCACAGTATTCCCGCAGCTTCTGCGGGTCGATGCAAAGGGTATCGTCGCAGTCCATAAACACCGGGGTCGCGCCGATATAGGACGCCGGATTGACCGTTGCGATGAAGGTCAGGGTCGGCACCAGAACGATGTCCTCGCAGGTGACCCCGAGTTCCATAAGCGCAAGGTGCAGCCCTGCCGTGCCGCTCTGGCAGGCGACCGCCTCCTGAACGCCGGCAAACGCAGCGACCTGCTCCTCCATCTTTTTGATGTAAGGACCGGCGGTCGAGACCCACTCGTCCCGGATCGCCTCATCCATATATTTCTGCTCGTTGCCGCGCAGATTCGGAACCGAAAGAGGAATAAAATCCGCCATCTTCCCGCCTTCTTTCTCAGATATTGTAAATATCGCTCTTGTAGCTTGCGAGATGCCCGCGCAGCCACTCGATGGTTTCGGCAAGCCCCGCCTTAAGGTCGTATTTCGGCGCCCATCCGGTCAGCGCCTTGATTTTGCGGTTGTCGCCCAGCAGCCGGTTGACCTCGCTCTTTTCGGGCCGCAGCCGCTGCTCGTCGCAGACGATGCGCGCCGCGGGATTGATCTGGTCGATCAGCTCCTGTGCGAGCTGGCCGATGCTGATCTCGACCCCGGTCGCGATGTTGACCTCTTCGCCGACCGCCTTCTCGCAGCCTGCGAGCGCCATAAAGCCCGCCGCCGTGTCCTTGCAGTAGTTGAAATCCCGCGTCGGGGTCAGCGAGCCGAGCTTGATCTCCTGCGCGCCGCCCAGCAGCTGGGTGATGATGGTCGGGATGACCGCCCGGGCGCTCTGGCGCGGCCCATAGGTGTTGAACGGCCGCACAATGGTCACCGGGGTGCCGAAGGAGCGGTAGAAGCTCTCGGCGAGTCGGTCCGCGCCGATCTTGGTCGCGGAATAGGG